>JBCDGG010000088.1:0-22640 GCA_038757905.1 Pseudomonadota bacterium | reverse complement strand
GCCCCAGTGCGACGGCGAGTGCCTCAGTCAAACCTCCATGCACCTGACCTTCGATGATCATCGGATTAATGCGCGTGCCACAGTCATCCAGCGCATAGAAGCGGCGGATGTCAGTGACGCCGGTGTCCACGTCTATGTCCATCACGCAGACATAAGCCCCAAACGGATAGGTCATGTTGGGCGGATCGTAGTAGCTCACCGCTTCAAGACCCGGCTCGATACCCTGGATGGCCTGATTATAGGCCGCGAAGGCGATCTCTTTCATGGTCTTGAACTTCTCCGGCGCGCCTTTGACCACGAAGCGGTCGACATCCCATTCGACGTCGTCGTCATGGACCTCCAGCAGGTAGGCCGCGATCATCTGCGCCTTGGCGCGGATCTTGCGGCCGGCCATGGCCGTTGCCGCCCCCGCAACGGGGGTCGAACGCGAACCATAGGTGCCAAGGCCATAGGGCGCGGTATCGGTATCGCCCTCCTCGACGGTGATCGAATCCGCCGGCAGGCCGATCTCAGTCGCCAGGATCTGGGCGAAGGTCGTGGCGTGGCCCTGACCTTGCGAGATCGTGCCGAGCCGGGCGATGGCCGAGCCGGTGGGGTGAATGCGGATCTCGCAGCTGTCGAACATGCCCAGCCCGAGGATGTCGCAGTTCTTCACGGGCCCGGCGCCCACGATCTCGGTGAAGAAGGTCAGGCCGATGCCGAGGAGTTTGCGGGTGTCCCCCCGCTTGAACGCCTCGACCCGCTCGGCCTGCTCCTTGCGCAGCCCCGCATAATCGACGGCTTCCAGCGCCTTGTCCCACGCGGTGTGGTAATCGCCGGAATCGTACTCCCAGCCGAGGGCCGACTGGTACGGAAACTGCTCCTTCTTGATGAAGTTGATGCGCCGCAGCTCGGCGGCATCCATGCCCAGCTCGATGGCCAGCACCTCGATCATCCGCTCGATGAAATAGGCCGCCTCCGTAACGCGGAAGGAGCAGCGATAGGCCACGCCACCGGGCGCCTTGTTGGTGTAGACCCCGTCGACCGCGAGATAGGCAACGGGAATGTCGTAGGAGCCGGTGCAGATGTTCATGAAGCCCGCGGGGAACTTCGTGGGGTCCGCACAGGCATCGAAGCCGCCATGGTCCGCCGTGGTGTGGCACCAAAGGCCGGTGATCTTGCCCTCCTTGGTGGCCGAGATCTTGCCCTTCATCCAGTAGTCGCGGGCGAAGGCGGTGGTCATCAGATTGTCCATCCGGTCTTCGATCCACTTCACCGGCTTGCCGGTGACGATGGAAGCCACGACGGAGCAGACATAGCCCGCATAGGCGCCGACCTTGTTGCCGAAACCGCCGCCGATATCCGGCGAGACCACGCGGATATTGTGCTCCTCGATGCCCGAGATCAGCGACACCACGGTACGGATCGCGTGCGGCGCCTGGAACGTGCCGTAGAGCGTCAGCTTGCCGTTCACCTTGTCCATGCTCGCCACGCAGCCGCAGGGCTCGAGCGGGCAGGGATGGGTGCGATGGTAATAGACCATCTCCTCGGCGACGACCTCGGCGGCGTCGAGCACCTGCTCGGTGGCCTCCTTGTCGCCCTGCTCCCAGGTGAAGATGTGGTTGTGGTGACGCCGGGGGCCGTGGGCGCCCTCGGTCTGGCCTTCCAGGTCCTCGCGCAGCACCGGGGCGTCCGGCTCCATCGCCTTGAACGGATCGACGACGACCGGGAGTTCCTCGTAGTCGACGACAACGGCCTCGATCCCGTCGGCGGCGGCGTAGCGGTCGGTCGCGACGACGAAGGCCACTTCCTGACCCTGGAACAGCACCTTGCCGTCGGCCAGCACCATCTGCTTATCGCCCGCAAGCGTCGGCATCCAGTGCAGGCCCAGGGGCTCCAGATCCTTGGCGGTGAGGACGGCCAGAACGCCGGGCACCTTCATCGCCTCTTCGGTGTGGATCGCGGTGACGCGCGCATGGGCATGGGGCGAGCGCACGAAATCGCCGAAGATCATGCCGGGCAGGTCGATATCGTCGACATAATTGCCCTTGCCTTGCGTGAAGCGCGCATCCTCGACGCGCTTGCGGGAGGAGCCGAGCCCCTTGAGCTTTTCGGCGCGTTCCTGGCGTTCGGGGGTATCGGGAAGATCCTTCATTCCGCGGCCTCCACGGCAGGCTTCTGCATCTCCTCGGCGGCCGCGAGGATCGACTTCACGATGTTCTGGTAGCCCGTGCAGCGGCAGAGATTGCCGGCCATGCCAAAGCGCACCTCCTCCTCGGTGGGCGTCGGGTTCTCCTGCAGCAGGCGATAGGCGCGGGTGATCATGCCCGGGGTGCAATAGCCGCACTGGAGCCCGTGATGCTCGCGGAACATCTCCTGCAGGACGTGCATCGCGTCCGGCGTGCCGAGGCCCTCGACGGTGGTGATGTCCTTGCCCGCAACCTGGGCGGTGAAGACGGTGCATGCCTTGATCGACTTGCCGTCGATATCGACGGTGCAGGCCCCGCAATGGGACGTCTCGCAGCCCACATGCGGGCCAGTGATGCGCAGCTGCTCGCGCAGCGTGTGGATCAGAAGCTCACGCGGCTCGGCCAGGACGTCCTTGGCCTCGCCGTTGACGGTGATCTGATAGTGTTGCTTGCCCATGCTGGCGTCCTCCCTGTCAGGCGCGGCTGATGGCGCGCTCGATGGCGCGTCCTATGATCACGCCCGCGACGTGCATCTTGAAATCGACCGGGCCGCGATTGTCCTCGGTCGGGTCGATGGCGGCTTTGGCGGCCTCGACGGCCGCTTTGACAGCGGCGGCGTCGCCCGTGGTGCCGATGAGCGCCGCGCCAGCCTCCTCCGACCAGATCGGCGTATCGGAGAGGTTGGTCATGGCGATGGAGGCGGCTTTAATCGTGCCGCCCTCTTTCGCCACGAGCGCGGCGCAGGCGGCGGTGGCATAATCGCCGATCTTGCGCTTCTGCTTTTCGTAGGCATAGCCGCCCGATTGCGTTGTGAAGGAGATCGCCGTCAGGATCTCGTCATCCTCGCGGTCGGTCATGTAGGCGGCTTCGTAATAGTCGCGCGCCGCGACGCTGCGAGCACCGCCGGAGCCGATGAGGTGGAAGGTCGCGTCGAGGCACTGCATCAGGCCGGGCATGTCGTTGCCCGGATCGCCGTTGGCGACATTGCCGCCCACGGTGCCCATGTAGCGCACCTGGGGATCGGCGATCTGCAGCGCGGCCTCGCGCAATATCGGCGCGGCCTCGGCGAGGGCAGGGTCGTCGATCAGCTCGGCCTGGGTGGTGATCGCGCCGATCGTGACATGCGCGCCCTCGATGCGGATCCCGCGCAATTCGGCGATATCCTGCAGGTCGATCAGATGCGAGAGATCCGCCATCCGGAGCTTCATCATCGGGATCAGGCTGTGCCCGCCCGCGATGACGCGCGCCTCGTCGCCGTGCTCGTCGAGAATGGCAAGGGCTGCGGGGATGTCTGCGGGGCGGTGGTAGTCGAACCGAGCCGGTATCATGTGCTCCTCCCTGGGTACAATCCTAGGTGCGGTCTTACGCCGCATGATCGAAGATGTATGCCGCGGTCGACGGCACGCCACAGAAAGATCGAACGACGCGCTGCATCGGCTTCACGAGATGCGCCATGGCTGCACGAAGTGCGAAAACGGCCGGTATCGCCTGTTCGGGGCTGCGGTACGGGGGCGCTGCCCCCGGTCGCGCCGCGGGGCGACGCCCCCCGGCTATTTAGGGCAAAGTGAGGACGGGAGGGGCGGCGCGTCCGAGGACGGCCCGCGGCTTGTCAGAGGCCGAGGGCGGTGCGGATCTCCGGCAGGCGGGAGCGCGCCACGGGGACCTTGTCGAGCGCGGCGACCGCGTCGAAATAGGCGATGCCCCCGTCCTTCTTGCGCTCGAAGCCGCTGACATGGCTGGGGTTGACGAGATAACTGCGGTGGGCGCGCAGGTAGCCCGCCGAGGCGAGGCGGGTTTCGGCCTCGGAGATCGACCAGGGGCAGAAGACCTTCTCCGCCCCCAGATAGACGATGGTGTAGTGGCCTTCCGCCCGAAAGGCGGCGATGTCCGTCGGGTCGGCGAAGAGGGTGCGCCCGTTCTGTTCGTAGGGCACGGGGCGGGCGGCTTCGGCACGTCTCGGCGCGGGGCTGCGTTCGGCGGGGGGCGGGCTCTCCGGCGGTCTAGCGGGCGGGGGGACGCCTTCTTCTTCGGCGTTGGCTGCCACGGGCAGAAAGGTCGCCCCGGACAGCAGGAAGAGACCGCAGATCACGAAGGCGGCCAGCGTGACGATGAAGGCCAGCGCCTCGTTCGACAGCATCGGCCCGGTGCCCGCGCCGGGTGGTTCGGCGATGAACGTTGTGCCCGCGATGGCGAGGTAGTGCAGCGCCACGACGGCGGCCGCGAAACACATCGTGCCGAAGACGATGTTGGCGCGCGTGCGCTCGCCGTATGCGACCCAGATCGCCAGGACCGACAGCGGCAGCGAGATGGCGACCGACAGGAGGATGCCGAGCGGGGTATAGGCGGCGCGGCAGGCCTCCATCCCCGACATCCCGACATAGTGCATCACGAGGATGCCCGTTCCGAAGATCACCCCGGCCAGCGTGAGCGTCGTCGGGCGGCGCGGGGTGAAGTGCAGAAGCAGCAACCCCACGCCGACGATCAGAATTCCGAGGAGGGCGGAGATCAGCGTGATCAGCGGATCGTAGAAGAACGGCACCGGCAACTGTAGCCCGAGCATCGCCACGAAGTGCATCGACCAGATGCCGCCGCCCAGGATCACCGCGGCGGTGGCGACGACGCGCTTGCGCGGGCCGATGGCGAGCGCCTGCGCGCCGCGTGTCGCCGAGAGGCCGGTGAAGCCGGCCATCAGCGCGATCGCGAAGGACGCGATCACCAGCCAGGGGTCGTGGCTGACGTCTAATGGCACGAACCGGTCTCTCCTCCCACGGTGCTGGCGTCATTGTAGGGCAGGGCCCGGGCAGGGCAAAGTCACCGCGGCGTCAGCGCCACTTCAGGCTGCGGTGTCGGCCACGCGCTTGCGCAGTTCGAACTTCTGGATCTTGCCTGTCGAGGTTTTGGGAAGCTCTGCAAAGAGGACGGATTTGGGGGTTTTGAACCCGGCGAGATGCGCCCGGCAATGGGCGATGAGCTCGCTCTCTGTCGCTGTTTTGCCGGGCTTGAGCTCGACAAAGGCGCACGGCACCTCGCCCCAGGTCTCGTCGGGCTTTGCGACGACGGCGCAGAGCGACACCGCGGGATGGTGCATCAGCACGCTTTCCACCTCTACGGAAGAGACGTTCTCGCCGCCCGAGATGATGATGTCCTTCGCGCGATCCGCGATCTGCACGAAGCTGTCTTCGTGGTGCACGGCCAGATCGCCGGTGTGGAAGTAGCCGCCGCGGAAGCTCTCCTGCGTGGCTTCGGGGTTGCGGTAGTAGCCCTTCATCACCCCGTTGCCGCGCATCATGATCTCGCCCTGGGCCTGTCCCGTTCTGGGGACCGGGGAGAGGCTGTCGGGGTCGGCGACGTATTGATGCTCCATGAACGGCATGATCACGCCCTGGCGCGCCTTCTTCGCCGTCCTTTCGGAGACGGCGAGCCGGTCCCAGTCGGATTTCCATGTGCTCTCGATGGCGGGGCCGTAGGTTTCGGTCAGCCCGTAGACTTGTTGCACATGGAAGCCGAGCGCCTCGATCGCCTGCAGCGTGGCCGGGGCCGGGGGGGCCCCGGCGGTGAACACTTCGACGATGTGGTCGAAGGGGCGGCGGATCTCGTCATCGGCATTAACGATCATGTTCAGGACGATGGGGGCGCCGCCGAAATGCGTGACGCCTTCATAGGCCACGGCGTTGTAAATCGCCTCTGCCGTGATATCGCGGCAACAGACCACCGTGCCGCCGACGAGCGGCATCATCCAGGTGTGACACCAGCCGTTGCAATGAAAAAGCGGAACGATCGTCAGGTAGCGTGGATGCAGCACCATTCGCCACGAGATCACCTGGCCCATCGTGTTCAGGTAGGCGCCGCGATGGTGGTACACCACGCCCTTCGGCCGGCCCGTCGTGCCGGAGGTGTAGTTGAGCGAGATGCTCTCCCATTCGTCCTGCGGCATCGCCCAGGCAAAATCGGGCGCGCCGGAGGCGACGACGGCTTCGTACTCCGGATACTGGCCGGTGGCCGGATAGCCCGCGGCGTGGTCGGACACTTCGATGATGGCCGGTCCGTCGCCCTCCATCCGGTCCTTGGCGGCTTCGGCGAGGGGCAGGAACTGGGTATCGCAGAGCACGACCTTGGCGCTGCCATGGCCGAAGATGTAGGCGACGGTGTCGACGTCGAGCCGGATGTTGATCGTGTTGAGGATGGCGCCGCTCGCGGGCACGGCAAAGTGGGCCACCGCCTGCGCGGGGACGTTGGGCAGCAGGGTTGCGACGACATCGCCCGGCGCCACCCCCATTTGCGAAAGCGCGCTTGCCAGCCGGGTGACCCGGTCGCGGTACGCGGCATAGGTCAGTCGGTGATTGTGATAGACGAGCGCTTCATGCTCGGGGAAGATTTCGGCCGCGCGATTGAGATGCGACAGCGGGGTCAGCGGGGTGAAGTTGGCCTCGGTCTTGTCGAGGCCGGTCTCGTCTGCGAGCCAGCCCATGCGATTCCTCCCATTTTTCGTTTTTGTCAGTATCCACAAGGCGGGCATTTGGGGAAAGAGGGCGCGCGGATCGCGGCGGGCCGCCGGGCGCGGCCGTGATTTGGCGCCAAGGGGCCCGCGCCTCCAACGAGGCGCGGCCGGGGTCGGGAGCGCCCGGGTGGCGGGTACCATGTGCAAGCAGAGAGGGCGCCGCCCGCGCGTCGCCGCGCGCAAGGGTGCACCCGGGCGAGTAGGTCGCCGCCCTGGCGGGCAGGGGAGGGGTGTCCGGCCGAACCGCTCGCGGTTCAGACGGGCGCGCGGAATTAGGTCAGAAAAGCAGGCCGCCGTCGGTGTCGTCCCCGGTTTCTTCCAACAAGCGGTCGAAGTCGGGCACGGTGATGTGGCGCTTCGTGGCCAGGACGATCACGCCGTCCCGCTTCAGGGCCGACATCTGCCGGCTCACGGTCTCCAGTGTCAGCCCCAGATAATCGCCCATCGCCTCGCGGGTCAGCGGCAGATCGAACTCCAGCGAGCCGCCCGCTTGCATCATCTTCAGCGCCGCATCGCGCCGCGCCACGATGGCCAGAAGCGAGGCGATCTTTTCGCGCGCATTCTTGCGCCCGAGCAGCAGCATCCACTCGCGCGCGGCGTCCAGCTCGTCGAGAGTCATCTCCAGAAGGCGCTGCGCGATGTGCGGGGTCTTCGCCATCATGGTCTCGAAGGGCTTGCGCCGGAAGCAGCACATCACGACGTCGGTCGTGGCCGTTACGTCATAGGCAGCGGTCTCCCGTCCCGGGCGGCCCATGAAATCGGAAGGCAGAAGCAGGCCCACCATCTGGGTCCGGCCATCCTCGAGCGTCTGGCTGAGTGTGGCGATGCCGGTGACGATCGAGGCCACGAAATCCATGCGGTCGCCGGTCCAGGCAATGGTCTGCCCGGCCTCGAACGAACGGTAGAATTTCATCTCCTCCAAGCGGTCGAGTTCGTCGGCTTCGCAGCGTGCGCAGACGGCACGATGACGAATCGGACAGTTTGCACATTCTAGTTGCAATGGCTCGATCTGCGTCGTGGGCATCGGGTTCTTTCTTGATCTCGGTCAAGGATACAGGGGGATCTTGTGTCATACGGTATGCACATGTCGAACGTCTCGCAACTCGCCCGGTTGGGCCTCTTTGACGCGCGGGTGCCCCGGTACACTTCGTATCCGACCGCGCCGCACTTCTCAGGTGGCGTCGGTCCGGGGGAGTTCGGCGACTGGGTGGCGGCCCTTCCGCGGGGCGCGCAACTCTCCCTCTACGTGCATATCCCCTTCTGCAGAAGGCTCTGCTGGTTCTGTGCGTGCCGCACGCAGGGCACCTCCTCGGGGGCGCCGGTGGCCGGTTACCTGGAGGTCGTGAAGGCGGAATTGGAGCTTCTGAGCGCCCGCCTGCCGGCCGACGCCACGTTGTCGCACCTGCATTGGGGCGGAGGCACGCCCACCCTATTGAGCCCGGACATGGTGCGCGATCTCGCGGCCTCTATCTTTGCGGTGCTGCCGTTGGCGCCGGGGGGCGAGTTCTCTGTCGAGATCGACCCGAGCGAGTTGGACGATGCGCGCCTCGATGCCCTGGCCCGGGCAGGCATGACCCGCGCCTCCATCGGGGTGCAGGACTTCGATCCCGAGATTCAGAAGATCATCGGACGGGAGCAGAGCTTCGAGACGACCGAGGCCGCCGTCAACGGCATCCGGTCGCGGGGCATCATGAGCCTGAACACCGACATCCTGTATGGCCTGCCCAATCAGAGCCAGCAGAAGATGACGGAGAGCGTTCAGAAGCTGCTGTCGCTCAATCCGGATCGCGTCGCGCTGTACGGGTACGCGCATGTGCCGTGGATGGCACGGCGCCAGACGCTGATCCCGTCGGATCTGCTGCCCACGCCGGAGGAGCGTCTGAGGCTCTTCGACACTGCCCGGCGCCTCTTCATCTGGGACGATTACGACGAGGTCGGGATCGACCACTTCGCCCGCAAGGCCGATGCGATGGCCCTCGCGGCCCATGACGGAACGCTGCGCCGCAACTTTCAGGGTTACACGGTCGATACCGGCGAGGCGCTGATCGGCCTCGGGGCGTCGGCGATTTCGCGGTTTCCCCAGGGTTACGCGCAGAACCGATCCGGGACGGGCGATTACGCCAAGGCCATCGGCGAGGGCCTCTTTGGGACGAAGCGCGGCCATGCCTTCACCCAAGAAGATCTCATCCGCGGCCGTCTGATCGAACAGGTCATGTGCCGTTTTCGCTCCGACCGCACCGAACTGGAGGCGATGCCGGGCGCCACGTCCGATGCGCTCGACCTCATGTTCGATCGCGCCGTGGCGGAATTCGACGGGTTCGTCAGAGCCTGCCCCGGCGGCATCGAGATCCGCAAGGAAGGGCGCCCGCTGACGCGGATGATCTGCCGGGCCTTCGATGCCTATGCGATGGACACCGCGGGCCATTCCTCTGCCGTCTGACCGGAGCTCTGCTCCTGCGTAACGCCTAGATGAACAATGACCGCCGGTCCGGACGTGTCGGCTGCTGCGCGGTCGTGTGAAGTGCCGCGACTGGCCATGCGCACCCGCTAGGCGCCGCTTTGCTCCGGCGGTCAGTACGCCCGGGACACCTTCCCAGCAGCCAAGGGCTGCCCCCGCTTCGTGGGGCCGTCGCGCCGACCCCATAAGGGATTCCTTTAGAAGCTTCGCGTTAGTCCGCTCCGGATTCGGCTCGTGTGCGGGTGCGGTGCGCGGTGCGCCGCCCAGGTCCGGGCGAGGGGCGCCATAGATTTTGCCGACATCGCGCTATGTGCAGCCAAAGGATTGGAGCAGATGCGCACTTTCGGCGGAGCGGAACGGCAGGCTTGAAGCGAGCGTGTCAACCGGGCATTCAGCCTGCGACAATCTGTCATGGAAATGCGCGCCGGATGACCAATGTTGCGCATGAACGAAAGAACGGACGGGCAGGGCGCTCGGCAGGAGGAAAACGTGGACAAGTACACAGCAGGCATTCTGGCGTTGGGGGGACCGTCGCTGTTCTTCGTGGTTTTGCTGGGCGCGAGCGGCAGTCTCTACCAGACGACGTCGATCCCGGTGAACGCCGCGTCGCCCGCCGTTGAAGTGGAGGAGCCGGCCGAAGACGCCCAGGTGATCGAGGAGGCGCCAGAAGAGGATGTCGCCGAGGCCGACACGCCGGCCGATGTGGATCCTGCTGCGGAAAAGGCCCCCGCCGAAGACATCGCCGCGGCGGAAGGGCCCGAAGAGGCGCCCGTGACGGCGGAGGCAGACGCGTCGCCGGAGACCGCCCCAGAACAGGACGTGGCAGAGGCCGACACCGCCCCGGAAGCGACCCCGGAGGAAGATGTGGCAGAGGCCGACACGACGCCGGAATCGTCCCCGGAGGAAGATGTGGCAGAAGCGGACGCCGCCCCGGAGGCTGCGCCAGCGACCGTTTCGGAGGAGGTTGCCGAAGCCGATGCCGCGCCCGAGGGGGACGCCGTGCCGGAGAGCGTCGCCGCGGTCGAAGCCCCGGACGCGGAGGCGCACGAGGCCGTTGTGGTCGAGGCCAGCGCCGAAGCCGCTCCGGCAGCCGATCTGTCGGCGGTTGCTGCGGCCGGCGATCTCCGGGCGGGGGGCCGCCTCTGGCGCCAGTGTTCGGCGTGCCATGTCGCCGATCAGGCGCAGAACAGGGTGGGCCCGCATCTCGTCGACATCATCGGCCGCGACAAGGCCTCGATCGACGGGTTCAGCTACTCGGACGCGCTGTCCGACATGGGCGGGGTCTGGACGATCGAGAACATGGACGCGTGGCTTGAGAACCCGGCCGAATACGCCGCCGGGAATCGCATGAGCTATCGTGGCCTGCGCGACGCCGAGGATCGCGCCAATCTTCTGGCCTTTCTCGCGGACCTGCAGCTTCAGCAGCAGTAATCCAGACGGCACCGGGTTCCGTGCACCAGGCGGCCGCATCCCAAAGGTCGGGCCGCCGCACGGCGCGCAACGTTGTGCGCGTCAGGCGGCTCAGCTTCCGGGTTCTCACGTGTCCGAGGCGCACATGCTGAACGCGCCACCCCGGCATCCTGCTCCCAGATCGACGGATTTTAACCAAATGCAAACCAAATCCTGAGAGCCTCCCCTCTGGGAGACTGTGTGGGAAATGGCATGAGCAAGTGGGTCCTAGCGGCGATCTGTCCGCTCGTCGGTATTGTCGGCATCGCTGCGTCCACGCAGTATGCGCCGCTCGGGCCGGTGTTCTGGTTTCTCTTGGGCGTCCTGGCCGCCAGTAGCCTGTCGGCCTTCTGGCCGCGGCTCTTTCCGGCGCTTCTCGGGCGTCGTCACCGGCTCGCCTCCGACGTCATCAAGCGGTCCTGCCCGGCCTCGACCGAGCACAGGGCCGCCGGACGGCTGGCTGGCGAACTCGACCTCGACTTCGCCGTGGCCCTCGACGGCGATATGACTCGGCAAGCCGCGGAACGGGCCAAGCTTGTTCGGCTGTGGGCGCTGCTCTGGCGCGCGCGGGCGGTCCGCCGCCGCGCCTTTCTCGGGGCGCCGCTGCCCGTGGTGGCGGGTGCGAAGTTCACTGCGATCGAGGAGCTGTTCGGCGATGTCGCCGAGGCCGCCCTTCCCGGAAGCGGAACCTCCTACGCGCGGCTCGTGAACGAGGCGCACCAGGCCTTCCAACGGAGCGGGCAGCGCAGCGCCGCCTCCCCGTAACTCCAGAAGCGTCCTGCGCCAGCCGCCATTGACCGGGTGCAATGCTCAGAGCCGCGGCGCGAAGTCGTTCGCCTCCCCCAAATGCCGCGCCCAGTGTACGGAGCGGTCGGACGCTCCGCGCCTAGGGTAGCTCCCACGCCGGTGGCGCGAGGATCGCTGGAGAGCCACGCAAAGGCGCCACGGTTCCCAGGATACGCGGCGCGTCAGGTCCACCACCTTATCTGCGTGGCAGACCGGCCATCCGGGCGCCACGCCCAGCCTTCGGCCCTCTTTGCAAACGAGAATGACGCAGGAGGCGTGGTGAATGCCGCCATTGCGGCCCCAAGGCGCGCATTTCGACACTCCGCGGCGATCCCCTGACGGCCGCCGCGCCCTGCGGATCTGACCGGCGTCAGATCGAGACGCAGATGTACTTCATCTCCACATATTCCTCGATCCCGTGCCGGGACCCCTCGCGCCCGAGGCCCGATTGCTTGACCCCTCCGAACGGCGCGACCTCTGTCGAGATGATGCCGGTGTTCACGCCAACGATCCCGTATTCCAGCGCCTCGGAGACGCGGGTCACCCGGGCGAGATCCCGGGCATAAAAATAGGCCGCAAGACCGAAGATCGTGTCGTTGGCCACTCTAACGGCCTCCGCCTCGGTCTCGAACCGGAAGAGCGGCGCGAGCGGGCCGAACGTCTCCTCGGTGGAGAAGAGCATGTCGCGCGTGGCACCGGTGACGACGGTCGGTTGGAAGAACGTCCCCCCGCCGTCGACCCTTGCCCCGCCCAGAACGACGGTGCCGCCCTTGGCTTCGGCGTCGGCGAGATGGTTCTCTACCTTCTTCACGGCGTCCAGGTCGATCAGTGGGCCGATCGCGACGTCCTCATCCATGCCGTCGCCCACTCTCATCTCGGCGACCTTAGCGGCAAACCTTTCGGCGAACGCCTCGTACACGCCATCCTGCACATAGATCCGGTTGGCGCAGACGCAGGTCTGCCCGGCATTGCGGAGCTTGCACAGAATGGCGCCGTCCACGGCGGCGTCTATGTCGGCATCGTCGAACACGATGAACGGGGCATTGCCGCCAAGCTCCATCGTCGCCTTCTTGACGGTGTCGGCGGATTGGCGGAGCAGGATCCGCCCGACCTCGGTGGAGCCGGTGAAGGTGATCTTGGCAATGTCGGGGTTTTCGCAGAACTCCTGCCCGATGGCCGGGGCATTGGCGTAATCCGACGGCAGGATCGACAGGAGGCCCGCCGGAATGCCCGCGCGCGTCGCCAGAACGCCGAGCGCCAGAGCGGAGAGGGGCGTCTGCTCCGCCGGGCGCACGACCATGGCGCAGCCCGCGGCGAGCGCCGGCGCGACCTTGCGGGTGATCATCGCGTTGGGAAAGTTCCAGGGGGTGATCGCGGCGGCCACCCCGACGGGCTGCTTGATCACCTGAATGCGCTTGTCCGGTGCATGGCCGGGAATCGTCTCGCCGTAGAGGCGCTTGGCTTCCTCGGCGAACCATTCGACGAAGGACGCGCCATAGGCGACCTCGCCGCGCGCCTCCGCCAGCGGTTTGCCCTGTTCGGCGGTCAGGATAATGGCGAGGTCTTCCTGCGCCGCCATGATCAGCTCGAACCAGCGCCGCAGCACCTGGCTGCGGTCCTTTGCGGTACGGGCGGCCCAGGCTTTTTGAGCCGTCTTGGCCGCGGCGACCGCGCGGGCGGCTTCCGCGCGGGACAAATGCGCCACTTCGGCGATCACGGTGCCTGTTGCGGGATTGGTGACGGGGAAGGTCGCGCCGTCATCGGCGTCGGCCCATGTCCCGGCAAGGTAGGCGCGGGTCGCCAGCAGCTCCGGATCGGCCAGCTTCGTCTTCAAGCTGTTTGGGGTGTCGAGCATCTGGGGTCCTCCTTCTGGGCGCGCTTGTGTGCGTCGGCCCGCATGTGGCGCGCGGTACGCGTTCTGCCAGGATATGGGGCGCCGGGGCGGCGGCGCCATAGGGAGGGGGCCGGCCATCGTGCCCGCCCCCCTCCGGCCGGGATCAGTTCTTCGACTTGTCGACCATCCGCCCGGCGGTGATCCACGGCATCATCCCGCGCAGGGTCTCGCCCACCTGCTCGATCTGATGGGCGTCATTGTTGCGCCGGATCGCCTTGAAGGAGGGCTGGCCCACGGCGCATTCCGCCATCCAGTCGCGCACGAAGCGGCCTTGCTGGATGTCGTCCAGCACGGCCTTCATGCGAGCCTTGGTCTCGTCGTAGGGCAGGATGCGGGGCCCGCTTACATACTCGCCATACTCGGCGGTGTTCGAGATCGAATAGTTCATGTTCGCGATGCCGCCTTCGTAGATCAGATCGACGATCAGCTTCACCTCGTGCAGGCACTCGAAATAGGCCATCTCGGGGGCGTAGCCCGCCTCGACCAGCGTTTCGAAGCCCATGCGGATCAGCTCGACCAAGCCGCCGCACAGTACCGCCTGCTCGCCAAAGAGGTCGGTCTCGCACTCTTCCTTGAAGTTCGTCTCGATGATGCCGGAGCGGCCGCCGCCGATGGCCGAACAATAGGACAGGCCAAGCTCCAGCGCCTTGCCGCTGGCGTCGGTGTCCACCGCCACGAGGCAGGGCACGCCGCCGCCCTTGAGGTACTCGCCCCGCACCGTGTGGCCCGGGCCCTTGGGCGCCATCATGATCACGTCGACGCCCGCCTTGGGTTCGATCAGGCCGAAATGCACGTTGAGGCCGTGCGCGAATGCGATGGCGGAGCCTTCGCGCAGGTTGTCATGGACGTACTTGCGATAGGTCTCGGCCTGCAACTCGTCGGGCATGGTGAACATCATCAGGTCGCACCAGGCCGCGGCTTCGGCGATCCCCATGACCTGCAGGCCCTCGCCTTCGGCCTTGGCGGCAGAGGGGGAGCCCTCGCGCAGCGCCACGACGAGGTTCTTTGCCCCGGAGTCGCGCAGGTTCAGCGCGTGGGCGTGGCCCTGGGAGCCGTAGCCCAGGATGGCCACCTTCTTGTCCTTGATGAGATTGATGTCGCAATCGCGATCATAATACACGCGCATGGGCTTGCCCTTCCTTGGTGCGGTTTCGGATTGGCGGGCAATCTAGTCAGATTCGGCGAAATGCGATTGCGTTTCTTGCAGTTTCTCCACCAATCGAAGTAGATCCATTCACCAAATATGCCAAAACCGGTGATTTCATGCTTACAGATCTGGATCGCCGCCTGCTGCGCCATCTGCAGACGGACCCATCGATGAAGATGCCGGCCCTGGCCGAAGCGGCGGGCTGTACGTCGACCGTCGCGTGGCGCCGAATGGAACGCCTGCGCGATCGGGGCATCGTGAAAGGTACGGAAGCCGTGATCGATTGGGCCGCGCTTGGCTGGGCAGTGCAGGTGAGCCTGCGGGTGACGCTCGACAAAACGGTACAGGGGGCTTTCGACGCGTTTCATGCCGAGGCCCGCCAGATCCCGGAGGTGCTGGAGGTGCAGACCTTCCTCGGCGTGGTGGATGTCCGCCTTGCGGTGATTGCGCGCGACATGGCGCACTACCAGCAGCTCTACCGGGAGCGGATCCTGACGCTGCCGCATATCGCCGATATTGAAGCGCTGATGCATGTGGCTACGATCAAACGCGACGAGGCACTCCCGCTATGAACGAAGTGGCCCCGGCCGAACCGCTCGGCCTCGACGAGGTCGACCGCGCGCTCCTCCGCGCCCTGCGCCGCGACGCGACGCAAACGGCGGCGGACCTCGGCCGCGGCCTCGGCCTGTCGCAACCCGCCACGTGGCGGCGGATCAGGCGGCTGACAGAAGCTGGGATACTGGCCGGCCGTCGCCTCGTGCTCGACAGGGAAGCGCTGGGCTTCGGGGTGACGGTGTTTCTGGGCGTGAAGCTCGCAGCCAAGGGCCGCCCGTCGCTGCAGGACTTCGAGCGCGCCGTGTCCGCCATCCCCGAGGTGCAGTCGGTCGAGCATGTGCTGGGGCTCTACGATTACCGGCTGCGTGTGGTCGCCCGCGACCTGCCGGACTTCGAACGCGTTCTGCGCCGGCGGATCATGGCCCTACCCGGCATCGGCGGGGTGGAGGCGAACGTGCTGCTCAGCGAGGAGCGCCTGCCCGGGCCGCTCGGCTGATCCCCCAGCGCGCGGCACCCTCCGTGCCCGCTACGCCCCCTACCGGATCAATTGCGGCAGCATGCGCGGCCGCCGGGCCGCCGCCTGGGGCAGGTGCCGGTTCAGGCGCGCGTTCACCCCGCCCATCACCGCGATGATCGTCAGGGTCAGCAGCACGAAATAGATCGCCACGATGGGATAGGGGATGAAGGGGTTGAACGTGCGGTCCGCGAAGTAGCTGGCGTAGTACAGCGCGTCCCCGCGCTGCTGCACGGCCGGAAAGCCGGAAAAGTAGACCAGCGTTGTGGCGTGGAACAAGAAGATCGCTTCGTTGGTGTAGGCCGGCCAGCCGAGCCGCAGCATGGTCGGCCACACGATGCGGCGAAACCGCTTGAAGCCCGTCAGCCCATAGGCGTCCGCCGCTTCCAGATCGCCTTTCGGCACGGAGCGGAGCGCGCCGTAGAAGATCTCGGCGGAGTAGGCCGCCGTATTGAGAAACAGCACGACCAGGGCGCCAAGCGCGGCCGAGGTCAGCGGATCGAAGATCGGATAGGCCTGCTTCAGCGACAGGAAGGCGAAATAGGCCAGAAAGATCTGGATGAAGAGCGGCGACCCCCGGAAGACGAAGATGAACCATTCGGCCGGTTTGCGCAGCCAGGCGCGCTCGTCGTTCTTCCCCACGGCGAGCACCGTCGCCAGAAAGAAGCCGGAGAAAAGGGCGATGACGCCGAAATAGATGTTCCAGATCAGGCCGGACCCGATCAGAACGACCTGTTCGCACAAGGTGATGTCGGCCCTCGGGAGCAGGCGCTCGCCGATCCCGAGCGAGCGCAGGGCGTAGTCCTGAATGGTCTGTGCGCAGCTCATCGCGGGCCCCTCACGCCTGGGCCTTGCGTAAGGATTCGCCGCCCATGGTCGCCTGTCCGTGCGACAGGCGCAGGGTCAGCCGCGCCAGAGCGATCTCGGAGACCTTCGTGAAGGCGAGGTAGAACACCAGCAGGAACAGAAAGTAGTAGAGCCGCCAATCGCCATGGGGATAATCGGTGAACCGCGCGGTCTTCGAGCCGCCCAGCTCCCGCGCCCAATAGACGATGTCCTCGACCCCCAGCAGAAACAGAAGCGGTGTCGCCTTGATCAGGATCATCCACAGGTTCGACAACCCCGGCAGGGCGTAGATCCACATCTGCGGGACGAGGATCCGCCAGAAGCTTTGCCGATCGGTCATGCCGTAGGCTTCGGCGGTCTCCATCTGCGCACGGGGAACCGCGCGCATCGCGCCGTAAAGGACGTTTGCCGCAAAGGCGCCGAACACCAGCGCAAAGGTGAAGATCGCCAGCGTGAAGTTGTAGGCTTCGTGCCAGGCCTGCGCCGCCGCCGACGGCGGCACCTTGGCGCCGGGGCAGACGATGAAGTTGGCGCCCTGGCGGATAGGCTCGTCCCATTCGGGGCAGCGCACCACGTGCACGAGGTATTCGATGCCCTGATCCAGCGCGATCACGAAGAACAGGAAGAAGGCGATATCCGGCACGCCGCGCACGATGGCGGTGTATCCCTTGCCCAGCCAGGCCAGCGGCGCGATCCGCGAGCGGGACGCCGCGGCCCCGGCAAAGCCGAAGGCCAGCGCCGTGGGCGCAGTTATCGCCAGCAGCAGCAGCACCGTCAGAAAGCTGAGGTAGAAGTTCATGTGAACGCCGGTCGTCAGGTAGCAGGCCATCCATGCGGGCGTGCTCAAGACAGACGGGTCTTCGCAAAACGGGAACATGTCAGCCTCCCAGAGCCGCAGACAGGTGATGCGCCACCGTTGCGGGCGCTTCGAGTTGTGGCAGATGTCCAAGCCCGGGCAAAGGGGTCAGGCGGACGCCCATCCGCTCTGCCAGCGCCTGCCCGCGCGCAATCGGGATCCACGGATCGTCTTCGCCCCAGAGCACGGAGGCAGGGCAGCGCACCTCGCCGTACAGCGGCTCGACCTCGGCGGTGAACCGTTCGTCGGCCAGGGCGAACTGGGCGTAGAAGGCCGATTGCCCCTCCGCGTCGAGCCAGGGGGCTTTCAGCATCTCGATGTCATCCTCCGCGAGGCCCGACGCAAGCGCGCTGCGGATATAGGCGTCGGCCAGGGCCGCGTGGATATGCGGGGGCAATCCGACAAAGGCATCGATATGCGCCCCGACATGGGCGAAGAAGGCCGAGCCCCAGGGCCGCATCGCGACCACGTTCATCAGAACCAGGCGCGCATAGTCCCGCCCATGCAGGAGATGCGCCCGCAAGCTGACGGCCCCGCCGAAATCGTGCGCCACAACCGCGGGCCGGTCGAGGCCCCAGGTCTCCAGCATCTCGGCGAACACTTCTCCCTGCACGTCGAGAGACGGGCGGCGCGGGCCGTCCTTCTGCGAGCGGCCGAAGCCGGGCATATCATAGACGTGGAGTTCCCAGCTCTCGGCCAGGATCGGCGCGACCCGGTGCCAGCATTGGGAGGACCACGGCCAGCCATGGGCCAGCACCAGCGGTGCCCCGGTGCCGAACCGGCCCGCCGCGACGCGGCCGGCCGATGTGTCATAGCTTTCCGACAGGGTCAGCACGGGCCTTCCGTCGCTGATCGTGTCGTGCTCATCCAGCCGGCCACAGGGACGTGGCATGCGGGGCCCGCGGAGCGGACGCAGCGCGGGCCCATGACGTCTCAGCCGTCGAGATCGTAGACGTCGGCGTCTTCACCGAACCATTTGACGATCATCTCGTTCAGCTCGCCTGCCGCCTTCATCTCGCCGATGATTGCGTCGAACTTGGCACGCAGTTCGCCGTCGCTCTCGCGCAGGCCCATCCCGATGCCGCCGCCAAGAGCGACGTCATCGCCCACGAAGGACATATCGGGGTCTTCATCGACGAACGCGGTCAGGAAGTCCTTGTCGGCGAAGACCGCGTCGGCCTCACCGTTGCGGACCGCGGCGATGGTCTCGTCCGGTGTGGCAAACTCCAGCAGGGTCGCCCCGGATTCGGCGACGTATCCCGCCTGGATCGTGTTCACCTGCGCCGCGATCACCCCGCCGGTCAGGTCGGCGTCGGGATTGGTGGAGGCAAAGGCCGACGCCGCGGGCGGGAAGTAGTTCTGGGTGAAGTCGATCACCTCGTCCCGCTCGGCCGTGATCGACATGCCGGCGATGATCGTATCGTAGTTGCCCGATGTCAGGTTCGGGATGATCGAATCCCAGTCGTTGGTCACCCACTCGCAGGTCAACCCGGCGCGCTCGCACAGGATGTCGCCAAGCTCACGCTCGTACCCGTCGACTTCGCCGTCATCGTTGATGAAGTTGTACGGAGGATAGGCGCCCTCGGTGCCCATACGGACAACGTCCTGCGCCAGAACCGGGCCGGCAATCAGCGCGGCCGCGGCTGCCAGAAGGATCGGTTTCATTGGTTTCGGTCTCCCTGATGTTTGTTTCTTGATTGGTCGTGGTGTCCGCACGCACAGCTTACCGGCTGTGCGAGAGGAACTGCTGCAGGCGTTCCGTCTTCGGGGCGCCAAACACCTGCTCGGGCGGTCCTTCCTCTTCGATCTTCCCCTGATGCAGGAAGACGACGTGGTCGGAAACATCCGCGGCAAGGCGCATATCGTGGGTGACGATCAGCATCGTCCGGTCTTCGGCGGCCAGATCCTTGATGACCTTCACCACCTCTTGCTGCAGCTCGGGATCGAGCGCCGAGGTCGGCTCGTCGAACAGCAGGGCTTTGGGCTCCATCGCCAGGGCGCGGGCAATGGCGGCGCGCTGCTGTTGCCCGCCGGAAAGCTGCGCGGGCCACACATCGCACTTGTCGCCGATGCCGACCTTAGCCAGTAGCTCGCGCCCGAGCACTTCGGTTTCCTCGCGCGAGCGGCCCAGTACCGTCACCGGCGCTTCGACGACATTGTCGAGGATCGACAGATGCGACCACAGGTTAAACTGCTGAAACACCATCGAAAGATTGGTGCGGATCCGGGTGATCTGGGCCCGGTCGGCGGGGCGGCGGCCATGCCCGTTGCCGCGCCAGGCCACGGGCTCGCCTTCGAACACGATCTCGCCCTTCTGGCTGTCTTCCAACAGATTGGCGCAGCGCAGCAGCGTGGACTTCCCCGATCCCGAAGACCCGATCAGCGAGATTACGTGGCCGCGCGGCGCCGTCATGTCCACGCCCTTCAGGACCTCCAGTGCGCCGTAGGCTTTGTGCAGGCCGCGGATTTCGATCACGGGCGCGGTTGCGCCCTCGGCGGTCATGTTCGGGGAAGGAACTTGCACTGGTGACGCGATCTCCGCCGTAGAATCCAACCGGGAGTAGGGCGCAGTTTGTTATGAATTGCAATAATGACGCAAGGTTGTACGTGGGTTGGCCCAAAAACCGCGCGTGCCTGCAAGACGGTGCATCGATGCGCGGCGTTCGGGCTACGCGAGCGGATCGCCCGGGCGCCGCCGCGCGGCCCGCTCAGGCGCCGAGCGTCTCCGCATAGACTTCGGGGCTCGGCGGTGTCGACTGGCCCAGATACGCCTCAGCAGGAATGGGGACGAGGCCCGCGATCCCGAGCGCTGTCGCGTCTGCGCGTGGCAGCGTGGCGATGGCCGCCGCGACGGCGCTGGCAATCGGGCGGGGATCGCGGGCCGCGGCGGTGATCAGGGGAAGGCCGGGCGTGGGCTCGGTGAAGGCGATCTCGCGCAGGCCGGAGGCGACGGTGTCGTAGCGCTTGAGAAGCCGCCACGTCACCGCGTCGATGGCAGCGATATCCGCCTCGCCCGCCTCGACGGCACGCGCCGAGGCCAAGTGCGAGCCCGTCTGGACGAGCGGGCCGAAGTTCAGCCCCCGCGGCCCCGCCCAGGCGATGGGAGCCGCCCAGCCGGATTGCGACAGCGGCTCGTTATAGGCAAGCCGCGCGCCGGCATACCGGCTGGGGATGCCGCTTTCCCCGGCCCGCACGACGATGACCGAGCCGTAGTAGCCGGGCGGGCAACCCGGCAGCGCGTAATCCGGCGTTCCCACCAGCGCGACCTTGCCGTGCAGTACGGCGCGGTAGGGCAGGCCGCAGGTCTGGGCCAGCAGCAGATCCGGGGACCGCCAGAGCGACCAGAGATCGCCCGGCCCTTCAAGCGCCGGCGGCGCCTCGATCCCGAGCGCATGCAGCCGTTCGGCGATGGCTGTCCAGAACCGGTCGGTCGCCCCGCGGAGTTCGGGGCGGTCATACATGGGCAGCGCGGCGCGCATTTGGCGCGGCTACCCCGCCGAGCGGGCTTCGACGCGCTGGCGGGCTATCGCGCTGTCGCGGTCGTTGATGCCGAGGAGGTTGGCGACAAGCCGGATCAGGCCGTCCTCCTCGTGGTCGCGCTCGCCGTCCGCCAGCACGACGTCCCACATCGCCTCGATCACCGCGGCGCGGTCTTCGTAAGGAACGGCATCCTTGATCGCGCGGGTGAAGCGGACAGTGTCGGGCGCCTCCGCCTCCAGCGTCTCGGCATCGCGGCGCAGCGCGGTTGCCTCGAAGGGGGACAGGCCGTAGCGCGCCATGGCGATACGGTCGATCCGCTGCGCCTCCACGTCGGCGTAATCGCCATCGGCGCGGGCCAGCCGCACAAGCAGCGCCGTGAGCGCGCGGCGCGCATCCGGGTCGGGCAACGGCTGCGGCTCGGGCTCGGTGAGGCGGCGGAGGAGATCTGCAAACATGAAGGGTGATATAGGGGAGCGTGTCGGCCGTGGCAAAGGGGGCACCGGTGCCGCAGGTGCCGGGCGGTGCCGCCCGATGGTCTGCGCTTTTTCAACGGGCTGAAGCGGCCTAGGCTGATCCGGCGGTCCTGAGGGAGCTTTGGTAATGCGGCGGCGGGATCTTTTGCATCGTGTGGGGGCGGCGGGATTGGTCGGATGGGCTGGCTTTGGAGCTGCGCAAGGGGCGCAGGGGTTTTACGTGCCCGCCGAGGAGGCCCCGCATGCGCGCACCTTCATGCAATGGCCAGCCAGCCGCCGCGTCTATCCCGGCGTGCGGTTTCTTGAGACGACGCAACGCACGATCGCGGACATCGCCAACACGATCGCGCAGTTCGAGCCGGTGACGATGCTGGCCGCGCGCGAGGCGCATGCCCAAGCCCGGGCCATGCTGTCCCACGCGGTCGACCTATGGGACATCCCGACCGAGGATCTGTGGTGTCGCGACGCGGGGCCGATCTTTCTGCGCAACGCCGCCGGAGATCTCGCCATCAGCCACATCCAGTTCAACGGATGGGGAGAGAAGCAGATCAACCGGCGCGACAGTCAGATCGCGCGGCGGGTGTCCGAACGGCTCGGCCTGCCGCTCCGCCCCACAGGCCTGCGGGGCGAAGGCGGCGGGGTGGAGCAGGACGGCCACGGCCTCCTGATGGCGCATGAGAGCAGCTGGGTGAACGCCAACAGAAACCCTAGGATGGACAGGGACGAGATCGAGAGCCGCCTGCTCGATGCCTACGGCGCGGACCGCATGATCTGGTCGGAGGGGGTCTGGGGCGAGGACATCACCGATTTTCACATCGACAGCCTCGCCCGCTTCACCGGGCCGGGCCGCGTTTTGATCAACCTTCCTGAGAATCCGGATCGCCGCGATCCCTTCCACATTTCGGCGCGTGCCACCCATGGCCGGCTGGCAGCGGCGGGCCTGGAAATCGAGGTGATCCCGGAACCGAACCGGCCGCGCGTCCGCAGCCGCGATTTCGTCGCGTCCTATGTGAACTACTATGTATGCAACGGTGCCGTCGTTGCAGCCGAGTTCGGGGACCCGGAGACGGACCGGGTCGCGGCCGACGCCTTGGCGCGTCACTATCCGGGCCGCGAAGTCGTGCTGTTGAACGTCGATCCCTTGGGAGAGCTGGGCGGCGGCATTCACTGCGCGACGCAGCAGATGCCTGCGACCTGACCGCGCCGCTCAACACCGCGCCGCCCGTAGAGGCGCGCCCTGTCGTGCCGCAACCACCCCGCAGCACGCGGATCACTCTCTGTCCGAAGGGTTGCGGGCCGCCTGTCTTCGCGCCGCAACTGCTCCGCGGCCGTGCCTCAGCAGTTGGGCACGTTCACCGCCAGCCCGCCGAGCGAGGTCTCCTTGTAGGCCTCGGCCATGTCGCGCCCGGTCTGGCGCATCGTCTCGATGCAGGCGTCGAGGGGCACGAAGTGCGTCCCGTCTCCGCGCAGTGCGAGCGAGGCGGCCGAGACCGCCTTGATCGCGCCCAGCCCGTTG
>JBCDGG010000087.1:0-22700 GCA_038757905.1 Pseudomonadota bacterium | reverse complement strand
GTGGTGGTCGCCGAGGTCTGATGCGATCCGTAGGTGATGCTGTCGAGTTCGGTGAGCGTGTCATCCAAGAGCGCAATGCGCACCCCCTTCGCGGCCAAGGACGGGTCCGGCTCTCTGCTCGCATTCTGCGTCACGAGGCCGGACAGGCCCGGCGCAACGACCCCGCCGCCTTCCAGGGTGTATCCGTCGAAGTCGAAGCGCACATCGAACACCGCCCCGTCGCGGACGGAGAAGGTGAACCGGTCTTCGGCACTCACGATCCTGCCATGGATTCCGATCACGTGACCGTAGTCGAAGCTTGGGACGCTGGCGACATCGTTGAGGTCGAACCCGGTCGAGGCGGAATCGATATCTTCCAGGTCGTGCGATCCGGCGACGGTCGGCCGGGCCTGCCCGTTGCCTTCGGTCACAAGAACGGTTGCGCCCCAAAGCGGGCTGGCGAGGCATGCGGCAAGCGCCGCCGCAGGAAGAAGGGGCTTTGTGAACACGGTCGCGATCCCGCTGCTTACTCAAACACGCGCCCCACACCGCTGGTGATGCCCGGCGATCGTGACCAAACCAAGGCCATATGCCGACAAACCCGGAGACTTGTGCCGACCGGGCCGCGTTGGCCTTCGGCCACGGGCCGCCATCGGGCCCAGGTACAGCTTGCCCCGCTCCGCCAGACGTTCCACAACGCACCTAGCCTTCCGCCCGCCCGCGAGTGACCTAGTCATGCTGAGATCACCGGCCCATGCCGTCCGCCCCCCGGCGCACACCAGCGCCCTAGAGCCCGCGGCTACCGGGCCAAGACGGCCGTGACCTGAGCCCGCGCCGCAGATGTTCCCACCCCGACCGTCCGCCCACAGATGAAGCCGATCCGACTGATCTCCGGGTTCCTGACGGTTGGCGCGTGGACGATGCTGTCGCGCGTCTTCGGCTTCGCGCGGGACATCCTGATCGCGGCCAAGCTTGGCGACGGCCCGGTGGCCGAGGCCTTCGTGGTGGCCTTCGCCCTGCCGAACATGTTCCGCCGGTTCTTCGCCGAGGGTGCGTTCAACATGGCCTTCGTGCCGATGTTCTCGAAGAAACTGGAACGTGGCGAGGATCCCGAGGGCTTTGCGCGCGATGCGTTCTCCGGCCTTGCCACGCTGCTGATCGTCTTCACTGTGGCCGCTCAGGTTGCGATGCCCTGGCTGGTGCTGGCGATGGCATCGGGATTTGCGGGCGACGAGCGCTTTGCGCTGGCCACCGAGTTCGGGCGCATCGCCTTTCCCTACATCCTGTTCATCTCGCTCGCGGCACTGCTCTCGGGGGTGTTGAACGCAACGGGCCGATTTGCGGCGGCAGCCGCCGCGCCCGTCCTGCTCAACGTCCTTCTAATCGCGGCGATGGTCGCGGCGGATGCGGCGGGGGCCAGCGTCGGGCTTGCGCTGGCCTGGGCCGTGCCGGTCGCCGGGATCGCGCAACTTGCGCTGCTGTGGCACGCCGCGGCGCGCGCCGGGTTTCGGATCGTTCCGGCCCGCCCGCAGCTCACACCGGAGCTGCGGACCCTCGCCCGGATCGCGGCACCGGCTATGCTCGCGGGCGGGGTGGTGCAGATCAACCTTCTGGTCGGCCGCCAGGTGGCGAGCTACTTCGACGGCGCCATCCAATACCTCAACCTCGCGGACCGCCTCTACCAGCTGCCCCTTGGCGTGGTCGCCATTGCCATCGGCGTGGTCCTGCTTCCGGATCTGTCGCGCAAGCTGGAGGCGGGCGATACGGGCGGCGGGCGCGACGCGTTCAACCGCGCGACGGAGTTTGCGCTTCTGCTCACCGTTCCGGCGGC
Source organism: Pseudomonadota bacterium (assembly GCA_038757905.1). Lineage (GTDB taxonomy): Bacteria > Pseudomonadota > Alphaproteobacteria > Rhodobacterales > Rhodobacteraceae > HLUCCA09. The sequence goes on along the minus strand of JBCDGG010000087.1, from coordinate 20,890 downwards.
GCTCGCCCTGGTGACCATCGCCCATCCCATCGTCTCGGTCCTGTTCGAGCGCGGCGCCTTCGGGCCGGAGGCCGTAGCCAACACGGCCCTCGCCACGGCAGCCTACGGCGCCGGATTGCCCGCCTTCGTGCTGCAGAAGGTGCTGCAGCCGCTCTACTTCGCGCGGGCCGACACGGTCACGCCGTTCCGCTATGCCCTCGTCGCCATGGCGATCAACGCCGTGCTGGCCATCGGGCTTGCCCCCGTGATCGGCTTCACGGCTGCGGCGTGGGCGACGACTCTCGCCGGCTGGGCCATGGTGGCCCTTCTGTGGCACGGCAGCCGCCGCATGGGCGCCGCGGTGGAGCTCGACGCCCGCCTGCGACGGCGCGTCGCCCGGATCGTGCTGGCAAGCGCGGTGATGGCCCTCGTCCTCCTGGGCACCGATGCCCTGCTCGGAGACGCGCTCTATGCCCCGACGGTGCGTTACGGGGCCCTCGCCACGCTGATCGGTGTCGGGATCGCCAGTTACTTCGCCGCCGCGCAGCTTCTGGGCGCGGCGTCCTTCGGCGAGATCCGGCGCGCCGTGCGCCGCGGCGCGTCTAGCGACTGAAGGGTGTCGGGCGTTGCCCCTGCGCCGCCCGATCCGCCACATCCTGAATGCGCTTGGCGCGGGTCTGCGCCTGCTTGGCCGTTTTGATCCACTCCAGCGTCGCGCGCTTGACGCTGCGGGGAAAGACGTCCCACGCCTGCGTGGCCCGGGCTACCTTCAGGGCTTTGGCCAAGTCCGAAGGGACCTCGAGCCGCTCCACGTCGTCGAGAAAGCTCCACATGCCGTTTGCCGTAGCCTCGGCGATCCTCGCTTCGCCTGCCGGGGTCATGGCGCCGGAGGCGCGTGCCGCCGCCACCAGCGCCTTGTTCACAGCCGACCATGCAGAGCCCGGCCGCCGCGGCGCGATCCAGACGGCGGAGCGGCTCGTATCCACCTTGCGGGGCCGTGTATCGATCCACCCCCAGCAGAGCAACTCCTCCACGAGGTCGGCATTGGGGATCGCGTGAGGGCTCGGCTTCATGAAGGTCACGAGCCAGAGGCCCGCCTCGCGGCCATGATTGGCGTCCAGCCAGGCGCGGAGGTCCGCCCGGGTGCGAACCTCCAACTCCTCCTCGGCCATCCGCGGTCAGGTCGAGGACGGGATGATCACGATCTCCGTGCGCCGGTTCAGGGCACGGCCCTCCGGCGAGAGGTTGGACGCTCTCGGCTGATCGTCGCCGCGCCCGATCGTCTGCAGGCGCGTTGCCGGTACGCCGGAAGCGGTGAGCACGTCCGTCACCGATTGTGCGCGGCGCTGCGACAGGTCGAAGTTGTAGCCGGCCGCGCCGGTATTGTCGGTATGTCCCACGACCTGCACGATCCCATCGGGATACTGGTTCAGGTTCCGCGCCACCGCCTGCAGATCGGGAATAATCGCCGGTTGCAGTTCGGCTCCGTCGACCGGGAACAGAATATCCTGCGGCAGGGTCACCACCAGCTTGGAGCCGTCGTTGACGATCTCGATGTTGCCGTTGCCCACCTCGGCGCGCAGGGCGGCCGCCTGCCTGTCGAGCCGGTTGCCGACGGCTGCGCCCGTCGCTGCGCCCAGGGCCGCACCGACAGCGGCGTTGCGCGCCTGGTTCTCGCCTCCACCTGCAATCAGACCGGTCGCCGCCCCAAGGACGCCGCCGATGATCGCTCCGTCGCGGGTGTTGGCATAGGGGTTGGTGTTCGACGTGACGGCGGCGGGATCCGTGCAGCCCGCCACGGCCATCAGGAGAACGGCCGCGCCCGCGACCGATGCTCGATGTGTCATATGTCTGCCTTTCTGCTCGCGCCCTCTCCGGGGCCCGGGGGGAGCTTACCCCGAAATGGCAGAGGATCCACTGACTTTTCCGCCCTCTGGCCGGATCCCGCTTTTACCCGGCCTCGGCGCGCGCCGATTCCCACGCCAGCATGGCGCGCTTGACGGGAAGACCCCAGTGATAGCCGCCCAATCCGCCGGACTTGCGCAGCGCGCGGTGGCAGGGGATCAGCCAGCTCACCGGATTGCGCCCCACGGCCGTACCGACCGCGCGCACCGCCTTGGGGTGGCCGATGGCGGCGGCGATATCGGAATATGTCGTCACATAGCCAGACGGGATCGCGATCAGCGCCTCCCAAACCTTTATCTGGAAGGGCGCACCGATCAGATGCAGGCGCGCCTCGCCTCCGGCGCCGAAGGCCGCGTCCACCAACGGCCGCAGCCCGTCGGGATCTTCGATGAGCGTGGCTTTGGGCCAGCGGCCGCTCAGATCCTTGAAGGTCTCGTTCGGCCCCGTCTCGGCGGCGAAGCCGATCCCGCAGATCCCTTTGTCCGTACCCATCACAAGGGCCTGGCCGAACGGGCTGTCGAACCAGCCCCACAGGATCGTCAGCCCCGCGCCGCCTTTGGCATAATCGCCGGGCGCCATGGCCTCCCACCGCAGGAACAGATCGTGCAGGCGCCCGGAGCCGGACAGCCCGACGGCATCCGCCGTTGCCAAGGTGGTGTGCCGGTCGCGCAGCAGGGCCCGCGCCTGGCCAAGCGCCAGATACTGCTGGTAGCGCTTCGGCGACACCCCCACCCATTGGCTGAAGATCCGCTGAAAATGCGCCGGGCTCATCCCCATCCGCCCCGCCAGATCGTCGAGGGAGATCGGGCCGCTTCCGTCGCCCGCGGCGTCCGCTCCCGCGTCAATTTCCTCCAGCGCCCGGCGGATCACGCCGTAGTGGTAAGCCTGTTCTGTATCGGTCATCGCGGCTCCGTCCATCTCGCATCTCCCCTCTTGGGTCCCTGCCTACCGATGCTTCGGCCGTTGTGCGACCCGGAAGCTGCGGCTTGCAACCCGGACCCGGGGCACTAAACCACGACAGACCGTCCGAAGGATCGCCCGTGCCGCAAAAGCTCCGGAAGCAACTCCCCTACGCCGCCATGCGCTCGATCTTCGAGCGCTTTCGCGACGTCGAGCCGGAGCCCAAGGGGGAACTGGAGCACACGAACGCCTTTACCCTCGTCGTTGCCGTCGCGCTGTCTGCCCAGGCGACCGACAAGGGCGTCAACAAAGCCACGCGGACCCTCTTCAAGATCGCCGACACACCGCAGAAGATGCTCGCCCTCGGCGAGGAGGGGATCATCGACCACATCAAGACAATCGGATTGTTCCGCAACAAGGCCAAGAACGTGATGAAGCTCTCGCGCATCCTGGTCGAGGAGTACGGGGGCGAGGTTCCCTCCTCCCGCGCCGCGCTGGAAAGCCTGCCGGGCGTCGGCCGCAAGACCGCGAATGTCGTGCTGAACATGTGGTGGGGCATGCCGACGCAAGCGGTGGACACGCACATCTTCCGCGTGGGCAACCGCACCGGGATCGCGCCGGGCAAAGACGTCGTCGCGGTCGAGCGCGCCATCGAGGACAACGTGCCGGCAGAGTTCCAGCATCACGCGCACCACTGGCTGATCCTGCATGGACGGTACGTCTGTACGGCGCGCAAACCGAAATGCGATGTCTGCGTCATCGCCGAATACTGCTGTAAGGAGGGCGTCGCATGACCGCCAGGTATCAGATCGCCGGGATCGGCAACGCCGTGATGGATGTGCTTAGCCACGCCGATGACGATTTTCTCGACATGATGGGCATCGAGAAGGGCATCATGCAGCTTGTGGAGCGGGAGCGCGCCGAAGTGCTCTATGCCGCGATGGACGACCGCAAGCAGACACCGGGCGGCTCCGTCGCAAACACGCTCGCGGGCCTCTCCGCGCTTGGCCTGAACACGGCTTTCATCGGGCTGGTGCGCGACGATGCCGTCGGCCGGCACTACATCGAGGGGATGGACGCGGCGGGCACCGCTTTCGTCAACCCGCCGGCCCAGAATGCGACGCTGCCCTCGTCGCGTTCGATGATCTTCGTCTCGCCGGACGGTGAGCGCTCGATGAACACCTATCTCGGGGTCTCCGCCGAACTCGGCCCCGAAGACGTGCCGGACGAGGCCGCGCAGGGCGCGGAGCTTTTGTTCCTCGAAGGCTACCTGTTCGACAAGGACAAGGGGAAGGAGGCCTTTCTGCGCGCCGCCCGGCTATGCGCCGAAGGCGGCGGCAAGGCCGGGATCGCGCTGTCCGATCCGTTCTGCGTCGACCGGCACCGGGAGGATTTCCGCCGCCTAATCCACGGCGACATGGCTTTCGTGATCGGTAACGAGGCCGAGTGGATCGGGCTCTACCAGACGCAGACGCTGGAAGAAGCGCTGACGCAGGCGGCGCGGGAGTGCGAGATCGTCGTTTGTACCCGCTCCGGCGATCCGGTCATTCTGATCTCGGGCGACGAGCGGGTTGAGGTGCCGGTGCACCGCGTCGTGCCCGTTGATGCCACGGGCGCGGGCGACCAGTTCGCGGCCGGGTTTCTTTACGGGCTTGCGACGGGGCGCGATCTCGCAACCTGCGGACGCATGGGTGTGATCGCCGCGGCGGAAGTGATCGGCCATATCGGCCCCCGGCCCGAGGCCAATGTGCGCGCGCTCTTCGTCAAGGCCGGGCTTCTGTAGCCGCACCCTCCAGCACGACGCAGCGCGCGCTCTGCACCAGCCGGTCGCGCGAGTCTGCGGGTTCGAGCTCGCGATACCGGCCTTGGGATTGAATGGCGCAATCAAGGGCATAGCCCCGTGCTACCATCTCGGCGCCGATGTCGGCCCCGTCCACCTGGCAATACGCAAAGACCCGCGCGCCAGCCCGCTCACCGGTGGACCGGCACATCACGAGCTGGCCCTCCAGAATGGTGCGCAACTCCGCCCGGGCCAGATCCCCGTCGCTCGAACCCAGATGCGGCACGTCGATCCCGGCCATCTGCACGGGGGTGCCGGAAATCACGAGGGTCGCGCCGTCGGCGACATACACATCCCCATGCATCGCCGCGAGCAACAGCGCGACCCCGGAGGCCAAGGGAGACATGGCAAACTCCTTCGCAAAACTGTTACATTTATATTTGCAAGCTACAGACCGATACCTAACGTATCAATAAGCCGCCGCGAGGTCCTATGGATAGCGTGGCATTCGCGCCCCGAGGCAAGGAACCCAGGATGGAAATCGGCGAGGTGATTGCCCGTGGCCGCAAGGCGGCGGGGCTGAAACAGAAAGATCTCGCTTTACGCGCCGGCGTCCATGTCCAGACCGTCAAGCGATTGGAGAGCGGCGCCGGGGCTGGGTATCGCACCGTGAAAGCGCTGGAGAAAGCTCTGGAAAAGGAAGGCGTTACCTGGACCGAGGTCGAAGACGGCTACGAGATGCGCGTCATCCTGCGGGCGAGCGACTGACCCAGGGCCACGGGCAGACCGGCTCAGTCCGCGAGCTTGTAGTGCACCTCTTCAAGGTCGATCTCCCCCACGGGGGCTTTAGTGCCTGGATTGTCGAAATCGTAGCGGAAGAGCTGGAAATCCTTGTGGTAAATCTCCCACATCAGGTGCTTCGACAGATCGTCGAAATACGCCTCGACAGGATTCGCGCGCTTCGGCCCATGGCCTTCGCTCTCGTTGAACCGGGGTATGGCGGACAGGTCGACAGGCACCCGGGCCGGGATCGCATCGACGATCTCCTGCATGCCGGGCTCAAACTCCTCCACCCGAATGATGCGGTCGTAGCGGCCGCCGTTTGCCACAAAGGTTCCGACATGGCCGGACATTGCCGACCAGTGAATGTCCGGCTCCATCGGGCGGCGGAAGCGGATGGTGTCGCGCGCAAACAACAAGAACCGGCGGAAGCTCGCGATCTGATCGAACTGGAACCCATCGTCGGCGCTGCCGACATCCACCCCGTATTTCTGGATGAGCATCGGCACGAGATTGCCGCGGTAGCGCCGGCCGTTCCTCTGGATGCCGCAGATCTTGTCGAAGAAGGAGCTTAGCACCCGGGTATAGGGATTGCGCACACAGGTGAACGACAGCGCGCGATGGCCCTTCACATTCGCGGTGATCGCGTCCCGGCTGGCCTCCTGCCCCCATTTGTGGAGGCCGTCCTCCGCATCGTGAATGTCACCCGGGTAAAACCGCCCGTGGTCCGAGTAGTACATGATCTGGCCTATGGTGGAGCAGGCGCATTTCGGCACCACGCGATACACCACGCTTTCGCTTTCCGTCATCCAAACGCCTGGAAAGCCCATGGGGTGGCCCGCCTTTCTGTCTCCAACCTGTCACGCCACGCGGCGTGATGGCACCAAAAAACAAAGAACGCCCTATCTTTCAATTGCCTCCCCCTGGCCGATCGACAAAACCGGGGGTGTTCCGTCTCTTGCAGGTGACACGCCCGCCCGCCCATGGCCCAGATCGCCTTCTTGCTCCTTTGCCATCGCGACCCCGACGCGGTCGCCGCGCAGGCCCGCGGGCTGGTGGCCGGTGGCGACAGGGTCGTGATCCACTACGACGGGCGCGCCTCCGCGGAGGATCACGCGCGCCTGATCGACGCCCTGTCCGACACGCCCGGCGTGGCCTTCACCGCCCGCCGCATTCGCTGCGGCTGGGGGGACTGGTCCCTCGTGGCCGCAACGATCGAGGCCGCGCGAACCGCGCTGGCGGCGTTTCCCGACGCCACCCATTTCTACCTGCTGTCGGGCGATTGCGCGCCGATCAAGTCCGCCGCCTATGCCCATGCCAAGCTCGACGCCGACCCCGCCGACATCATAGAAAGCCATGACTTCTTCGACAGCGACTGGTTCAAGACCGGCCTGCGCGAAGAGCGGCTGGTCTACCGTCACTGGATCAACGAGCGGCGCCGGAAGCCCTGGTTCTATGCATCGCTCGAACTGCAGAAGCGGCTTGGTCTGAACCGCCCCTTGCCGAAGGGCATCCGCATCAAGATCGGGTCGCAATGGTGGTGTCTGCGCCGCGCGACGCTGGAAAAGGTGCTTGGCTTTCTCGACCAAAGGCGCGATCTCGTCCGGTTCTTCCGCACGACGTGGATCCCCGATGAGACGCTGTTTCAGACGCTCGTCCGGCATCTCGTCCCTGCCGAGGAGATCCGCAATCAAGCGCCGACCTTCCTGCTCTTCACCGACTACGGCGTGCCCGCCACGTTCTACAACGATCACTACGACTTTCTACTGGCGCAGGACTTCCTGTTCGCCCGCAAGATCAGCCCCGAGGCGCACGAGTTGCGGGCCCAACTGACAAGGCTCTATGCCAGCGGCGAAATCCACGTCGCCATGTCGAATGACGGCCACCGGCTGCATGCGTATCTGACGGGCCGCGGACGCGTGGGGAGGCGCTATGGGCCGCGCTTCTGGGAGGCCGAGGCGACCCTGCCGCGACATCGCACGCTTCTGCTGGTCGTGTGCAAGAAGTGGCACGTCGCCCAACGGCTCGTCGCGGCGCTCGAACACTCGGGCCTGGTGCCCGGCCAGGGCTATGTCTTCGACGACGACAAATGCCCGATGCCCGATCTCGGCGGCGTCGGGGCCGATCTGGTCAAGCGCCACCGCCATCGCCGCACGCTCGTGCATCTTCTCTACGAATGCCGCGAGACCGACCGTCTGGTGCTCTGCCTCGATCCGGCACGGCTCGATATCCTGCAGGATTTCGCCGCAGCCCCCGCCAGCGTCCGCGTCCTGGAGCTGCAGTGCCGATGGAGCGATCCCGAAATCGCCGATCACGCCCGTCGCACGGGCCTGGCGGGCGATGGCACCGCGCCCGCCACGCTCGACGCGCTGGTCGGCATGCTGCGGCGGGATCTGGACAGCGAAAGCGCGGCCCTCGCCTCGGCCGGCCTGGCCCAGTTCGACCGCATCGCCGAAGGCGCCGACCCGGCCCAGAACGGGCTGTCGCTCGCGCGGTTTCTGTCTATACCCGAAGCACAGGCGCGCGCGCTCCTTGGCGATGCGCACCTGTTCGACGACAGCCCGGAGACGTGAGCGAAAGCATGGCCTACACCTATGACGACCAGAATATCTTCGCCAAGATCCTGCGCGGAGAGATCCCCAACAAGACGGTTCTGGAAACCGACCATTCGCTCGCCTTCGAGGACATCTCGCCCCAGGCCCCCGTGCATGTGCTGGTGATCCCGAAAGGCGCCTATGTCAGCTACGATCACTTTGCGGCGGAAGCCTCGGATACGGAAATCGCCGACTTCGTGCGCGCTGTCGGCACGGTCACGCGTCAGACGGGCGTTTCGCCGACGGAGCAGGGCGGCGGCTATCGCACGCTGAGCAATTGCAGCGACCATGGGCATCAGGAAGTGCCGCATTTTCATGTGCATGTGCTCGGGGGGCGCCCGCTGGGGCCGATCCTTCAGCGCGTCTGACTGCGCAGGACGTCCGTCACCAGGGCGCGGGCGCGGTCCCATTGGCCGGGCCCGTGGTGGGCGTAGTAGTCGAGCCCGGGGGACGCGTTGACCTCGAGGACGCAGGCGCCCGCAAGCCCCTTGGTCAGATCGGTCGACAGAATGTCGACGCCTGCGAGCCGCAGGCCGAGGGCCGCGGTGGCCTTCACGGCCAGCGCTTCGGCCTCCGGCGGCAGACGGCCGGTCAGATCCTCCATATGCCCCCCGGACGACAGGTTGGCGCTGTCCAGGAGCCGAACGACGGTGCCCGGCGGGGGAACCGACGCATAGGTCCAGCCCTGCCGCGCCAGCGCGCGGACAATCCGCGGATCCTCGGCCGAGAGCTTTGGCCCCCGGTGCTCCGCGGCGAGCCGGCGCAGCTCATGGGCGACCAGGCGCTCCAGCGCCTGCCGGCCGTCCCCCGTAACAGCCGGCGGCAGCCGCCTGTAGGCCAGCCGCACCGCGCCATCCAGCACTGTCAGGCGCGTGTCGATCCCCGGGACGCATTCCTCCAGCCGGATCCTGTCATCGCTTAGAAACAGCGCCGCGAGATCGCCGCGCAGCTCCGACAGGTTTGCCGGACGATGCACGCCGCGCCCCTCGGAGCCCACGTTCGGCTTGACGATCACCGGGTAGCCGTGCCGCTCGGCAAAGGCTTCGCCCTCGGCCGTTGTGGGCAGCGCCGCGGCCACGCGGCGGTTCTTCAGCGCCATGCGTGCCCGGTAGGCCTCGCTGAACAGGACCATGCCGCGTGGGACCGCGATCCCCTGACCGGCGAGCAGCCGCGCCGTATAGTCCTTGTCCGCCGCCAGTTGGGCCGCAGAGTCGGGATTGAGCCCCAGGGCATTGCCGAAGATCGGGCGGGTTTCGCCGCTGGCCGCATGGAACCGCCCCACATGGCCGAACTCTGCCTCAAGCTCCAATCGCCCGCCCAGCGCGTCGGCAGCTTCCGCCAGCAGATGCAGGAAGGCCCGGCGCCCGTTCAGCCACGCCGCGCCGGGCGTGACCTGCACGAACTGCATGCTAGGCGGCCCGGTGCGCGGCGCCGGAGGACGTCAGCGCAAGGAAGACGTCTTCCAGATCGGCCTCTTCGCTCGCCACATCGGCGATCCGGATGCCAGCGGCTCGAACGGCGTCGAGGATCGCGTCGGCCGGGGTCTGCCCACGGCGGTAGGAAAACGCCAGCGCCCCGTCGGCACGCGTCGCCAGGGTGACGCCGTCGGGCAGGGCAATCTCCGGCGGCGGCGCCTCGGAGGGTACGATGACGAGCGTCTTGGCATCGAGCCGCCCGAGCAGGTTGGCCGTGCTGTCCTGCGCCACCACCTCGCCATGGTTCACGATGGCGATCTCGTCGCACATCTCCTCGGCCTCTTCGAGGTAATGGGTGGTCAGGATGATCGTCATCCCCCGCGTTGCGTTCAGGCGCCGGACGTTCTCCCACAGCATCTGACGCAGCTCGATATCGACCCCTGCCGTCGGCTCGTCGAGCACCAGAACGGCCGGCGCATGCACCAGCGCCTTGCCCAGAAGCAGCCGGCGCTGCATGCCGCCCGACAGGGAGCGGGCATAGGCGTCCGCCTTGTCGGTGAGCCCGATCATGGCCAGAATATCCTCCGTCCGCCGTTCCCGCTTCGGCACGCCGTAAAGCCCGGCCTGCACATTCAGGGCATCCCGCGGCGTAAAGAACGGATCGAGGTTCAGCTCCTGCGGCATCACCCCGATGGCGGCGCGGCTCTGGCGCGGGTTCACGTCCTGGTCGAACCCCCAGATCTTCACCGAGCCCGCGCTCTTCGTCACAAGCCCGGCAAGGATGTTGATCAGCGTGGACTTTCCCGCCCCGTTCGGCCCCAGAAGCCCAAAGATCGAACCGCGCGGCACGGTCAGGTCGACCCCCTTCAGCGCCTCTTTCGGCGCGACGGCCTTGAACCCGGCATAGGTCTTGCGCAGCCCCGAGATTTCGATGGCGTGGTGCATATCGGGGCCTTTCTGCCGCTCGGGAGCGGGACGCGCGACCGCCCGTGGCAACCTTACCCGTCCCATGACGCGCCGGGGCCTTGCGCCCGCGCTGTCGCGAACCTAATCCGGGCATCAGCAAGCGACAAGGACCGCACGCCAATGGAGAGAATCCCCGAACCGCCAGAGACGGAAATCGTCAGCGCCATGCGCGTTGCCTGCGACGGCGGCGAAGGTGCGCTGGGCCATCCCCGTGTCTGGCTCTCGATCAATCACGAGACCGGCGCGGTGGAGTGTCCCTATTGCGACAAGAAGTTCATCCATCGGGATTGGGTGGACGACGCAGGCTAGCTGCGGCGGCACTGGCGGAGGTCTCGTCTCTCCGCCGCAGCACGGCCGACACCGGACCGATGATCTCGGTCTGAGCGGCTTTCCGGGGTGGGCTTCACGGCGTAGGACGTGCGTTGTCCGATCCCGGCCGGACCGATCCCCGAGACGCCGGCGGCACATGCCGATGCCTGGAAACCGGCGCTCCAACGCCGCCGCCGGCACGGCGGCGCGGGCAAGAAAGACGCGCCCGCGCACAACGGCTCTCCGCGGCGCTCCGCACATAAGGGTGCTGGACCGGCCCCGCCCCGCACGATACGTCTGGCGGGCGGCATTGGCGGGGGAAGCACATGGCATTCGGCGAAGGACATCATCTGCACCTGATTGACGGCTCGGCCTTCATTTTCCGCGCCTATCACGCCCTGCCTCCCCTGACCCGGAAGTCCGATGGCTTGCCCGTCGGGGCCATCTCGGGCTTCTGCAACATGCTCTACCGCTACATCGAGGGGAACACCGGCCCGGACGCCCCGACCCATGCCGCGGTGATCTTCGACAAAGGCTCCCACACCTTCCGGAACGATCTCTACGACGCCTACAAGGCGAACCGCGACGAGATGCCGGAGGATCTGCGCCCGCAGATCCCGCTGACGCGCGACGCCACCCGCGCCTTCAACATCGCCTGCGAAGAGATCGAGGGCTTCGAGGCCGATGACATCATCGCCACCCTTGCGCGGCAGGCCCGCGAGGCCGGTGGACGGGTGACCATCATCTCGTCCGACAAGGATCTCATGCAGCTTGTGGGCGGTGGCGTCGAAATGCTCGACGCGATGAAGAACAAACGCATCGGCGTCGCCGAGGTCGAGGAGAAGTTCGGCGTTGCGCCGGACAAGGTGATCGACGTGCAAGCCCTCGCCGGCGACAGCGTCGACAACATCCCCGGCGCGCCCGGCATCGGCGTCAAGACTGCCGCACAACTGATCGGGGAGTACGGGGATCTTGAAACGCTGCTGGAGCGCGCAGAGGAGATCAAGCAGCCCAAGCGCCGCCAGACCCTGATTGACCATGCCGAGCAGATCCGGCTGTCCCAGAAGCTCGTCACGCTGGATCAGGCCACACCGCTCGACTTCACGCTCGACGATCTGGAGGTGCAGGACCCCGATCCGGATGCGCTGATCGGCTTTCTGGCACAGATGGAGTTCCGCACGCTCACCCGGCGCATCGCCGACGCGCTCGGCGTCGACGCCCCCGCGATCCCCGAGGCCCCACAGGACGCCGCCGAAGACGCCCCCAAAGCCCCGGAATGGCCGCCGATCGACCCGTCGGCCTATGAGATCGTCCGGGATGCGGCTTCCGTGCAATCCTGGCTCGACCGGATCGAGGCCCGCGGCGCCGTCGCGGTCGACACCGAAACGACCGGCCTGAACGAGATGACGGCCGATCTTGTCGGCGTGTGCCTGTCCGTCACGCCGGGCGAGGCGTGCTACATCCCCCTGGCCCATCGGGCGGGCGGGTCCGACGATCTGTTCGATGACGGCGACCTGGCCGAAGGCCAGATGCCGATGTCGGAGGCTTTGGAGATGCTGAAGCCGATGCTGGAGGATGCCAGCATTCTGAAGATCGGCCAGAATCTGAAATACGACGCCAAGATCCTTGCCCGTCTCGGCATCCACATTGCGCCGATCGACGACACCATGTTGCTCTCCTACGCCCAGCACGCCGGATTGCACGGCCATGGCATGGATGCGCTGGCGGAGCGCTACCTCGGCCACTCTCCGATCCCCATCAAGGAGTTGATCGGGTCCGGCAAATCTCAGATCACGTTCGATCTGGTCGAGATCGAGAAGGCCGCGGGCTATGCCGCCGAGGATGCCGACGTGACGCTGCGGTTGTGGCATGCTTTCAAGCCGAGCCTGCACCGGGCCCACGTCACGACCGTTTACGAAACGATGGAGCGGCCGATGATCCCGGTGCTCGCGCGCATGGAGATGCGCGGCGTGAAGGTCGACCGGGACACGCTTTCGCGCATGTCCAACGCCTTCTCGCAGAAAATGGCCGGGCTGGAGGCCGAGATCCACGAACTGGCGGGTGAGCGCTTCAACGTCGGCTCGCCCAAGCAACTGGGCGAGATCCTGTTCGACAAGATGAGCCTGCCCGGCGGCAAGCGCGGCAAGACCGGCGCATGGTCGACCCCCGCAGATGTGCTGGAGGATCTCGCGACCGAGCACGACCTGCCGGCGCGTGTGCTCGACTGGCGCGCGCTCTCCAAGCTCAAGAGCACCTATACCGACGCGCTGCAGGAGCACATCAACCCCGAAACCGGCCGGGTGCACACGAGCTACTCCATCGCCGGCGCATCGACGGGGCGGCTTGCCTCCACCGATCCCAACCTGCAGAACATCCCCGTGCGCACCGAGGAGGGCCGCCGCATCCGCGAGGCGTTCGTGGCGGAGCCCGGCCGGGTGCTCGTCTCGCTCGACTATTCCCAGATCGAGCTGCGCATCCTGGCCCATATCGCGGGCATCGACGCGCTGAAGGACGCGTTCCGCGAGGGGCAGGACATCCATGCCGCGACCGCGTCCGAGATGTTCAACGTGCCGCTGGATGAGATGACGCCCGAGATCCGCCGGCAGGCCAAGGCGATCAACTTCGGCGTGATCTACGGGATCTCCGGGTTCGGGCTTGCGCGCAACCTGCGCATCCCCCGGGCCGAGGCGCAGGCGTTCATCGATCGCTACTTCGAGCGGTTCCCCGGCATTCGGGCCTACATGAACGACACGACGGCGTTCGCGAAGGAACACGGCTACGTGCAGACCCTCTTCGGCCGCAAGATCCACACGCCCGAGATCAATGCCAAGGGGCCGGGCGCGGGCTTTGCCCGCCGGGCCGCGATCAACGCGCCGATTCAGGGAACCGCCGCCGATATCATCCGCCGCGCGATGGTCCGGATGGAGGCGGCGCTGGGCGATCTGCCGGCGGACATGCTGTTGCAGGTCCATGACGAGTTGATCTTCGAGGTGGACGAGGAGGCCGTGGACCCCACGATCGCGGCGGTGCGCGAGGTGATGGAGGGCGCGGCGGCGCCTGCGGTCTCCCTCAGCGTTCCGCTTGTCGTGGATGCCGGGCGCGGTGCCAGCTGGGCCGAGGCGCACTGACCGCAGGTGCCGCCCCCCGGCGTAGGGGGTTGGGGGCGCTGCCCCTGGCCTGCGGCCTCCCCCGGGATATTTGACGCAACGTGAAGAGGCGCCGAAATGCGCCCAATACGGATTGGAGGGTGGACGCGGACGCCCTATTTTGGTCTGCTCTCCTTACCAATTTGGACGAAGCCATGCCCTTTACACCCGTCGCACCCGAAAAGATCTCTGCCGCCGTCGTCCGCCAGATCGAGCTGTTGATCCTGCGCGGGATTCTGCGGCCGGGCGAGCGGCTGCCGGCGGAGCGCGATCTGGCGGAGCGGCTGACGGTGTCTCGGCCCTCGCTGCGCGATGCCATTGCCGAGCTGGAAAGCGCGGGGCTGCTGACGCGGCGTGCCGGGTCGGGCATCTTCGTGGCCGATGTGCTCGGCTCTGCCTTTTCGCCTGCGCTGATCCGGCTGTTCGCGTCCCATGACGAGGCCGTCTTCGACTATCTGGCGTTCCGGCGCGATATGGAGAGCCTGGCCGCAGAACGCGCCGCGCGCCTCGCCTCGGACACCGATCTGGCCGTGATCGGCACCATCTTCGAGAAAATGGAGGCCGCGCATCGCAAACGCTCCGGCGAGGAGGAGGCGAGCCTCGACGCCCAGTTTCACCTCGCCATTGTCGAGGCGAGCCACAACGTGGTGATGCTGCACATGCTGCGCTCCATGTACGATCTCTTGCGCAAGGGCGTGTTCTACAACCGTCAGGTGATGTTTCGCCAGCGCACGACGCGCACGGTGCTCCTGTCGCAGCACCGGGCCATCAACGACGCGTTGCAGGCCCGCGACCCGGCAGGCGCGCGGGCCGCGATCGAGACGCATCTGGACTACGTCGCGCAATCGCTGCGGGACCAGAAGCGCGCCGACGCCAACGAGACCGTGGCGCAGCAGCGGCTGTCGCACGAACGCGGAGGCTGAGGCGGGTCGGAGGCGCGCGCACGAAACGGCAGACGGCCCGGGCCCAAAGAAAAGACGCCCGGGGCGGGTGCGCCGGGCGTCTGCATTGCGTCTTTAACCTGCGTCAGTGGAGCTTGGCTTCCACGACCTTCAGGCTGTCGGCGATCATGGCTTCCGCGTCGGCCGCCGTGATCCCGGAGCGCACAACATCCGCCGCCGCGGCGACGGCCACCTGCACGGCCCGGTCCCGCACGGCCTTGACGGCCGCTTCCTCGGCGGAACGGATCTGCTCTCCCGCCGCCTTCATGCGCCGCTCGATGGAGTTCTGCAGGTCTTCCTTGGCCTGAACCGCGGCCGCTTCCGCATCCGTCCGGGCCTGAGCCACGATGCGCTGCGCCTCTTCCTGCACGTCTTTCTGCTTGCGCTCGAATTCCGCAAGGATCGTTTGCGCCTCCTCGCGGAGGGCCCGCGCCGTCTCCAGCTCGTTGCGGACATTGTCCGCCCGGTCGTCGAGCATCTTGCCGATGAGCCCGGGCACCTTGAAGTACACAAGGACGCCGATGAACACCACGAAGGCGATGAGCACGACGAAGTCGGAGTTGCGCAGCGAGACCCACGGGTAATCGCCCTTGGCCGCGAAGGCCGGTCCGGCTGCGAGAAGGGTGGTGGAGGCGGCCAGTGCCGCTGAACCCATGCGCATCACGACCCCTCCTTCAAGCGCGCTTCGACGGCGGCCCCGAGGGTCGCGTCATCGGCGCTACGGCCCAGAGCGACGACGATCGCACCGACGGTGTCTTTCGCCACGGCCTCGATGCTCTGCAACTCGCTGTCGCGGATCTCCGCCAGACGGGCCTGGCTTTCCTCGGTCTTCTTGGCGATCTCCTGATCCGCGCGCTCGGTGGCCGCGTCCACCTCCTTGCTGATCTCGGCCCGCGTTTCCGCAGCGATCTTCTGCGCCTCGGCCTTCGCATCGGCGAGGGCCCGTTGATATGCCTTCTCCGCTTCGGCCGCCTGCAGCTTCAGCTCCTCGGCCGCGGCGATATCGTTGGTGATCGTGCCATTGCGCTCCGCCAGAACCGCCGCGATCCGCGGCAATGCCACGCGCGTCAGGATCAGGTAGATCGCACCCAGGGTGACGATCAGCCAGAAAATCTGGTTCGGGAACCAGTCAAAGCAGAGCTGGGGCATGCCGATGGCGCCGCCATCCGGGCCGACGCAGGTGCCGGCTGCCACCTCTCCAGTTGTTTCGGTCGCCATTGCGCCCTCCTGTGCCGTCCGGGGATCACCGGTATCGTGGCGGACCCACGATACCGGCTGCAAGGATCGTCCGGAAAGCTTAGACGGCGAACATCAGCAGAAGCGCGACGAGGAACGAGAAGATCCCCAGAGCTTCTGCAAAGGCGATGCCGATGAAGAGCGTTGCGGTCTGGCCGGCGGCGGCCGACGGGTTCCGCAGGGCGCCGGCGAGGAAGTTGCCGGCCACGTGGCCCACACCGATGGCGGCTGCGCCGGCACCGATGCCAGCCAGACCCGCGCCGATGAACTGGCCCATTTGTGCGATATCGCCTTCCATGATCTTTCTCCTTGCGATTGGAAGTTCGGACATGTTCGGAGCGGGCGGCGCGACACGCGGCCCGCGAAACCTCAGTGGTGCGGGTGCAGCGCGTCGCGCAGATACACGCAGGTCAGGATGGTGAAGACGTAGGCCTGGATGCAGGCCACGAGCAATTCCAGCCCGTAGATCGCGACCATGCCCCCGATGGCGAGCGGCGCGACGGCGGCAATCGCGGCGAAGCCCGCGAACACCTTCATCACCGCGTGCCCGGCCATGATCGCCCCCGCCAGACGGACGGAATGGCTGACCGGCCGCACGAAGTACGAGATCAGTTCGATCACCGCCAGAACGGGGCGCAGCGCAAGCGGTGCGCTTTCCACCCAGAAGAGCGCCAGAAAGCCCTTGCCGTTCTTTATAAAGCCGATTGTCGTAACGGTGATGAAGACGCCCAGCGCCATCACCGCGGTCACTGCAATATGCGACGTCGTCGTGTAGGCCGTCGGCACCAGCCCGAGCAGATTGGCGAACAGAATGAACAGGAAGAGCGTCATGATATAGGGGAAGTACTTCAACCCGTCCTTCCCGGCGACGTCCTCCACCATCTTGTAGATGAAGCCGTAGACCAGCTCCGCCACCGACTGGGCCCGCGTCGGCACGATCGCGCGGCCCTTGGTGCCCATCACCAGCAGCGCCGCCACGCAGGCCACGGCCAGCGCCATCCAGAGCGTCACGTTGGTGGGGGTGTACCAATGCACCACGTCGCCGCCAAAGAGCGGCTTGACGATGAACTGGTCCATCGGATGGATCGAAAGTCCGCCGGATGCTTCGTCTGCCACGTTTCAGCCCTTTCCCTCGTCCGTGCCGCCAGGCCCGTCGTCGTCCTCTGCGCGCCCGCCGGGCGCCCGTTTGTTCACTTCGCCCGCGGTCCGCATCATCACCCGGATGCCCGCCGCGAGGCCGAAGCCGATGAACACCACCATCAGGATCGGCGCCGTGCCGAAGAGCGTATCCAGCCCCAACCCGATCAGCAGCCCGATCCCCAGACCGGCTACCAGCTCCGTCACCATCCGCCAGGCCAGTTGCGCCTGGGAATAGTGCTCTTCGTTGTGCGCGCGGGTCGGTGTCTCACCTTTCGCGGCGGCAATCTTCGCCTCCAGCCGGCGCAGCCGCTCGCTCTCGGTCACCTCGGGTTCGTCCTCCGACACCCATCGCACCCCGCTCACTTCGGGCAGAGTGCTAGGCCGCGCCCCGCCGGGAGTCAATTGCCGTTCCGGCCGCGAAGACGCCCGCCAAATATTTGAAATGCTTACATTTACAGAAAGGGCGCAAATGCGACGCACCCTCCGCCGCGCCGCGAGCATATTCAACCGAACGGTTGACCAAACGCAGGCCCGCTGGCATGCCCGCCCGCATCATGCGCACCGCCCGCCCGCTTCACATTGCTTCAAATATCCCCGCCGGAGGCCTCCGACGGAGCCAAACGGCGCGTCCGTGCCGCCGTCCAGACCGGCGCGCGCCATGACGCGCGACCTCGATGTCACCTTCGCCGCCCTGTCCGACACGACCCGGCGAGAGATCCTCGCCATGCTGCTGGAAGACGACATGGCCGTGACGGATGTCGCCGAACCGTTCGACATGTCTCTGGCGGCCATCTCCAAGCATCTCGTCGTCCTGGCCCGCGCGGGTCTGATCAGCCAGGAGAAACGCGGCCGGGTCACCTGGTGCAAACTGGAACCCGACGCGCTCCGCGCCGCCAGCGTCTGGATGCAAGGCTTCGGTCAGTTCGAGCCGGTCGAACTCGACGCGTTCGAGCGCTTTCTGGTGGCGGGAGAGCTCCTGCCCCGAGACAAGCCGCCCGAACCGCCGGACCGCTAGGCTCACCGCGCGCAGTCCGGATCGAAGGGCGCCGGCCCCTGTCTTTCACGTGCCAGCCGGCGTCACCAGCGGCAGCGCGCTAGCATCCGGGCCATGACTTCGCGTCTTCTTTCAGGAACCGCACCAGCGTCTGGACCTTGGCGGTGCGATGCAGATCGACATGCGTCACAAGCCAGATCGGGACCGCCCATTCCGGCAGCGGCGCCATCATCTGGACCATCTCGGGATTGGACTCGCCCATCAGGACCGGCACAAAGCCGATACCGGCGCCGGCCTCCACACCGTCGACAACGGTGCGATCGCGGGAGGCACGGTACTTGATCCGGTCCGATGGCACACGCTCATGCATCCAGCGATAGAAAGGTGCACGGGTCTGGTCCGACCGGATCGAGACAAATCGATGCTGGTCCCAGCGTCCCTGTTCCAGCGCGCCGTGCTTATCCACGTATGACTTGGTGGCATAGAGCCCCATCTGCATCGTGAAAAACGGCTGCACGATGTTGTCCGGCTCTTCCGGACGGCTGCCCGCGCGGACGGCGACGTGTGCCTCGCCGTATTCCAGCCGGTAGACCCGTTCGTCGGACAGAAGCCGCACCGAGACCTCCGGGTGATCCTCCATGAACGTGACCAGCGACGGCGCGATCCGCGGGCTGAGGATCGGCAGCGACGTGACCACGAGATCGCCCGTCACCCCGGCGCCCTGGCCGCGAATGCGCCCGACGAGCTGGGTGAACTGATCCTCTGTCGTCGCCGCGACGCGGAGCAGATCCTGCCCGGCCTCTGTGGCCGTGTATCCGCGCGCGTGGCGTTGAAAGAGCTTCGTGCCCAGGCGCGCCTCCAGCGCGTCCACGTGGCGGATCACGGTCGCGTGGTGCACGCCCAAGGCGTCTGCCGCGCCGGAAACCGTGCCCAGACGGGCCACGTGAAAAGCGGTGCGGATCTCGTCCCAGGTGTCGACGGCCATCGCGGATCTCCCTCTGCTCCAAAGCCCTTTATATGTGCGCACCCGCACAAGCAAGCGCTCATAGCTGCAAGTTGCGCTATTTTGCAAAAGCGCCACCTTGTCCGCCAACGCCATCACACAGCAGGAGACATCCAATGGCCCGCACCGTTCTTCGCATCGACGCCTCCGCCCGCCGCACGGGTTCGATCTCGCGCGAACTCGCGGACGAGATCATTGCCCGCATCGCCCCGCAGGACGTCACCATCCGCGATCTCGCCGCCACGCCCGTGCCGCAGATCGACGAACAGTGGATCGGTGCGAACTTCACCGCGGCAGACGAGCGCACCGAGGCGCAGCGGTCCACGCTCGCCCTGTCGGACCAACTGGTCGGCGAGCTTCAGGCGGCAGACACGCTTGTCATCGGCCTGCCTATCTACAATTTCGGCGTACCCGCCGCGCTCAAGGCGTGGGTGGATCAGGTGGCCCGGGCGGGCCTGACCTTCCGCTACACCGCCGACGGCCCCAAGGGCCTTCTGGACGGCAAGCGCGCGATCGTCGTCGTCGCCTCGGGCGGAACCGAAGCGGGATCGGAGATCGACTTCGCCACCGGTTATATCCGCCACGTTCTGAGCTTTATCGGGATCACCGAGGTGGAGTTCGTGACGGCAGACCGTCTGATGGTCGACGCGGACGCATCGCGCGCCACCGCCGCAGCCCAGATCGAGCGTCTCGCGGCCTGACCTGGCTTGTCTCCCTGCCGGACCGCTCCATTCTTTGGGGCGGGTCCTGGTTGTGGAGGATAGGCCAACGATGCTGACGCGTTCCATTCTGCTCATGCTCGCGGCCGCGCTCGCCGCCGGAACGGCCATCGCCCATTCGGGCGTCACGAACGCCGCCGTGATGACCCGGATGCACAACATGAAAGACAGCGCCGCCGCGCTCAAGAGGCTGGGCGAAATGGCCAAAGGGGCGACACCCTTCGATGCCGGCAGCGCCTCGGACGCCAGGTTGCAGCTGATCTCGCTGTCTCAGGATGTCCCCGCCCTCTTCGAAGCGCCGGAGACCGATCCCCTGATGGAGGCCCGCCCGGAGCTCTGGGAAAGCTGGGAGGACTTCGTTGAGCGCGCGGAAATGTCCACCGCCGCGCTCCGCGCCCTCGACGTCACGGATCTCGCTTCGCTCCGCAGCGGCCTGCAGCCTGTCGGCGCGGCCTGCTCGGCGTGCCACGAAGCCTACCGCGTCGAGAACTAGGCAGAGGCGCGCAGGACGCCCGGTGCCGGCCTGCGGCAATCGGGGGCGCCGGCCGGGCTATGCCCGGTGCCGGCCTGCGGCAATCGGGGGCGCCGGCCGGGCTATGCCCGGTGCCGGCCTGCGGCAATCAGGGTCGCAGGCCAGGCAATGCCCGGCGCCTCGCGGACCTCCGGCCCCAACTCGCAGCAGCGCCAACGGAAGGTCGGCCGCTCCCGTAACCGCAGCCGGTCGGCAATCTGCCGACAGCGCAGGCCACGCGGGGCGTCCTGCCTTGACACACGGGCCGCACACCGCTAACGCCCCCACAACTCCGGAAGTTGTCATGCTTCCGGTCCCGCCATTCGGGCGGGATCGCCCCCCACCAGCGCGTTGCGCCCGTGGGGGCGTTTGCGGTTTGTCGGTTTGCACTCGCGCGGGGGCCGCCCCACCTGAAGCGGGACGCAACGAAGAAAGGACGACACATGTTCGAGAACCTCTCCGAACGGCTGTCCGGCGTCTTTGACCGGCTCACCAAGCAAGGCGCCCTCAACGAAGACGACGTGAAGACGGCCCTGCGCGAGGTGCGCGTCGCTCTGCTCGAAGCAGACGTG
>JBCDGG010000086.1:0-22803 GCA_038757905.1 Pseudomonadota bacterium | reverse complement strand
GTCCAAACCCAGGAAAACGAGTATGCGGGGTCGGACCACGTGCCCGTCTTTGCAGAGAGCTCGGCCGTCCTCGTCGCCCCGCCGTCGCGGACAACCGAGTTGATGGAGATCCGGGCGCTTATCGAGGAGATGCTGATCCGTCTGGATCGCCTCGAACAGATGGACGGCGGTTTGTCCGCCGAATGAGCCACGCGCCACGCGCAGTCTCCCATCCGCAGCGCGGTCGGGGGCGATGGTGCATTCTGCGGCCGCGCGATGGGTCAGGTCCAAGGGGCGCTGTGGGTGCAGAGGTGTCCGCTGCCCCAAATCAACTGAAAAAGGGCAGTCGGTGGTAAGACTACGAGGGTAGGGCCCTCTGCGACGAGCGTTGAGATCAGGCCAAGTCGACCGCGAGGGTTGGGCGCGAGAAGGGCGTGGCAGAGCCGTGCGATGGGATGGGGGCGTGAAGTCTCAACGTGCCCGGCGCACTTTCGACCCTCCAACGCCAAGGCTGTCGTGGGGCCGCGCTCGACCTTCTAAGCTCGGAGCAATGGCGGCCTTCTGACGGACCACAAGTGCTTCGGCACGAGCCTTGTGCTTGCGTCGGATGTCGAAGAAGTCATCGCCGACATAGGGGACCGAGTGGGGGACCGGAGATGATGACAAAAGGTCATCATCGCGCAAACAGAGGAGATTTTGCCATTGACTGGTGCGGGCGGTGGGAGTCGAACCCACACGGGCTATGCGCCCCAAGCATTTTAAGTGCCATGCGTCTACCGTTCCGCCACGCCCGCAGCGCCCCCCGGGATAACAGGCATGCGCAGGACCACAAGACCGGTCCGGGGTCAGAGCTGCGTGGCGCCGAGTTTTCGTTCGAGATCGTCGAGCAGGGCGCGTTCGGACAGCCAGGGGTTGAGGTTGAGCGCCGCGCGCAGCGCATCCAAGGCCTCGCGTTCGTTTCCGAGGCCGATCAGCGTGAGCGCCTTGCCGGACAGCGCACCGATATGTCTCGGGCGAAGCTCCAGCGCGCGGTCGATATCCGTGATCGCGGCGCCGAAATCCTTCTGCAAATACCGGGCGAAGGCGCGCTGGTTGTAGCCCTCGGCATAGTCCGGGCAATAGTCGACGAGCGCATCAAGGGCGGAGACCGCGTTCGACAGATCGCCCATGCGGATGCGTGCCATCGCCCCATCCAGAAGATCCTGGGCATATGCGTCCGGCGCGCGCGTCCAGAGCTGCCAGAGCGAGGCGTTCAAGGCACGCGCCGCGTGCGCATCGGGCGCGTCGCGAAGCTCGTCGATCAACTGGCTTTCCCGCGTCGTATCGAACGAGACAGCAGGGCAGGCGGGTTCGGCCGCTGCGGATGCCGCAAACGGGCCCTGGGCCAAAGCGACAAGGGGCAATGCTGCGATGAGGGTCAAACGGATGGCGGAGGAATGTCCCATACCAGTGAACTGCGGCTCTGCGGCGTTCCGTCAAGGGGGGACGCGCCCGCGCCCGCCCGATCCGATGGGTCGCACGGGCATGTGATGCCGAATGGGGCCACATCGGCGACGCGATCGCCGCCGCCGTAGCTCTCGCTTGACCGTCACCGGCGCGCGCTTAGCGTGAGCGCATGTTTTTCCTGCCGATCCGCGACCACAATCCTTCGGGCCGGGTGCCCTATGTCACCTACGTTCTGATCGCAGCCAACGTTCTGATCTTCGTCGTCATGCTGGCGCTGGATCAAAGGGCGACCGGCGCGCTCTACTGGACGTTCGGGTTGGTGCCGGCCTACGCCGCCGTCGACACGGCCGTGACGTCGATGTTCCTGCATGGCGGGTTTCTGCACCTGGCCGGCAACATGCTGTTTCTCTGGATCTATGGCGACAACATGGAAGACGAGATGGGCCATGGCTGGTTCGCCATGTTCTACCTCGCCTGCGGCGTCGCGGCGGGGTTTGCGCATGTGGCCTCTGCCCCTGGTTCGGATGTGCCGCTGATCGGAGCGTCCGGCGCCATTGGCGGCGTGATGGGCGCGTACCTGCTGCTCTATCCCAAGGCGCGCGTCGACGTGCTGTTCGTGCTTCTGGTCTTCTTCCGGATCTTCCCGATACCGGCGTGGATCGTTCTGGCCTTCTGGTTCGCCACGCAGATCCTGTCGGGCGCGGCGACGCCCGCGGATGGGCCCGGGGTGGCCTATTGGGCCCATGTCGGCGGGTTCGTCACCGGGATCGCCATGGCGATCCCGGTGTTCCTGCGGCGCGGCGGGCCCTCCTACTGGCAACGCACCCACGGCCATCCGCCCCACCCCGAGGCAGTCTACCGGCGCAGTTCGATCCCAGCCGTGCGGCGCAAACGCTAGCGCGGGGCGCGCCCGGGGCCCGGGACATCGGGCCTTTCCGCCAGCGCCGCGCCGTGACAAAGGCGAGGGATGGAGAGCTGGGTTCTCGCGACACTCTTGGCGGCGTTCTTCCAGACGTTGCGCTTCGCTGTGCAGAAGCGGTTGACGGGGCCCGCGCCGCAGGGGGCCGGTCTGTCGGCGGTGGGTGCGACCTGGGCGCGGTTTCTCTATGCCGCGCCGATGCTTGCGCTGGGCGTGACGATCTGGCTGGTGGCAACGGGCCGTCCGCTACCGGCGCTGTCGCTTCAGTTCTGGGGCTTCGCCCTGATCGGCGGGGTCGCACAGATCCTGGCAACCGTGTGCGTGGTCGCGCTGTTCTCGTTTCGCGCCTTCGCCGTCGGGCTCACCTTCAAGAAGTCCGAGGTGCTGCAGACCGCATTGGTCGGCTGGCTGGTGCTGGGCGACACCGTCAGCGTCGCGGGCCTGCTGGCGCTCATACTGGGTTTCGCCGCGCTTCTGCTCTTGTCCTCTCCCCCCGAAGGCGCGCCCGCGGGCGAGGCCCTCCGCGCGACGCTTCTGGGCTTTGCTGCGGGGGCGTTCTTCGCAGTGGCCGGCGTCGGCTACAGAGGCGCTGTGCTGGCGCTGGAGGCCCCAGTCGCCCTGAAATCGGCCGTGGCACTGATGCTCATCACGGCGATGCAAACGGCCATCATGGCGGTGTGGCTGGCGGCGTGCGATCGGCCCCAGGCGCGCGCCGTTCTTGCGGCCTGGCGCCCGGGGCTCGTCGTCGGGCTCTTCTCGCTGGCGGGCTCGCTGGGATGGTTCATCGCCTTTGCCCAGCAGAACGCGGCCTACGTGTTTGCCCTCGGACAGATCGAGCTGATCTTCGGCCTGATCCTGGGCCTCGTCTTCTTCAACGAACGGCCGGCGCGGCGTGAGCTGATGGGGATGGCGCTTTTGGCGGTGTCGCTCGTGGCGCTGGTCGCCGTGATCTGATCCGTCACGCGATGCGGGTGACGGAGGAAACGATATCGTCGTTTCTGACATGGGGCACACCCTCGGTCGGGGCGCCGCCGCCCATGGCGATCAACGGGGCGATTTCGGCCAGCACCACCTCCGTGATGAAGGGCAGATCGAAGCTGCGCGCCCGGGAGAGCGGCACCCATTGCAGATAGTAAAGCTCCTCGCTTGCGCGCGAGAAATCGTCCGGGTCTCCGGTCACAGCCTTGGCGGGCACCAGAAAGAACCGTGCATCGAAGCGGCGCGGCCGGCCCGGCGGGGTCACGGCACGAAAGACGAAGCGAAAGGCCGAGGCGTCGGGCCGGTGACCGGTGGCCGCGAAGCTGCGCCAATCCGGTGCGGGCGCAGCGACGGGCGGTGCGGCGCGGCCGAGGATCAGGCCCGTTTCCTCCCACACTTCCCGGATAGCGGCGGCGAGCAGGGCGGTATGCGTCACGCCGGAGCCCGGGCGTGGTGCTTCCGCCAGACGGCGCAGGCAGGGCGCGGGCGGGATTCCGGCGAGCGCGACATCGGCGTCGCCCGGATCCACCGCCCCGCCGGGAAAGACCACCTTGTTCGGCATGAAAGCCGCGCCCGCGCCGCGTGTGCCCATCAGCACTTCGGCCCCGTCCGTGCCGATGCGCCATAGGATCACCGTCGCGGCATCACGGAGCGCGGATTTGTCGGGCGCGCGTTGGGGGGAGGTCACCGGTCAGGAGGACG
This sequence comes from Pseudomonadota bacterium, assembly GCA_038757905.1. Classification (GTDB taxonomy): domain Bacteria; phylum Pseudomonadota; class Alphaproteobacteria; order Rhodobacterales; family Rhodobacteraceae; genus HLUCCA09. The sequence continues at coordinate 18,779 of JBCDGG010000086.1, read as the reverse complement.
CAGCGTCGGCCTTCCGGATCCCGAAACCATGCATCCTGCGGGACCATTGCAGCGCCACGAAGGCCCCTTTGATGCGGGGCAGAAGGTAGAGCGACAGCACCGTTGCCAGCGTGCACATGGCCAGCGCCAGCACGAGCGGGCTCGGCTCATACCAGACGTATCCCATGTGCAGGACAGGAGCGAGCGCGTGTCCCACGATCAGGATCGTGATGTAGGCCGGTCCGTCATCGGCGCGCTGATGGTGGAAGGCTTCGCCGCAATTCGGGCAATGGTCGCGCACCTTCAGGTACCCCTGAAGCAAGCTGCCTTTTCCGCAGGCGGGGCACTTTCTGCGCCAGCCGCGCATCAGGGCCGGGCGCACCGGGCGGTCGTCGGCGTGGGAGGGGGTGTCTTGGGTCATGGGGGCGCGTCCTCGTTGCTGCAAAACATCTAGGCGGTTCATCGGGCGGGCGCGAGTCCCCGCGGTGGGTTTGCGGCTGCGTGCCGCTGCGAACGGCAAGTTTTTTCCGGTCGTGCGACGGAAACGCGACCGCGCCGCGTGAGAGGCATGATCGCACCGGAAAAACCGCTGGCAGGGCGGGTGCGGTCCACCGGATCTGACAGGAGAAGAAGATGATCAGGATTGTTCTACTCACGACCGCGATTGCCATCGGGTTCACCGCCACGCAGAGCTCGGCGGAGCGCGGTCCGCGCGGCGAACCCGTCTCGTTTTCCGAGATCGACACCGACGGCAACGGCCAGTTGACCCAGGACGAGATCGCGGCGTTCCGCGAGCGTGCGGCGAGCCGGCGGTTCTCCGGCATGGATGCCGATGGCGACAGCGCGCTCTCGCCCGAGGAGGCGCGCTCCGTCGGTGGCGCGCGGCTGGCAGAACGGCTGATGGAGCGCTTCGACGCGGACGGCGACGGCGCCCTTACCGAGGCGGAACTTCGCTCGGGGTTTGAGAGCCGCGGCGCAGACCGCCGGAATGCGCGGTTCGCCCGGGCGGATGCGGATGGCAACGGCACGATCAGCGCCGAGGAGTTCGCCGATGCCCAGAATGCGCTCCGCCAGGCGTTCCGCGATCGCCGGGCGGGGCAGGGCTCCGGCCGCGCGCCGCTCGACTGAGTCGGTGCGATGCGGCTTCCGGGGCGGGGTTGCCTGGCCCTGTCCCGGGGGGCGCGTCTTGCCTGCGCCGCCTGCTGCGGCTAGCCCGATGTCTGGATGGACAGTCTCGATCCGAGCCCCGTTGACGCCGATGCCGTTCTCCTGGCCGCCTATGCGGCCGGGGACGGAGCCGCCGCGCGTGCGCTGCTCGACAGGCTGGCCCCGCGCCTGCTTGCGATGGTGACGCGGATGCTCGGGGACAGGGCCGAAGCCGAGGACGTGACGCAGGAGGCGATGCTGCGGTTGTGGCGCCGGGCACCCGAATGGCGCGCGGGCGAGGCGCGTGTGTCCACCTGGGTGACGCGCGTGGCGCTCAACCTTGCCACCGACAGGTTGCGTCGGCGCCGGACTCTGGGCCTCGACGATGCGTTCGCGCCCGGCACCGAACCGGCCGACGGCCGCGCCTCCGTCGAAACGGAACTGCGCCGGGCCGAACGCGCGGCGGCCCTGCGCGCGGCGTTGGCCGACTTGCCGGAGCGGCAGGCGCAGGCGGTGGCCTTGCGCCATTTGGAGGGATTGTCCAATCCCCAGATCGCGGATGTGATGGGGATCGGTGTGGAAGCGGTCGAAAGCCTGACGGCGCGGGGGCGTCGCGGCCTGAAGACACGTCTCGACGGCCAGCGCGCGCGGCTGGCATTGGAGGATGGAGATGACTGAGCGAGAGACGGAGGCTGGCCAAGGGCGGGGCACGACCCCCGGCGAGGGAACCGCCGCGGCCGAGGACACGCGCCTGGACCTGGCCTTTGCCGCCGCGCGGGCCGAGGCGTCCGATACCGCTCCCCTGTCGGCATCCTTCGCGGACAGGCTCTTGGCGGATGCGCATGCGGCGCAGCCAAGGCATGCATCGGCGGTGCAGCGAAGCGTTGCGGAGGCGGTCGGCCAGGTGCAGGTGGGTGCGCTCGAAGCGCAGGGGCCGGAGTTGAGCGCCGCCCGGCCTGCAGCCCCCTTGCCCTTTGCGTCCTGGCTCCGCGCTTTGCAGACCATGCTGCGGGGCCCGCGGCCTGTCTGGCCCGTTGCCGCCGGTCTTGCCGGGTGCGCCTTGGCGGGAGTGTGGATCGGCTATGCGCCGCCGGCGTCCCTGCAGGGCATGACCGATCTCGTGCGCGCCGAGATCGGCATCCCGGGGCGCTTCGGGGCCGAGGCCACGGACGAGTTGCTGCTGGCCTTCGATCTGGGCGGCCTCGATGGCTGACGCGTCGCCGCCGCCCTCCCCGCCGGTGCCCACTGGGCGCCCGCGACGGTGGACTGTCGTGGCTCTGGTGGTCTCGGTTGGGCTAAATCTGGTTATCCTGGGGCTCATCGCCGGGGCCGCGATGGATCACCGTCGGGCGGAGACGCGCCCAGAGCCCGCCGCGATGGCCCGGGAGCTTGGCCTCGGCCCCTATGCGCGGGCGCTGTCGCCCGACCGGCAGCTCGAACTGGGCGGCAAGGTTGCGGCGCGCGCGCGCCAGAATGCGGGTGACCGGCCGCCGTTGCGGCGGGAGTTGCGCGCGGGCTTACGGAACATGCTACAAGAGTTGCGAAGCGACGACTTCGATGCAGACCGGGTCGCGGCCCTGCTCGCGCGCCAGAACGGCGCGATCGAGGTCCGTCGGCGCTCCGGGCAGGAAAGCTTGGTGGAGATTCTGTCCGACATGTCGCCGGACGAACGCCTGGCCTATGCAGATCGTCTGGAGCAGATGCTCCGCCGTCCTCTCCGGCCCCGGTGACGTGCATGCGTTGCGCGCGCATCCCCTCGGTGGCGGGGCGGGGTCCCCCGTCGGGTGATGCTTCCTGAGTGCGTCGTTGACTGGGTCCTAGGCAGCGGCGTCGCCCGTCCGGCCGGATTCGCTCTTCACCACGCAGTTCCGCCCGGCCGACTTCGCGTTCAGAAGGGCGGCATCGGCGCGTTCGAGCAGGCCGCGTGCCATCGCGGCTACCCCGTCGCTCCGGGCAAGACGCGCCTCCTGTGCAGTCGGCCCCGTAGCAAGCCCGATCGACAGCGTCTGGTGCAACTCCGATTGCGGCAGGCCGGCGCGCGCAGAGGCCAGCGCGCTGCCCGACGGCGCGGCGGGGGGCGGGAACGGGATCGGAATGGCGTCGATCGCCCGGCGCAAACGGTTGGCCGTCTGCAGGGCATCGCTCGCGGTGGTGTTCTGAAGCACCACCAGAAACTCCTCGCCGCCGATCCGGGCGAGCAGGTCGATCGGGCGAAGTTGAGCCGAGAGCCGTGCCGCGACTGTGCGCAGCACCGCGTCGCCTGCGGCATGACCATAGAGATCGTTGACGTCCTTGAACCGGTCCAGATCCAGCATCAGGGCGGCGATGCCCTCCTCCCGGTCGAGGGCGCGCTCGACGACGCGCTCCAGATGGGACAGGCCGTAGCGGCGGTTCGGAAGGCCGGTCAGCGCATCGGTGACTGCAAGCTGCAGCCCGTCGCGCAACTCTCTTCTATGGGCCACGGCGGCCCGCGTCCGGCGCAATTGCGTGGCCAGCCGAAGCGCCGTTTCCTCCGGATCGAGGGGCAGCGGCAGCACGTCCGACGCCCCGAGATCGAGCGCGATTGCCGTTTGCTCGAGCGCGTTCTGCGGGACGGCCACCAGGATGGCGGCATGGGCGGTCGCCGGGCTCGCGCGCAACTCGGACAGCAGCATAAGGCCGTCATGCGGCCCGTCTTGCCCCACCGCAAGAACGAAGAGTTCCGGCAGATCGGCCGCGATTGGCCCTTCGGCGTCGGGCTCGGCGAGCGGCGCATGCTTTGCAAAAGGGTCCGCCGAAGCGCTGGCGCGGGCCATGCGCAGCGCCTCGGCCCGCCCGATCCGCTCCACCCGATGGGGCAGCCAGGTGCCGAGCGTCGAACGCCACGCCGCATCCGCGCCCGCCACGTCGATTAGAACGATACGCCCGCCCGGTGCGTCGCCGAGCGGCCCCGCTTGAAGCGGTGTGACCCGGGTGCGCGCGCCCGCCTCCGCGCTCTGGAAGCTGGCTTGCGCCTCGGAGAATCCAAGGGCGCGGCGCGTTCCCTCGCGCAGTGCCAACTCGTCCGTCATCAGGCGCATGCGCAAAAGCGAGCGGACGCGGGCGGCCAGGATCATATCGTCGACGGGCTTGGTGAGGTAATCTTCCGCGCCGGCGCGCAGAGCCGCCACGCGGCTGCGTCTGTCCGTGCGTGCCGTCACCACCACGACCGGGATCCGCTCCGTCAGCCGATCTGCCTTCAGCGCTGCCATAACCTCGAACCCGTCCATCTCGGGCATGGCCAGATCGAGCAAGATCAGATCGGGCCGCTCGCGGCGCGCGAGATCGAGCGCCGTCTTGCCATCGGCGGCTTGGAGGACGTCGTAGCAGGAGATGGCGAGTTTCGCCTTCAGGATGATCCTGTTGGTCGCCACATCATCCACCACAAGGATCTTGCCGGGCATCGTCGCGATTCTCCTACGGTCAGAAAGGCACGGATGCCCTGGATCGCCGGTTCCGCAGGCCCATTTCTCCTGCAGGAACACGTGGCGGTTCTGGCGTATCGGCCTTGCGCCGCCACTTTTTCCGGGAAATGGTTAACAAAAGATTGCCAAGGGTGGTGGAGCCGGAATGCAGCGGGAAGATGCCGAAACGGTCGCGCTGCAGGCACTGGCGTGGGTCGTCGGGAACGAGGATCTTCTGCCGGTCTTCCTCGGGTCGACCGGCGCCTCGGCATCGGACCTGCGGGAGCGCGCCGGGGACCCGGAGTTCATGGGCGCCGTCCTCGATTTCCTGATCATGGACGACGCGTGGATCGCGAGCTTCTGCCAGGCGTCGGGCTTCGCACCCGAGGCGCCCGTGCTGGCGCGGCAGGCGCTACCTGGCGGCAACTTGCCGCACTGGACCTGATGGTGACGCCTCCCCCCAACGCCGCGCCCGACCGGGCCGGGCCTGCACATGAGATCGAGGGCCTGCTCTTCGACAAGGACGGCACGCTTTTCGGTTTCCAGGCGACCTGGGGGGGCTGGACCGTCAACCTCCTGCGCAACCTCGCCCCGGATCGACCCGACATACAGCGGGACCTTGCCGCGCGCCTGCGCCTGGACCTTGCGCGCGGCGCCTTCGATCCGGCCAGCCCAGTGATTGCGGGCACGCTCGACGACTCGATCGACGCCATGCTGCCCGCGTTGGGCGGCTGGTCGCGCGAGCGGCTGACGGGGCACCTGCTGGAGGAAAGCCGCGCCGTCCAGCCCGTGGAAGCCGTCCCCCTCGTGCCGCTCATCGGCCAGCTGCGCCGCGCCGGCTTCGCGCTGGGTGTGGCGACCAACGACAGCGAGGATCCCGCGCTGGCCCAACTCGCCTCTGTCGGTTTGGCGGATGCGTTCGATTTCGTCGCAGGCTCGGATTCGGGCTACGGCGCAAAGCCCGGCCCCGGCCAGTGTCTGGCCTTCGCCGAGGCGCAGGGCCTTTCCCCAGGGGCGGTTGCGATGGTCGGCGACAGCACGCATGATCTGCTGGCGGCGCGTGCCGCCGGTATGTGGCGCGTTGCCGTCCTGACAGGGGTGGCCGCGCACGACGATCTGCACCATGAGGCCGATGTCGTCCTGCCCGATATCGGCCATTTGCCCGCATGGCTGGGCCTCTAGACCAGGCTGGGAAAACGACACGCCGCGTCGGAATCCGGCATCCCTCGGAGGGGCCGCCTGTCATCGTGGCTGAAGGAGGATTTGCGACATGCCCGATGCGCCAGAACAAAGCGACGTCCTAGGCGGGGCCGACGCGGCCGCGGACAACCCGGCGCCGAGGCGCCGCCGCCAGGGCGGGCGTTCCGGCAACACCCGCCGGGGTGCTACGGGAACGCTGGCGCAGATGCCCTGGGCGCCCCCGGAGAACACGGACCGGCCGACCGAGCCGCTCAGCGACGAGGGGGTCGCGGCGATCCATGAAGGGGCGCTGCGGATCCTCGAGGATATCGGGATCGACTTCCTCAACACAGAGGCCCTTCGCATCTTTCGCGAGGCCGGAGCGCGTGTGGAGGGAGAGACGGTGCGCCTCGACAGGCACTGGGTGACCGAGATGGTCGCCCGCGCGCCGTCGCAGTTCACGATCACACCGCGCAACCCCGACCGGACCATCGTCGTGGGCGGCCGGACGATGCTCTTCGGCAATGTCTCGTCCCCGCCGAACTACTGGGATGCGCGGACCGGCAAGACACCCGGAACCCGCGCGCAATGTAAGGACCTGCTGCGCCTGACGCAGATCTTCAACTGTTTGCACTTTGCCGGTGGCTACCCGGTGGAGCCGGTCGATCTGCACCCCTCGACGCGGCATCTGGACGTGCTCTACGACAAGCTCACGCTGACCGACAAGGCGATGCATGCCTATTCGCTCGGCGCGGAGCGGGTCGAGGATGTGATGGAGATGGTGCGCATTGCGGGCGGGCTCACCCCGGAAGAGTTCGACGCGACGCCCCGGATGTACACCAACATCAACTCCACCTCGCCCCTGAAGCACGACCAGCCGATGATCGACGGGTGCCTCAGGCTGATCCGGCGCGGTCAGGCCGTGGTGGTGACACCCTTCACGCTGGCCGGTGCGATGGCGCCGGTGACGATGGCGGGCGCCGTGACCCAGTCGATCGCCGAGGCGCTGGCCGCGATCGCCCTGTTCCAATGGGTGCGTCCGGGATGCCCATGCGTGATCGGCACCTTCACCTCGAATGTCGACATGAAGTCCGGCGCCCCGGCCTTCGGCACGCCGGAATACATGCGCGCGACGCAGATGACCGGGCAGATGGCACGCTTCTACGGCCTGCCGATGCGGGCGAGCGGGTCGTGCGCGGCGAATGTGCCCGACGGTCAGGCCATGTGGGAGACGTCCCATGCCCTGTGGTCCGCGGTGCAGTCGGGTGCGCACATGGTCTATCACTCTGCCGGTTGGCTGGAGGGGGGGCTGATCGCCAGCCCGGCGAAGCTGCTGATGGATTGCGAGATCATCCAGCAGATCCAGCGCTATTTCGACCCCGCCCTCACGGCCACATCACCCGAGGACGTTGCCGTCGATGCCGTGGCCGAGGTCGGCCCGCACGGTCATTTCTTCGGAACACCGCACACGCAGGCCCGGTATGAAACGGCCTTCTATCAGCCGTTCCTGTCCGATTGGCGCAATCAGGAGGCGTGGGAGGCCGCGGGCGCTGTCTGGACGGCGGACCGTGCCGACGCGCTCTGGCGTGAGCTTGTGGCCAGCTTCGAGCCGCCGCCCATTGATCCCGGACACTGCGAGGCGCTCTCCGACTTTGTCGAGAAGCGCAAGGCCGAAGGCGGAGCGCCGACCGATTTCTGAACCGGATCAGCGGCTCTTCGGGGTTTCTTAAGGCTTCCGCCCTAAGCGTTCTATCGCAAGGGGAGAGCCTATGAACGGTCTGATCAATCGCTCGGTCCAGTGCTTCGTGCGCGATACCTATGGGGAGGAGACGTGGCGCGTGATCACCCGCGCGCTTGGCGTCGGGGCGGACGGCTATGAAATGCTGCTCGACTACCCCGATGACGAGACGGACCAACTGGTCGCGATCGCCGCCGCCGAGCTCGGAAAGGACCAGCAGACCTTTCTGGAGGATCTGGGCACCTATCTCGTCAGCCACGAGACCACGCGCCCGATCCGCCGTCTGCTGCGGTTCTGTGGCGAGACCTTTGCCGAGCTTCTGCACGCCTTGCACGATCTGCCCAGCCGGGCCCAGCTCGCAATGCCCGGGCTCGTCATCCCCGAACTGGAAGTGCGGGAAGATCAGCCCGGGCAGTTCCGCATCTTCGTGCTGGCGGACAGGCAAGGCTGGGGCGACGTTCTGATCGGACTGCTGCGCGCCATGGCGGACGATTACGGGGCGCTGGTGCTCATGGAACGCGGCGCGGGATCCGGCGCGATCGCGGTAATCGAGGTGAAGCTGCTCGACGGGCGCTTTGCCGAAGGGCGCGATTTTGCTTTGATCGAGGACGGGCCCGCGGCGGCGACGGCCACGGAACCGCACGCCGCAGACACCGTCTTTGCCTCCCACACCGGAGCGGTGACATCGCCTGGCTCAACCCAAGCGCGGCAGGTGCCCGGGCTCCGGCCCGCCACCACCCCGGTTGCGCGACCTCCGGAAGCACCGTGGGAGGCCGGGAAATGACGGCGCAGACGCGGTCTCCGCTGCGCCCGCCGGGGCGGTGCCACCCCCAATCCTGCCGAAACGGGCAGTGCGGGGCCGAGATTGGCCTCGATCGCGCGGGAATGGACCGGCTGATGCCGCTCCACGTCATCGTGTCCCTGGACGGCCAGATCCTGCGTGCGGGTCCTACGATTTCCAAGCTAGCGGGCGGCAGAGATCTCGTCGGCGAACAGTTCCTGACGCATTTCGATCTCCGGTTGCCGAAGGAGATCGACAGCATCGCGGATCTGATCGAGCGGTCTGGCGAACCCCTGCGGCTCTCGTTGCGCGACCGCACGCGCACCGGGCTCAAGGGACAGGCTGTGGGCCTGAGCTGTGGCGGCTCCGTTCTGATCGACATGTCCTTCGGCATCGCGATCGTGGAGGCGGCGCGCCGGTTCTCTCTGACCTCGTCCGATTTCGGCGGCACCGATCTCGGGATCGAAATGCTCTTTCTGGCGGAGGCGCAGCATGCCGCATTGGCCGAGACCAGGCGCTTTTCGCGGCGTTTGGAAAGGGCCCGCGCCGCCGCCGAAAAGGATGCCAGCACGGATCGCCTAACCGGCGCCCATAATCGCCGGGCCATGGACGATCTGCTGTCGGATCTTGTCGCGCAGATGGTGCCGTTCTCCTTGGTCCTTCTGGATATCGACGACTTGGGCAGGATCAACGAGCGCTTCGGCCGGCCCGGCGGCGATGCGGTGCTGCGCGAGGTTTGCCAGGCCCTGCGCGACTGTGTCCGCCCGGAGGATATGGTTGCGCGGATCGGGGGCGACGAGTTCGCGCTGATCGTGTCCTACCGGGAGAACGGCCCCACGGCGGAGCGCGTCGCAAAGCGCGTGCTCTCCCGGGCGGCCATGACCCTGTCGGAGGACCCGCTCTGGACGCTGCAAGTCAGCCTCGGCGCCGTGATGGGCGCGCCCGGCCAGTGGCCTACGCCAGATGCAGCGATGCGCGCGGCCGAGGAGGCCCTGGACGCGGCCAAACGGGCAGGGGGCGGCCAGTACAGGCTGGTAGACGAGCCTCTCTGATCGACGGCCCGCCACGCCGCCACCGACGATGCAGAATGAGGGGACGTGCATGGCTCTCGGAGGAACACACTGGCAAGATGGCAAGCGCAACCCGCTCGTCTCTTCAGTGTGTCGGCGCCCGAACCAGGCCGGCGTGTCGCGTTGGGCCGGGTCGTCCGCCCGGAAATGCGCGTGCGGCTTCGCGTGCCCGCATCGAGTCGCTTGGGACTCGAAGCACGAATCGCCGCCGTTTGTCTTGCCCTTGCGCTGCGAGACCGGCGACCCGACGGCCCCGCAACCTCGCGGGCTGTCCTGAGATGATGCATCGCTGCGACTTAGTCCGAGGCTATGCAGTGGCGCGGGCAGTGTCGGCCTCATGCATCGTAGCGTGTGGCCCCGCGCCTCCGTTCATCGAAGGTCTGCGCCAGGAGAAGCGCCTGGTGCGCGCGCTGATCGCAGTTCTGCCGCGGGCACACCCGGCAATTGATCCCGATGGGCACCACATTGGTCGGCGTCGGGCTGAAGTTTTCGGCGTACCCAATGTCTCCCAGGTGGTCCATGGCGCATCCCATCGCCACGGCTAGTCGAACGTCTTGTGCGTGCCGGGTGAAGCGGGGCCGCGGCACTGTCCGCGAGAACACGAAGAAGCGCGACGCGTCCGGCATCTCGACGAACTGGGGAACGATCCGGCCGGGCGTGCGGAACGACGTATGCACGTCGAGGCGCGGGCAGGCGCCCCCGTGCTCGGCCAGCGGAAACCCCGTGGAATTGAATCGCTTCGTCACGTTTCCGGCCTTGTCGAGCCGCAGGAAGAAGAAGGGAACGCCTTGTGCCCCTTCGCGCTGCAACGTCGTCGCGCGGTGGCAGGCTTGCTCAAACGAGACGCCGAAGCGCGTGGCCAGATGGTCGAAATCGTATTTCGAGGTGCGCGCTTCCTCGAGGAAGGCGCCATAGGGCATCAGAACGGCCGCCGCGAAGTAGTTTGCCAGCTCCACCCGGCACCGCGACAGCCCCCAGGGCTCGGTGATGCCCGATCCGTCCAGCAGGGAATCCAGAAGGAGCGAGTGTTCCAGCAACCCGGCAACGTGGACCAGCTGGAAGACGCGGTTCGGGTGATCGAGTGCTTCGGACAACAGGACCTCGCGCCGTCCCTCGTCATAGGCACGCAGGGTGTTCGGCAGGTCCTCCACCGGAACGACGCGCACGGTCAGGCCGAGCCGATCGCGCAGGCGCGCCTTCACGCAGGTGTAGATTTCGTCCGTGGCGATACTCATGCCGTCCCAGAAGATGGCCGCGGCGCTCTCGAGCGTGCGAAAGTGGTTCCTGTTCCGCCGAAAAAAAGCGTGCACGGCCGACTCGGCCGAGGTGGCCAGCAGGGCGGAGGCGTCGGCGCCGGGGCCCTCGGCGCGCGTTTCCGCCACCGCGATGATCTGCTCGGTGGCCGCCTGATAGGCTTTGTGCAGCTGCAGAAACGCGCCTGCGAGGCCCGGCGCGTGGACGAGTGCGGCGCGCAGCTCGGCAAGGTCGGGGCGCTGCGCTTCGAAGAGCGGATCCTGGACGGCGGCACGCAGGTCCGGCAGCAGCGTCGAAGCCTCGTCTTCCGCTATCTCCCTCCAGTCCACGCCAAAGACGTCGAACAGCTTGAGAAGCACCGGAACGGAGACTGATCTCTCGTTGTTTTCCAGAAGGTTGACGTAGGACGTCGAGATGCCGAGGGCACGGCCCATCTCGGCCTGGGTTTTGCGCTGCTCCTGGCGCAGGCGCCGCAGGCGGGGGCCGATGAATGTTTTCTGCATGGCCGCTCGCGCTCAGTATTCCTTGGTGTTCCAAACTGTGAAGTTCACAATTTCACACTTTCTATCAAATGTAAAATCTCGCTTTTACAGCAGGACCCGCTTTCCTTTGCGATACGGCCGCTCCCCGGTGCATGACTGGTGCAAATCACGGCGTCCCGAACGGAGTTTCCCATGCAGAACGGCATTCAGCACCTCTTCATTCCTGGGCCGACCAACGTGCCCGACGATGTGCGCCAGGCGATGAACGTGCCCATGCAGGACATGCGCGCGCCCGATTTCGGCGACCTGACGCTGGGCCTCTTCCGCGATCTCAAGTGGGTCTTCCAGACCACCCGCGCCGAGATGCTGATGTTCCCGGGCTCGGGCACCGCCGCCTGGGAGGCCGCCATCACGAATACGCTCAACCCGGGCGACAAGGTGTTGATGAGCCGCCATGGCCAGTTCTCCACCCTCTGGGCGGAGATGGCAGAGCGGCTTGGGCTCGACGTCGAGATCATCGACGTGCCGTGGGGCGCGGGGTGCCCCGTCAAGGAGTTCGGCCGCCGCCTGGGCGCGGACAGAAACGGTGCCATCAAGGCCGTTTTTGTGACGCACAACGAAACGGCAACCGGCGTCACGTCGGATGTGTCAGGCGTGCGCAAGGCGCTCGACGAGAGCTTCCACGACGCTCTGCTGTTCGTCGACGGCGTGTCCTCCATTGGCTCGCTCGACTTCCGGATGGACGAATGGGGCGTCGATCTTGCCGTCTCCGGCTCCCAGAAGGGCTTGATGCTGCCGGCGGGTCTCGGCGTGTTGTGCGTGAGCCAAAAGGCGATGGACGCCGCGCGCATGTCGACGATGCGCCGGGCGTATTTCGAGTTCTCCGACATGGTGAAGATGAACGCCGATGGCTACTTCCCGTACACACCGCCGACGCAGCTCTTCCACGGCATGCGCCGGTCGCTGGACAGGATTTTTGAGGAAGGCCTGAGCAACGTGATCGCGCGCCATGCGCGTCTGGCCGAGGGGGTGCGCCGCGGTGTCGAAGCCTGGGGCCTCGATCTGGTGGCCGAGCACCGGTCGCTCTACTCCGATACCGTAAGCGCCATCCGCGTGCCCGCCAATGTCGACGCCAGAGACGTCCTGCGGATCGCCTATACCGACTACAATGCCTCCTTCGGCTCCGGCCTCGCGCGCCTTGCGGGCAAAGTGTTCCGCATCGGCCATCTGGGCGACATGAACGAGGGCATGTGCCTGACGGCGCTGTCGATTGCCGAGCTTTCGCTGACCCGGGCCGGGGCGCGTGTGCCGCTGGGCTCCGGGGTGGGGGCGGCGCAGGAATGGTATCTGCAATCCTGCCCGCAAACCGCAACGCTGAGCGTCGCAGCCGAATAACGCGGACCGCCGCACGCCGTCTTTCGGCTCTGCGGAACGTGGTGCCGCCAGTCGCGGGCCGGCTCGCACGTTTCGGACCGGGCGTGCGCCTGATCGGGCACGCCCGGCTCCAATACCTGCGTCCAGCGGTCGCGAAGGTAGGGCATTGCCTCCATACGCGCAGCGAAGCTTCGCGCTCTCGAATGCGCCGGCCCGCCGCCGCACATGACATGCAACACCGGGAGGACCCTATGGACATCCACGAACACCAGGCGAAAGAGATTCTCGCGCGGTTCGGTGTGCCCGTGCCGCCGGGCGGGTTGGCCTACAGCCCTGAGCAAGCCGCCTACCGGGCGCGCGAACTGGGCGGAGCGGGCTGCGTGGTCAAAGCGCAGATCCACTCCGGCGGACGGGGAGAGGCGGGCGGCGTCAAGCTGTGCAGGACGGAGGGCGATGCGCGCAGCTTCGCGTCCGAGATCCTCGGCAAGACCCTCGTCACCAAGCAGACCGGGGCCCAGGGCAAAGGCGTCTACCGCCTCTGGGTGGAGGCCGCGACCGACATCGCGCGCGAGCTTTACCTCGGTTTCGTACTCGACCGGAAGACCGAGCGCATCATGATCGTTGCATCGGGCCACGGCGGCATGGAGATCGAGGATCTGGCCGAAGAGGATCCCGACAGCTTGGTGCGGATGGTGATCGATCCGGCCACCGGGCTCGTGGAGTATCAGGCGCGCGAGCTGGCGTTCAAACTCGGGCTTAAGGGGCCGCAGATCGCCCAGATGGTGCAGGTGCTGCGCGCCTGCTACCGGGCCTATCGCGATCTGGATGCGATGATGGTCGAGATCAATCCGCTTGTGGTCACCGGCTCCGGCGATCTTCTGGCGCTCGACGCGAAAATGAGCTTCGACACCAACGCCCTCTTCCGCCGCCCCGAGGTGGAGGCCCTGCGCGACCGCTCGCAGGAGGACCCGCGCGAAGCCACAGCGTCGGACAACGATCTCGCCTATGTCGGGCTCGACGGGGATATCGGGTGCATCATCAATGGCGCGGGGCTCGCCATGGCGACGCTCGACATGATCAAGCTGTCCGGTGGCGAGCCCGCGAACTTCCTCGATATCGGGGGCGGCGCGAGCCCGGAACGGGTGGCCACGGCATTCCGCACCGTTCTGACCGATGGCAACGTCCGCGCGATCCTCGTCAACATCTTTGCGGGGATCAACCGCTGCGATTGGGTCGCCGAGGGCGTTGTGAAGGCCTACCGCGAGGAGCAGCTCACCCTGCCGGTGATCGTGCGCCTCTCCGGCACAAATGTCGAAGAGGGGCGCAAGATCATCGCCGAGAGCGGTTTGCCCCTGATCACCGCGGACACGCTGGCGGAGGCCGCCGAAAAGGCGGTGGCCGCGCGCCTGCCGCAAGCCGCCTGAGGAGGAGCGACAATGGCTATCCTGATCGACGAGACCACTCCGATCGTGGTGCAGGGCATGTCCGGCCGCATCGGGCAGTTCCACGCGAACGACATGATCGGCTACGGCGCCAACGTGGTGGCCGGTGTCACGCCCGGAAAAGGCGGGACAGAGGTTCTGGGCCGGCCGGTCTTCGACACGGTGCGCGACGCGGTGCGGGCCACCGGGGCCGAGGCTTCGCTGCTCTTCGTGCCGCCCCCCTTTGCCGCGGATGCGATGATGGAGGCGGCCGATGCCGGGATCAAAACGGCAGTGTGCGTCACCGACGGCATTCCGGCGCAGGACATGATGCGCGTGAAGCGTTTTCTGCGCCGCTACCCGCGGGACCGGAAGATGCGGCTCATCGGGCCGAATTGCGCGGGTGTGATCTCGCCCGGCAAGAGCTTCATGGGCATCATGCCGCCGCATATCTACGAACAGGGCCGTGTTGGCATCGTCGGCCGCTCCGGAACCTTGGGGTACGAGGCCGCGAGCCAGATGCAGGCGCTGGGCATCGGCGTGTCGACCTCCGTCGGGATCGGCGGCGATCCCGTCAACGGCTCGTCCTTCCGCGATATCCTGGAGCTGTTCGAGGAGGATCCGGACACCGACGCCGTAATGTTGATCGGCGAGATCGGCGGCCCGCAGGAGGCTGAGGCCGCGGAGTTCGTGCGCAAGCGGATGACCAAGCCGGTCGTGGCCTATGTCGCCGGATTGTCGGCGCCGAAGGGTCGCAAGATGGGGCACGCGGGCGCCATCGTCTCGGCCTTCGGGGAGAGCGCGCAGGAGAAGGTGGTGATCCTGGAGGATGCCGGGATCGTGGTTGCCCCGCATCCCTCCGCGCTTGGCACGACGATGGCGGACGTCCTGGGAGCCCGCGCGGCCGCCTGAGCGCGGCGCCGGGCTGGGGGCCGTCGCGCACGGCCTTGGCCCGCTCTGTGTCCGCGTTCCCGGTCGCAGCGGCTGGAGCTCCCAATCGGGCCCGGTCGTTGAGGGAGCACCCGGCGCCCGCCGATCCGCCGGGGGTTACGCCCCGTGGATCATCGGGGCATGTGTGGTCGCCGTCTCGACCGTCCAGACCGCGCTGACGCCCGTAATGAACAGCGTGTGCCCCTCCGGCCCGCCCCAGCAGAAATTCGTCACCTTCTCAGGCATCGGCACCCGTCCGATCCACCGGCCACCGCCGAGCCCGTCCTCGACAAAGACGTGCACGCCGCCGGGTCCGTTGCACCAGATGCGCCCGTCGGCGTCGCACTTCATGCCATCCGGAACGCCTTCGCCGTCTCCGGCCACCTCGGCCCAGACCGCGCCGCCGCGCAGCATCCCGGCCTCGTCGACATCGAAGACGCGGATATGCGGCCCCCAACTGTCGTTGACGAAGAGCCGCTTCTCCTCTCCGTCGAAGCACAGGCCGTTCGGCTGCTGAAAATCATCGACAACCCGCACCAGCGTGCCATCGGGATCGCGGCGGTAGACGCCTTGGCACGGCTGCTCCTGGGGGCGGATCAGGCCCAGATCTTCGCGGGTGCGCCCGAACGCCGGATCGGTGAACCAGAGCCGTCCCGTGCTGTCGCAGACGACATCGTTGGGCGAGTTCAGCGCCTGCCCGTCGTAGTGCGAGGCCAGCACCTCCACCAGTTTCCCGCCATGGGTGTGACGCACAAGCTGGGAGGAGGCATGCTCGCAGGACACGACGCGGCCCCAAAGGTCGAAGCAATTGCCGTTGGCCTGATTGGTCGGCTGGCGGAAGAGCTGGAGCCCCTCCGCCTCAGACCACAGGTACTGCTTGCTCTCCGCGATGTCGGAGAACATCAGCCAATGCTCGACGGGGTGCCAGATCGGCCCTTCGGTGAAGCCGAACCCCTCCAGCAGTGCCGTCGGGCGGGCATCGACGAGGCCGGAGAGGTCGCCGTTGTCGATCATTTCGTGTCGATCGGCCGCTGGTCTTCGGGCGCCGCGTCGTAGACGGCCCAGCCGTATTCGCCGCCGGTGGGGGGAAGGTCCTCCTTCTTCACATGGCGGTGCATATAGGCCTTGGCGACGAAGTTTGCGGTGATCGGTGCGGTCAGGAACAAGAAGATGGTGATCAGCAACTCGTGGAACGACAGCCCGTCGAGGAACACCGCCGCATAGATCATCGAAGCGATCAGAACGCCGCCGATCCCGAGCGTCGTTGCCTTGGTTGGGGCGTGCAGGCGCCGCATCGTGTCGTCGAGCTTGACCAGCCCGAGCGAGCCGACCAGGCCGAAGATGCCCGCCATGACCAGCATAAAGGCGACGACGATCTCGGAAATAAAAATCAGATCCATGGCTTACTCGATGATGTTGCCGCGCAGGATGAAGCGGCAATAGGCGACGGTGGAGACGAAGCCGACCATGGCGATCAGCATGGAGACTTCGAAGTAAACGGGCGTTTTCTGGCTGATGCCATAGAGGTTCAGCAGCGCGATCGCGTTGATGACCATCGTGTCGAGGGCCAGGATCCTGTCGACGACGCCGGGCGCCTTGGCGATCCGCCAGAGATTGAACAGCAGTGCGAGCGCAAAGCAGGTGACCGCGAAGGTGAGCGCAGCTTCGATCATTCAAAGATCTCCTTCAGGCGGCGTTCGTAGCGCTTCTTGATCCCGTCCCGGACGGCGTCGGGATCGTCGGTGTCGAGGCAATGGACGAGGATCGCGCGGGCATCCGCCGTCAGCGCCGAGGATACGGTTCCGGGTGTCATCGTGATCGTCCCGGCCAGGACGGTGATCGCCTCCGGCGATTTCAGCTCCAGCGGGACGGTGATCCACGCGGAGCGCGTGTTGGCGTTCGATTTGAAGATGATCGTGTAGGCGACGACGACGTTGGCAACGACGATATCCCACAGCACGAGGGCGACATAGGCGGCGATCTTCACCGGATGCTTGAGGACCGGGCGCCGTTGCCAATAGGGCTGGGTGATCACCGGGATCGCGACTCCGAGGACGAGCCCGAGCAGCACGTTGCCCAAGGTGATCTTGTTGACCAGTAGCAGCCAGACGATCGTCATCAAGATCGTGAGCTGGGGATGGGGGAAGATGCGATGCAGCATCAGTGCGCCTCCTCCCCTTTGCCGCCGTCCTTCGTCGCAGCGTCTGCGGCGCCGTCCTTGCCGGTGTCATAGGAGCCATTGCCGCGTGTGAGGCCCTCGTCGGCATGGGATGGCGGTTGGAACACGGCGTTGATGTAGCGATTGCGCTCGCCGAGCTGGGTTGCGGTGCGCTCCATAGCCCCCGCCACGGGACCGGAGGCCAGCGCCATGAGCGCGAGCAGGGCCAGCGGCAAGGCGGCGGCTGTCGCCGCCAGCGCCGGGGGCAGGGCGGTGCCTGGGGCGCCGTCCTCGGCAGGCACGGCAGGGTCCGGCGCGGTCTTCCAGAACAGCGCGGAGCCCATGCGGGTGAAACCCACGATGGTGACGAGCGAGGTGATCAGAATGATCGCCCAGAGGAGCGCGGCCCCGGGCGCGGGCGCTGCGGCCTGCAGGACGTAGATCTTGCCTAGGAATCCGGTGAGCGGCGGCATCCCGGCCATCGCAATCGCCGCGGCGAAGTAGAAGGCCACGACCAGCCCATGCGGCCGGGCGCCGTCGCTCTCCCCCCGCCGGACGAGATCGGCCACCAGGAAGAGGGCGGCTGCCGCAAACGTGGAATGCACCATGTAGTAGAGCGCCGCCGTGAGGCCCAAGGGCGTGAACAGGGCAACCGCGATCAGCAGCGTTCCCATGGAGGCGAGCACGGCGAAAGACAGCGTGCGCTCCAACCGGTGCGCGCCCATCACGCCGACGGCGCCGACGATGAGCGTGATACAGGCCGCGGGCAGCAGCAAGCTCTGCAGGAAGGCGTTCAACTCCGGCGTCCCTTCCCCGAAGATCAGAGTGTAGACGCGAATAATGGCATAGGCGCCCACCTTCGTCATGATCGCAAACAGCGCAGCGACGGGCGCAGGCGCGGAGGCGTAGGTCGCCGGAAGCCAGAACTGCACGGGGAAGGCGGCGGCCTTCACGGCGAAGACGATCAGCAGCAAAACCGCGCCGACGGCCAGCAGCGCGGCGTCTTCGGGCGCGACCTCGGCGGCCTTGCCGGCCATGTCCGCCATATTGAGCGTGCCGAGCACCGCATAAAGCGTGCCGAGCGCAAACAAAAAGAGCGTCGACCCCGCCAGGTTCATGACCACGTATTGCAAGCCCGCACGCAGACGGTAGGCGCCGCCCGAGTGGATCATCAGCCCGTAAGAGGCGATGAGCAGCACTTCGAAGAAGACGAACAGGTTGAACGCATCGCCGGTCAGGAAGGCGCCGTTCACCCCCATCATCTGGAACGCAAAGAGCGAATGAAAGTGCCAGCCGCGCCGGTCCCAGTCCGATCCGATGGCATATAGGGTGACGATCACGCCGAGCAGCGATGTCAGGATCAGCATCATGGCCGACAATCGGTCGAGCACGAGCACGATGCCGAACGGCGCGCGCCACGCGCCAAGCTCGTAGATCCGTATGTTGCCGTCCGCAGCCGCGAGGCCGAGCCATATCGCGATGCCCAGCAGCGCCACTTGCCCGGCAAGGCCGAAGGTGCGCTGCAGCACGAGGTCGTGCCGCATGGTCATGGCCATGATCGGCGCAAGCAGAGCGGGCAGAACAACCGGAGCGACGATCCAATGACTCATTCAGGCGTCTCCGCGCCCTGCGGGCCGGGTTCCAGCGCCGGGTCGAAATCCGCCGCCGGGGTGTCTTCGGGCGGCGTTTCGTCGCCGCTCTCGGGGGCACCGTCCAGGTTGATGCGATCTGTTCCGCCCTCAAGGTAGGCGCCGAGCGCGATCAGGACGACCACGGCGGTCATACCGAAGGAGATCACGATGGCCGTCAGCACGAGGGCCTGGGGCAGGGGATCTGTGTAGCCCT
>JBCDGG010000085.1:0-22969 GCA_038757905.1 Pseudomonadota bacterium | reverse complement strand
GTTTGCTCATCCCGGGATCGGCATAAAGGCGGGAAAGAGATCCCGAATGCCCTGGTCGATATAGGGGTCGACGCGGCCCTCAGGCGAAATGTCCGGGCAGGTGCGCTGCACCATGGCGCGCGCCTCTTGCAAGAATGCGATCTTGGCTTCGCCTGTCGGGAAGTCCGCGAAGCGCGCCTTTTCCCACAACGCCCGCGCCAGCAGCCTTGGGTACCAGTCGTCCCGCGGGAGATGGGCGTCGAGCATGGGCGCAAGATCCATCAGCGCATCGTGCAGCGCCTCCGGCGCGGCCTTGCGGCGCCAGAGACGCCGGTCGATGGGGCTGTCCGACAGGAAGACGCCGACCGGGGCAATGGCCACGGAGCGCGGCGCCGCGAACGCGGCGTGGAGGGTCACGGCCCAGGCGCTGAGCGGTTCTTCCGGGAAGTAGACGCCAGCGGCGCGCAGGAAGGCCGTCCGAAAGATCTTGGCGGACGGATGCGCATGCAGAAGTGGCACCCGTTGCGGCGGGATGCGCCGCGCGCGACCCTCCAGCAGTTCCAGCCAGTCCCTGTCCCGGGGCCCGGTCTCTGCCGGCCAGCGGTCGCCGAACGGATCGCGCCCGTCATGGGTGCCCGGGTGCAGATCGCCATGCCCCTTGGCGAAGCGCATCACACCGAAATCGGCGTTCTCCCGAAGAAGCGCCTCGACCCCGAGCCACAGCGCGCCCGGCCCGTACCAGTCTCCGGCGTCGAGAAAGACCGTGAACAAGCCCGTCGCCGCGTCCAGGCCGCGGTTTCGCGCCTCCGACACCGATCCAACCCCGCCGTCCAGCACGCGTGCCCGGGGAAACGCGGCCGCCACGGCATAGAGGCGGTCCAGCGTGTCGTGGCCGGGCTGTGTGGGCACGATCAGCACCTCGAGATCGGCAAGGTATTGCGACGCCACGCTCCACAGCGAGCGTTCCAGCCCCGGGCCGTTTCCATCCGTCGCGATCACGACCGTCAGGGGCAGACGCCCCTGCAGCACATCCGCGAACGAGTGCGAGATGGCGCGATCCCAGTCCGGCGTCCACCGCATGTCATGCGCGGCGAGATAGTCCCGGATTACCGCGACGAACCGGTCGCGCCGGTCCTTGTCGCGCACCGTCGCCAGGCGCTCGTGCAGCGTTCGGGTGGCGATTCGGGCGAACCCCTGTGCGGCCTCCGGCTTGAAGGAGCCCTTCAGCTGCGCATGGACCCGGTCCAGCACCTCGAACTGCTGGAACACCCGCTCGCTGTCTTCGGCTGTGATCTGTCCGGTCCGGCCACGGGTGTGCAGGTAAAGCGGGCGGGGCACATAGGCGATCACCGGGGCCCGATTCGCCGCACGGTGGAACCAAGTATGATCTTCGAAGGCGAGGCCCTCCGGGAAGCTCGCCCCGTCGATCAGCTCGCGCCGGTAGAGCTTGTTCCAGGCCGAGGGCCAGTGCCGCGCGATCTCGGGCCAGGCGTCGAGCCGCATCAGCTCCCACGGGTCTTTCGCGGCCGGGTGCGCCACCCCGTGGATCGCCGAGGCCACATGGGGCGCGTCGGGCGTCTCGATGCCCACGGCGCAGGCCACCCAGGGCGCACCGCTCTTCTCAAGAACCCGGTGCAGGGTTTCCAGGAACTCCGGCGCAAACCGGTCGTCGCTATCGAGAAACCCGATCACGGGCGCGCGCGCCCGTTTCAGCCCGGCGTTCCTTGCCGCCGAAAGCCCTGCATTCTCCTGGCGCAGCAAGAGGAACCGCGGGTCATCCCCGGTCATGCGGAGCACGACGTCGCCGCTCAGGTCGGTCGAACCGTCGTCGACGACAATGGCCTCGAAATCCTCGAAGGTCTGTGCCTGCAAGCTCTCGATCGCCGCTGCGACGTGGCCGACCACGTTGTGCACGGGCACGATGACCGAAACCGCGGGCCGCTGCTCCGGCCGCTTGCGCGCCGTCCCGTCCTGCGCGGCCTTGCTCATCGGTGGGCCCGCCCCAACGGGGTGCTCACATCGGCGCGCGCGCGAACACAGGCAAGCGGTGACCGCTCGCCGTGCTGTCGAGGAAGGCGCGCGCAGCATCGAGCGCTTCGCGGATCGTCACGTCCATGTCGAGGTAGCGATAGGTGCCCAGCCGCCCGACGAAGGTGACGTTTTCTTCCTGCTCGGCACGCTCCATGTAATCGCGCAGCATCTTCTTCTCGTTCACCAGCCGGATCGGGTAGTAGGGAATGTCCCCCGGTTCGCAGGCGCGCGAATACTCCCGGTAACACACCGTCGCATCGTGCGATTCCCATGGAGCGAAGTGCTTGTGCTCGGTGATCCGGGTGTAGGGCACGTCCTCCTCGGTGTAATTCATCACCGCGCAGCCCTGATAGTCCCCATTGGAGATGAAGCGCTCGAAGTCCAGCGTCCGGTAGCCCAGATGGCCAAGCTCGTACTCGAAGTACCCGTCGAGCGGGCCGGAATAGAAGACATGCTCGTAATCGGCGATGTCGTCGCGCGTGAAGGTCGTTTCCAGATGCACGTCGATCGACGGATGGTCGAGGATGCGCTCCACCATGGCGGTGTAGCCGTCCTGCGGCATGCCTTGATAGGTATGGAAGAAGTAGTTGTCGTCGTAGTTGAAGCGCACCGGAAGCCGCTTGAGGATCGAGGCCGGAAGCTCCGTCGGACAGCAGCCCCATTGCTTGCGGGTGTATCCCTTGAAGAACGCCTCGTAGAGGTCGCGCCCGACGAAGCGCAACGCCTGCTCCTCGAAGGTCTGCGGGTCTTCGATGGAGGTATCGGCGATCTGGGTGATCAGGGCGCGCGCCTCGGCCGGGCGCATCGTCTTTCCATAGAACTGGTTGATCGTGTGCAGGTTGATCGGCAGCGCGTAGACCGCGCCACCGGTCGTCGCCTTCACGCGGTTCTTGTAGGGCAGGAACGTCTGGTACTGGTTCACATATTCCCACACCTCGGCGTCGTCGGTGTGGAAGATGTGCGGCCCATAGCGGTGGACGAGCACGCCCGTGTCCCGATCGCGTTCGGTATGGCAATTGCCAGCCACGTGCTCGCGCGTGTCCACGATCGTGATCTGATGGCCTTCTTCCGCAAGGCTGCGTCCGATGACAGCCCCGGAAAGCCCGGCGCCCACCATAAGAAGTTTCATGAAAGATCCTGCCTTTCCGTTCTGGCGGCGTGCCCCGCTGTCGCGCGATCGCCTCGCCTCAGACCCACGTTACCTTCAGTCCCGCCTCGTCGTACCGCAGCCGGATCGTTCGGTGCCCAGCGCCTCAATGATTGCCAGCCTCTATATGGCTGCCCTTCGTAATGGCCCGATAATGCCCCAACAAGCTGTCGCGGTGTTCCTCCAGCGTTGTCGGTGCGCGCGCGCCCTCCCAGTAGTTATCGAGGTCGATATTATTCGAAAGCAGGCTTGACACAACGGAATGAAACCCAGTGGCGTTGCCTGCCTCGAACGTCATCGGCGGAGAATTGCCGAGTTCCTTGGCCCCGCCGAGATCGGACGTAATCAGCGGAATGTGCCGGGCGTGCATCTCGATCGCCACTTGGGGCAGGTTGTCCTCCCACAAAACGGGCACCAGCCCTACATCGACACGAGAGAGGATTTCGTCAATGTTGTCGTGCGTGTAGCCATCCGCATGACGCACGGAGGCGAAGGTGCCGCCGAGGTCGCGCAGGCGCTTCATCGCCTCGGGGGGCCCGGCGCGCGCCGCAATGATCAGGTGGATTCGGGACGCCATCCTGGAGGGCATCGCTTCCAGCGCATCCAGCAGGAAGAAGAAGCCCTTGTCGCGCCGCATGTATCCCAAATACCCCAGCGCAAGCGTTCCGTCCTCTGCCAGGAGGTTTGGTTTGGGCACCGTGTTCTCAAACAACTCCGCGTGCCGCGTCCCGATATAGGACACCGCCATCTTCTCGCGCGAGAGGCCAAACCGGGCCGCCACATCCGCCGCGCGGGCGCTGACAGCCAGTATCCGATCCGCATTGTCGTTCAAGAGCCGCGCGATCGTCTCGCGGCGGCGCCGGAACCGGGCATGCGGCGGCTCCAGCCGTTGCAGGGGCGAGTCATCGCGGGGAAGCGCTTTGACCTCTGCGCCGAAGGCTGTCACCTGACGCGCCCCGGCATGGACACGCGCCAGCGCCGGATAAGCCGACCGGGCGACCTTTGTGCCGGCCCGAAATCCAAGGCCGAACGCGCGGTTGCCGGGCTTGACCCCCGCCGCCTTCAGCGTTTCGGCCACTGCGAAGGCGCGGCGCACCTCGTCGGCGTCGGTGCGCGCGGGCTTGGGAAGGCAGGTCACGCAGCTCTCGCCGTTATCGAAGTCGTCGCAAGTAGCCTTTTCCCGGAACCACAGATTCACCTGCGGGCAGGCGGCGTAATAGTTGTGGATCGAATACACCACACGGGTCTCGGGAAAGCGCTGCTTCAGTGTCAGGACGGAGGCGGGTATGCCTTCGAGATTGTTGAAGTGCACGATGTCGAACGGCCCCTCTTCGGAGAGGAAGCGAAAGAAGGCCTCGCGTGTGGCGGCGTGGTCGATCTGCGTCTCGTGATCGAACGAGTTGTGGCTGGCCGCCAGCGTGCCGGAGTTCACAAGCTCGAAGCGTCGCGCCGGATGCCCCTCGTGCGGGGGTGCAAGCAGACGCCAGCGCGGCTCGGTCGAGAACGGGTCATGGGCGAGCCCCGCGCAGAGAAAGGTCAGCTCCAGCCCCGGCAACGCGCCCAGGCTTTCGATCAGATTGCGCTGATAGATCGTGACACCGCCGCCCCGGCCCTCCGGGTCCAGGTAGTCCACCCAGTTGTAGAACAGGACTTTCATTGCGAAAGCGCACCCCAAACGGCATCGCGGACCACCGGCCGCCGGACGATAGCCCGCGCGGATGGATCAGGCATCTAGCAGGCCCCCGATAAGGGGACAACCTGAGGGCACAACTGCCCTCTCAAGCTGTCACACCGCTGCCCGAGGCGCGCCCGGGGCCAGCCCGCGGTAGAGATCCAGCAGGTCGCGCGCGTGCTCCTCCGGCGAGCGGAGCGCCCGCGCAGACCTCCAGTATTCGGCCAGATCGGCCCCGCCGGCCAGAATGGCGCGCAGCTTGGCGGTGAAGTCCTGCGCGTCCCCGGCGCGGAACACGAACCGGGCGTCGTTGCCAAGCTCGCGCGCCCCGCCGAGGTCCGAGGTCAGAAGCGGGATGCGGCGGGCGTGCATCTCCATCGCGACCTGGGGCAGGTTATCCTCCCACAGAACCGGCACGACGCCGAGGTCGACCCCGTCGAGCACGTGGTCCAGCGCGCCGCGGCTGTAACCCTCCAAATGGCGCAGGCCCGCGAGCCGCGCGCCCAGTGCCGCCACCCGCGCCGCTGTCGCGGGATCCCGCGACACGGCGGCGACCGTCAGATGGATCCGTGCCAGAAGATCCGCTGCCATCCCCTCCAGCGTGTCGAGCAGAAAGAAGAAGCCCTTGTCGCGGCGCATATAGCCCAGATAGCCGAGGCCCAGGGTACCGTCCGGACGCAGCAGCCCCTGTTTGGGCGGCGTCTGCGAGAACAGGTCGGACTGGTCCGTTCCAATACGGCACACGGCAACCTTGTCCGGCCGGATCCCGAACCCCCGCGCGATCTCGGCTGTCCGGTCCGACACGGCGACGACGCAATCGGCATGGGTGTTGAGCAGTTGCACGGTCTTGGACCGCCGCTCGGAAAAGGCCCGCGCCTCGCTCGCCGGAACGACCGCGGGCGCGGGCTCGTCGGTCTGGGCCGCCTCACGGCGGCGGTCGGACAGCTTGCGCACAAGGCCCAGCCCGGCGCGTGTGGCGGGCCGCACAACGCGGTCGTAGGCCGGATTGCCCTGCCGCAGCCCCACCTGCCCCATCGCCCGCATCACGCCATAGGCCTGGCGCAGGCGGGCCGGGTCGCGGCGCACCGGCAAACAGGTGACGCAGGCCGCGCCCTCCTCGAAATCGGCACAATGGGCGGCCTCGCGCCGCCACAAGTTCACTTGGGGACAGAACGGATAGTAATTGTGCAACGCGACGATCATGCGGGTGCCCGGCCAGCGCGCCCGCAGGGCCAGCACCGAGGCGGGTAACCCTTCCAACGTGTTGAAATGGATGAAGTCGAACGGCCCGTGGGCGTCGACGAAATCGGCAAAGGCCGCCACCGTTGCCGGATGGTCGACCTGCTCGGCACAGCCGAAGGAATGATGCGCGGGCGCCAGCGGCAGGCTGTCCACCAGTTGAAACCGCCGCTCGCCCGGAGGGGCCCCTGAGGCTGCCGGCAAGGCCTCCCACCGGGGCGCGCGCGGGCGCAGCGACTGCGCGAGCCCCGCGCAGAGAAACACCGCCTCGACACCGTCGAGTCGGGCAAAAGCATCCATCACGGCGCGCTGATACACGCTGACGCCCCCGCCCTGCCCGGAGGGCCTGCGGCAGTCGTCCCAGTTGTAGTGCAGGATGCGCATGCAGATGCGCCCCTATCGGTTCAGGATGTCGCGATGGAACCGATGCAGGAACAAAAGCCCCAGCATCAGCGTGATCGAACCGACCAGTCCGACATAGATGGGCGACGCGTAGTCCGCGTCGTAGCTGGGATAGAACCCCCGGCGCATGATCGCGATAACGTGTATGATCGGGTTCCACCAGGCGATGTCCTGATACTGGACGGGAATGTCCTCAAAGGTGAAGATCACGCAGGAAATCAGGAACAGCGGGCGCGTGATCACCCGCCAGATATTGCCCCAGAGGGGGTACACCTCGAACAGAAAGCAATTCAGCGTCCCCACGCCGATCCCCAGCAGCGCGGTCAGCATGAAGCTGGAGAAGACCGCGCGCAGATCGAGGATCGACGTGACCCCGTAGAGGAGGTGAATACCGACGAAGATGATGTAGATGACCAGAACCTGCGTCAGCACCGTCAGGATGAACCCGGCGATGATGGCATCGGTGTACTTCACCCCCGGATAGAACAGCAGCGCACGATTGGAGCCGATGCTGCTGGCGGCTTTGCCCGCAACGGTCATGAACATCGTCAGCACCAGCAGGCCCGTGGCCAGGAAGAGCGGAAAGTTCGTGCCGAGCGAGGGTTCGCGTATACGGAACCCGGTGGACAGGATGAAGGTCAGAACCGCGATCCCGCCGACGGGTTCGAGCAAGGTCCAGACATAGCCGCCCGGGCTGCGGCCGTAGGTCGTCTGCATTTCCCGCAGGATGAGCGCGCCGATGGTTCGGCCCGTCTTGAACCGCCGCGCCGGAGCGGCGGGGCGCAGCGGGTCGGGCGTCGCACCGGCGTTCGGGGAAGGGAGAGGGACCGGCTGGTCTGTCATGCGCGCTTCGCCATCGTCCTGCCGTGGTGAGCCAACCCGGGGCATTCTGGCCGCAACCGGCCGCCAACAACCGCCAAACGACGGGCGGGAGTGGATTTCGTGCCCCATATTATGTAGGTACACGCCGTGATGATCCATCGCTTTGTTCCGACCGCGAGGACAGCCTTGCCCAAATACGTCACTGCCCCCGCCGATGGCAGCCGCGGCTCCCGCCCGGACCCTGACGAGGTCGAGACGCCGGACGAGGCCAGGACGGGCCCCGCGACCGGGCTGCGCGCGACGCGCGCAGCGGAGAACGAAGGCGCGCCCGCCAGCCTGAAGACCGGCGCGGCGGGCCTTCCCGGTACGTTCTCGGGGCGCTGGCCGAAGCGCGCGGGGCGGACGCAGGCGCTGCGCGCTGTGCCCGAGCCGGAAAAAACCTGGACGCTGCCCGCCCCGAGCCCGGCTGTCGGCCCCGCGACCGGGGCGGCAACCGCCACGGATCGCGGTCCCGAACCTGCGCCCTCGATGGGGCCCTCCCTCGGGTCTGGGGGCGCGGCGGCATCTCCCGTCGGCACTTCGGCGGCGGCAGCCCCCGTGCCGCCGTGGCTCGCCGCGAAAACCGGCCAGCCCCAGCAGGCGCTGAGCAACGTGCCGCCACCTGCCCAGGCCGCGCGCCCCAAGCTCCGCCACAGCTTTCTGTTCCTCGCCTTCCTGCTTTTGGTCTTGGCACCGATCGGCGTCTCGGCCTGGTACCTCTATACGCGCGCAGCCGATCAATACGCCTCGACCCTTGCCTTCTCCGTACGCAAGGAGGAGGCACCCTCCGCATCGGAGCTGATCGGCGGGATCGCCGGCCTGTCCGGGGCCAGCTCATCGGACACGGACGTTCTGGCGGAGTTCATCCAGAGCCAGGACATGGTGGCCCGGATCGACGCGCGCGTCGACCTGAGAGAGATCTACACCAAGGTCGAAGGCGACCCCGTCTTCACCCTGATGGACGATGCGACAATCGAGGATCTCGTCACCTACTGGAACCGTGTGGTGACGCTCTACTACGACGGTGCGCAGGGCCTGATCGAGTTGCGGGTTCTGGCCTTCGACCCCGACGACGCCCAGCGCATCGCCACGCTCATCTACGATGAGAGTTCCACGATGATCAACGCGCTGACCGCCATCGCGCGCGACGACGCGACGCGGTTCGCCCGAGCCGAGCTGGAGATCGCCCTCGAGCGCCTGAAGGAAGCGCGCACAGAGCTGACGGGCTTTCGCTCGCGCACCCAGATCGTCGACCCCAACGCCGACATTCAAGGGCAGATGGGCCTGCTCAACACCTTGCAGGTGCAGCTCGCCGAGGGGCTGATCGAGCTCGATCTGCTGCGCGAAACCACCCGAGAGACCGATCCGCGCATCCGGCAGACCGAGCAGCGGATCACCGTGATCGAGAAGCGCATCGACGAGGAACGCGCGAAATTCGGCATCGGGGGCGGCGGTGCGTCGGAGCAGGCCTTCGCCGATCTCGTCGGAGAGTATGAAAGCCTGATCGTCGACCGCGAATTTGCCGAGCAGGCCTATGTCACCGCGCTCACCAACTTCGACGCCGCCCAGGCCGAGGCGCAGCGGCAAAGCCGCTATCTGGCCGCGCATATCCAGCCGACGCTGGCCGAAAGTGCGGAATACCCGCGGCGCGAGATGATCCTGCTGGCGATCACCTTCTTCACGCTGGCCGCTTGGGCCACGCTGTCGCTGATCTACTATTCGATCAAGGACAGGCGCTGAGACGGCGGAATGATCGAACTTAACGCGGTTTCGAAAGCCTTCTACAGCTCCGGCCACCGCGAGATCGTGGCCGACCGGATCACCGCGACGATCCCGAGCGGGCGCCGCATGGCGCTTTTGGGGCGGAACGGGGCGGGCAAGTCGAGCCTGCTCAAGATGATTGCCGGCACGCTCGACCCCGACAGCGGGACGATTCGCTCCTCCGGCTCGATCTCCTGGCCCGTCGGATACTCCGGCGCCTTCCACGGTGAGCTGACCGGCGCTCAGAATGTGCGGTTTATTGCGCGCGTCTACGGCGTGGACACCGACGACCTGATCGCGTTCGTCGAGGAGTTCGCCGAACTCGAGCACTATTTCCACCTGCCGGTCCGCACCTATTCCAGCGGCATGCGCGCCAAGCTTTCCTTCGGTCTTTCGATGGGGATCGCCTTCGATACCTACCTCGTGGATGAGAGCAACGCGGTCGGCGACGCCGCGTTTCGGATCAAGAGCAAGATGTACTTCATGGATCGAATGTCACGGTCGGGGGCCATTGTGGTCAGCCACGGCTTGAAGCTCGTCCGAGAGTTGTGCGATTGCGGCGCTGTGCTGGAGAGTGGCCGGCTCACGCTTTACGAGAATGTTGAGGATGCGCTTGATCATCACAACTACCTCATGAAAGCGACGCGCGACGACGAGGACGACGTATGATGAGGCTAGGATTGCAAGGGCGCCTTCTGGTTACCGGGGGCGCGGGCTTCATCGGGCGCGCGCTGTGCCGAAGGCTGGTGGCCGACGGATACGCCGTCACGGTGCTCGACGATCTGTCGACCGGCGATGCGCGGGCGCTGCCGCCGGGCGTAACCCTGATCGAGGCCGATATCTGCGACCGGGCCGCCCTGTGCGAGGCGCTTGCCGACGTGGACGGCGTGTTCCACCTCGCCGCCGTTTCGTCGGTCGAGGCGTGCCTGTCCGCCCCCGCGGCGGCAAGCCGGACGAACCTGCAAGGCACGGTGACCCTGCTTGAAGAGGCATCCGGGCGCCCGGTGGTGCATGCCTCGTCCGCGGCCGTCTATGGCGAGCAGAGCGCGTTGCCGATCCGCGAAACGGCCACGCCCGATCCGATGTCGCCCTATGCCGTCGACAAGCTGGCGAGCGAGGGGCATCTGGCGCTCGCGGCCTCGTTGCGCGGGGAACGCACCGTGGCGCTGCGCCTCTTCAACGTCTACGGGCCGGGTCAGCCGCCGCATGTCCCCTATGCCGGGGTCATCGCGCGCTTTGCGGCGCGGGCGCTTGCGGGCCATACACTGCGGATCCAGGGCGACGGCGCCCAGGTCCGCGACTTTGTTCATCTCGACGATGTCATCGAAGCGCTGATCTCGTCGATGGCGTACATCCGCGGTGCCCCCGCGGGCGAGCACCTGTGCGCGAATGTCTGCTCGGGTGAGGCTGTGACCGTTCTCGATGTTGCTCGTGCCCTCTCGCGCATTGCGGGTCAGGGCGCCCCGATCGAGTTCACCGATCGCCGCCCGGGGGACATCCGGCACTCGCTGGGGGATCCCACGCGCGCGCGCCAGGTGCTCGGCCTGGAACCGACGCGCGGCCTGGAATCGGGCCTGCAGAACGTCGTCGATCACCTGAGCGTCGTCCCGATCCGGGCGCGGTTCGGCTGAGGCCGGCGTAGCGGCGCATCCGGTTCGGCATGCGCGCCCTTTCTAGCGGCGCGGCGGCGCGGCGGCGCCAAGCGCGCTCGCCAGCATCGCAAAAGCGCCGTCCGGCCCTTGCGGCGCGGTTCCTCCGAACACCGCATCGAGCTTTGGGAACGCGTCCACGGCGGCGTCGACCTCCGCATCGCTTCCGGCAGTGTAAAGGCCCGACTGCACCATCAGCTCCGCCGATGCCCACGCACCGAGGCGCCTGCGCGCCAAGGCGATCAGGGTGTTTTCCTCTGCCCGCGCACAGTCGGGCAGCGCGCGTGAGACCGAGCGCAGCACATCCACGGCCGGGTAGCGCCCCCGTTCCGCGATCCCGCGGTCGAGCACGACGTGGCCATCCAGAACGCCGCGCAGGATATCGGCCACCGGCTCGTCCATGTCCGATCCGGCCACGAGGACCGAGAAGATCGCGGTGATGTCGCCGCCGGTGGCGATGGGGCCCGGCCCGGCGCGCTCCGCCATCTGCATGATGAGGTGCGCGGTCGAGGCCGGGAAGCCGCGCAGGGCCGCGCTTTCCCCCGCCGAGATCGCAACTTCGCGGTGAGCTTCGGCGAACCGCGTCACGGAATCGGCCAGCATCAGGACGTGCCGCCCTTCGTCGCGGAAGTGCTCCGCCACCGCCATCGCCGACCAGAGCGCGCGCCGGCGGACAAGGGGGGGCTGATCGGACGTCGCCACCACGACAATTGACCGGGCGAGGCCCTCCGGCCCCAGTACGGCTTCGACGAATTCCCGCACCTCGCGACCGCGCTCGCCCACCAGGGCAATGACCGAGAGGTCGGCCTCCATCCCCCGCGCGAAGGCGGCCATCAGGCGGGATTTTCCAACGCCGGAGCCCGCAAACACGCCAATGCGCTGGCCCCGCACGATAGGAAGCATCGTGTCGAACACCGCGAGGCCGGTGGCAAGGCGCGGGCCCAGCAGGCGCCGCTCCGTCGCCGGGGGTGGGGGGTGTCGCAGCGGCTTGGCGATCACGCCCGGCGCGAGCGGCCGGCCATCGAGCGGGCGCCCGTCGGCATCGACGATCCGCCCCACCCAGCCGGCATGCGGCGCCAGCGCGGCCGGGCCCAGATGCAGCACGGGATCGCCGATGCGCAGCCCTTCGCCGGAGCCCTCCGGCAGGATCACCGCGCCCCCGCCATGAAGCTCCACGATCTCTCCCCCGACGGGCGCGGCGCCCGCTCCGATGCGTACCACATCGCCCAGTGCCGCGGCCTCCGCCAGGCCCGATACCTGCACCAACCCCTTGCCGAGGCTCGCGATCCGGCCAACGGCCCGTCTGGGCCGCAACGCCCCCACCTCGGCGCCCAGCGCCGCGAGATTTGGCACCGCATCGACTGCGGCGGGGCTTCTGTCCTGCATCCCGGATCCTCCGTTCGGATGCACCGTTTCTAAACGAATCGCGGTTAAGCCAATGTTGAAAGCCCGTGGGAGAAGCCCCGAATGTTCGATCAGCTCGAGATCATGAAGATGTCGCATGGCCTTGCGCGCCATGCCGCCGCCCGCCAGGCGGCCGTCGCCCAAAACGTCGCGAACGTGAACACGCCCGGCTACAAGCGCGTCGACGTGCCCAGCTTCGCTGCACTGCACGCGGCCCCAACCCCTGACACGATGCGCGCCACCCGCCCCGGGCATCTCGGGCGAGAAACGGCGTACGAGCCTCCGGTGCCGAAGGCGGTGTTCGGCGGCTCCTCCGGCCTCAACGGCAACACGGTGTCGCTGGAGGACGAGATCGTGAAAGCCGCCGAGCTTCGCCAACAACACGATATGGCGCTGACGGTCTATCAATCGGCCCTCACCGTCATGCGTGCGGCCCTGGGGCGGGGGTAAATCGTGAACGATCTGATCAAAACCTTGGCCCTCTCCTCCTCGGGGATGAAGGCGCAAGCCACCCGGCTCCGGCATGTATCCGAGAATATCTCCAATGCCGACACGCCGGGATATCGCCGCAAGCTCGTCTCGTTCCAGACCGCGCCTCTGGCGCAACCCGGAACGCCCGCGCTCGTCGAGGCCGGGCGGGTCCGGCTGGATCGCTCCGACCTTCCGATGATCCACGATCCCGGCCATCCGCTCGCCGATGCGGCCGGAAACTACACCGGGTCCAACGTCGATCTGGTGATCGAGATCGCCGACGCCCGGCAAGCCCAGCGCAGCTACGAAGCCAACCTCAAGATGTTCGATCAGGCGCGTCAGATGACGTCGAGCCTGTTCGAAATCCTTCGCCGCTAAAGGAGACCAGAATGGACATCCGCAGCACCCAAGCCGCCCGACTGTACCAGACGGCGCAACCCGCAACCCAGGCCGCCGAGGGGGCCGCCTCCGCGGCCGCCCGCGCCCTGCGCCCGGAGGGGGAGGGCGGCTTCGCAGCCGCCGCCGGAACGGCCTTCACCGACTTCGCCCAGACCCTGCAGAACGCCGAACGCACCGCGGCGGATGCGATGGTCGGCAAGGCGGACCCCCACGCCCTGGTGGAGGCGCTGAGCCAGTCCGAACTCGCCGTTCAGACGGCCGTCGCCGTGCGCGACAAGGTGGTGGAGGCCTACCAGGAAATCCTCCGGATGCCGGTGTAACGCCATGGCCGAAGCTGTCTTCTTCGACACGCTCCGTCAGGGGCTCTGGATCTCGGTGATCATCTCGGTGCCGATCCTCGCAATGGCGCTCCTCGCAGGTGTCGGCGTCGGCCTCTTCCAGGCGCTCACCTCGGTGCAGGAAATGACGCTGACCTTCGTGCCGAAGCTCCTGGCGATCGTCCTGGTGTTCTGGTTCTCGATGGGCTTCATGACCGAAACGCTGACGGCCTATTTCCAGAACGATCTGCTGCCGCTGATCGGGGGGGCGGGCCGATGAGCATCTCCTCGATCACCCTGTCGCGGCAGGTTGGCCTGATGACGGAGATGAACACCGTCGCCAACAACATCGCGAACGCCGCGACCACCGGATACCGGCGCGAAGGGATCGTGTTCACCGAGTTCGTCAACGCGACCGGCACCGGGCCCAGCGTCTCGCTCGCGGCAGGACGCGCCCGCTCCCTTGACCTGACGCAGGGCCTGCTGACGGAGACCGGCGGGCGCTTCGATTTCGCCATCGAGGGCGACGGGTTCTTCCTTGTGGAAACGCCCCGCGGGGAACGGCTCACGCGGGCCGGCAGCTTCAGCCAGAACGCAGCGGGAGAGCTGGTCACCCCGGATGGCTACCTGCTTCTGGATGCGGGCGGCGCGCCGGTCTTTGCTCCGGCGGACGCGGGCGATGTCTCGGTGGCGGCCGATGGCACCGTTTCGGCCGACGGCGCCCCGATCGGCCAGATCGGGCTTTACCGGCCGGCGGATCCCGCCGCGCTCGTGCGTGAGGCCGGGGCGCTCTTCCGGGCGGATGCGGGCACCGAGCCCGTGCTGGAGGGAGCGCGCATTCTTCAGGGGCGGCTCGAAGGGTCGAACGTCAACCCGGTGCAGGAGATTGCCCGCATGATCGAAGTGCAACGCGCCTACGAGCTCGGCCAGGCCTTTCTCGACCGTGAGAGCGATCGCCGCTCGAAGCTGATCGACACGCTCACCCGCTGAGCCCCGAACCAGGAGAGACCACATGCAATCGCTGAAGATCGCCGCGACGGGGATGGGAGCGCAGCAGATGCGCGTCGACGTCATCGCCAACAACCTCGCGAATATGTCCACCACCGGCTACAACGCCCGGCGCGCGGAGTTCGCCGATCTGCACTACCAGCAGATCGCCCGCGCGGGCACCGTCAACGCCTCCGACGGGACCGTTCTGCCGACCGGGGTACAGATCGGGCTGGGGGTGCGGCCGGCTGCGGTTTCGGTCAACCTGGCCCAGGGCCCGCTCAGCCAGACCGGGGGCGACCTCGACATCGCGATCGAAGGGCGGGGCTACCTGGAGGTCGAGCTGCCGTCCGGCCAGTCCGGCTATACCCGCGACGGCGCGCTGAAGCGGTCCGCCGAAGGCCGGATCGTGACGTCGGACGGCTTCGGCGTCATCCCCGACATCACCATACCGGACGACGCACGCAGCATCTCGATCAACCCCGATGGCGAAGTCTTCGCGTTCTTCGACGATCAGGTCGAACCGCAGAACCTCGGCCAGTTCACCCTCGCCAGCTTCTCCAACGCAAAGGGCCTGGAAGCGACGGGCGACAACCTCTTTTTGGAGACGGAGGCCTCCGGCCCGCCGATCGTCGGCAACCCCGGCGAGGACGGGCTCGGCACGGTGCGGCAGGGCTATCTGGAGGACAGCTCCGTCGATGCCGTGCGCCAGATCACCGATCTGATCGAGGCCCAGCGCGGCTACGAGTTGAACGCCAAGGTCATCACCGCTGCCGACCAGATGCTCGGCGCCACCACGCAGATCCGCTGATGAGACCGCTTGTCCTTGCCATCCTCATGCTCGGGGCCGGGCCGCTTGCCGCGGAAAGCCTCGTCGCCGCCGGCACGATCCGGTCCAAGACCCTGATCGGGCCCGAGCACCTGGCGCTCTCGCCGGACGTGCATCCCGGGGCGCTCAGCGATCCGGGCGATGCCCTGGGTCTGGAGGCGCGCGTGGCGATCTATGCCGGCCGCCCGATCCGGCCCGCCGATCTCGGCCCGCCCGCTGTCGTGGATCGCAACCAGATCGTCACCCTCGTCTTCTACCGTGCCGGGCTCGAGATCCGGACCGAGGGGCGCGCGCTCAGCCGCGGCGCCGCGGGCGAAACCGTCCGGGCACTGAACCTCTCCTCGCGCAACACCGTGACCGGCATCGCCGACGACGCCGGCCGTATTCACGTGGGCGCCGCGCCCACCTCATTTGGGACCCGATGATGCTTCGTTTTGCCCTTGTCACGCTTGGCGCCCTTGCGCTCGCCGGATGCGACCGCGCCGGTCATATCGGTCAGGCCCCGGCCTTCAGCCCGAACACCGGAACCGACGAGCAGCGCGCGATGTCCGTCGTCCCACTGCCTGAACGGCTCGACCCGACGCTGCCCGGCGATGGCGCGTCGCTCTGGAGCCGGGACAGGCAGTCACTGCTCGGTGACCGGCGCGCATCGACGCGCGGCGACATCCTCACCGTGGTGATCGAGATCGACGAAAGCGCCGAGATCCAGAACTCGACGGAGCGTTCCCGGTCGGGCTCGGAACAGCTCAACATCCCGCAGCTCTTCGGGATCCCGCAACGGCTGTCCGAAGATCTTCCCCCCGGCGCCGGGATCGACCCTGCCGTCGATCTGGGCAGCCGGAGCGCATCCGAGGGCGAAGGCTCGGTGCAGCGCAGCGAGGAACTGACGCTGCGCATCGCCGCAACGGTCGTGGAGGTATTGCGCAACGGGGTCCTCCGGATCCAGGGCAGCCAGGAGGTGCGCGTGAACTTCGAGATCCGCGAGCTTCTGGTCACGGGATATGTGCGCCCCGAGGATGTGTCGCGGCAGAACGAGATCACCTACGACAAGATCGCCCAGGCGCGGATTTCCTATGGGGGACGCGGCCAGATCACCGACGTGCAGCAGCCTCGTTACGGCCAGCAGATCGTCGACATCGTTCTGCCGTTCTGATCCATGGCGAAGCTGGTCCTCCCCCTGATCCTTGCGCTCGCCGGTGTCGGCGCCGGCGTCGGCGCGGGCGCCTATTTCAAGCCCGCGCCCGAGGAGGAGAAGGACGCCAGGGCGGAGCCCGCGCTTGCGGACAAAGATATGGCTCTGGACCCGCAAACCGAGCCCACGCCGGACCGCGACCGTCCCCCGCTGGAGGAGCGCGACTTCGTACGGATCAACAACCAGTTCGTCGTGCCCGTGCTGGAGGACGGACGGGTCACCGCGCTGGTTGTGCTGTCGATCAGCCTGGAGACCCATGTGGGCATGCGCCAGGTCGTCTTCGCGCGGGAGCCGAAGCTGCGCGACGCGCTCCTGCAGGTGATGTTCGATCATGCCAATGCGGGCGGGTTCTCGGGCAACTTCACCCGCGCGGACCGGATCGAGATCCTGCGCCGCAACCTGTGGGAAGCGGCGCGCCCGGTGCTGGGCCCCGATGTCTACGACGTTCTGATCACGGATATCGCCCGGCAGGATGGCTGACGCCGTGGCTTGCGCCGCAAACTGGGCTGGCGCCCGTTCGGCCTAGCGGCGCGCGCGTCCCGCCGCCATCTTCTCTCGCAGCAGCAGCTCTTCGAGGACCGCGTGCCGGGCGGTGGCCCGGCTCGACGCTAGCCGCGCCGTCTCGGACCGGGCCCGCAGCGCCGCAAGCTGGATGTTGAGGCGGCGCAACTCCTCCTGGGAGGCACGCAGCCAGGCCAGGGTGGCGGAGACCTGGGCAACGTCGGGCCAGGGCTCTTCGCCCAGCCGTTTCTCGGCCGCGGCCCGCCGCGCGGTCAGGGCGGCCACGTCCCGCGTCAGGCGCGTCTCGTCCTTCAGCCTTTGGCCGAGCCGCTGGCGTTCCGCCGTCGCCTTCAGCTCCGCCAGTTGCTCGAGCCGTGCGAGACGGTGTCGCCGTTCGGACGCCGTCGTCACAGCACCGACCGCCGCTTCCGGTCGCGCACGGCTTCGGCGAAGCGCACCGCCGCGGCAACCTGCACGAAGTGATCGCGTCCGATCTCCTCGCCGATATCGACGCTGGCAAAGAGCGCGCGCGCGGTCGGCGGATCGCTGTGGATCGGCACGTCGGCCTCCTCGGCCGCGTCGCGGATGCGCAGCGCGACCGCGTCCACGCCCTTCGCCACGCAGACCGGCGCGCCGGCCGACGCCAGGGACCACTTGAGCGCCACGGCGTAGTGCGTCGGGTTGACGATCACCACGGTCGCGTCCGGCACGTCGGCCATCATGGAGTTCTGCGCAATCTCGATCCCCTTCTGGCGGCGCCGGTCCTTCAGATAGGGATCGCCCTCGGTTTCCTTGGTCTCGTCGCGCAGCTCCTTGTGGCTCATCCGGTTGCGGCGTTTGTGGTCGGCTACCTGCCAGATCATGTCGATTGCGCCGATCACGAAGGCGATAACCACCACGATCGCCATGAACTCCACCGACAGGGTTCCAAGCAAACGGGCGACCTGGCGCGGCTCCAGCGCCGCGGACAGTACCAGCTCCTCCAGCACGACTGCGAGAAAGACGCCGAGCGCCACGGAATAGGCGACGAGCTTGACGAAGCTTTTGGCAAACTCGACGAGCCCGCTGATCCCGAACTTCTGTTTGGCATTCTGCAGCAGCGAGATCCGGGAGAGCTTCGGAAGCAGCTTGTCCGGCGTGAAGACCAGCCCCTGCTGGGCGAAGAGGCCGAACACGACCAAAACCGCCGGAATCGCAAAGAAGGGCAGTAGCCCCAGCGCGCTGTCGCGCAGCATGGCCCCCGGGATCGCCGCCCCGTGGCCGGAGAAGAGAAGCGGCGCGATCCGGTCGGCGCCCCCGATGAGCTCCGCCCCGAGACGCCCCAGCGTCTCGACCGACAGACCGCCCGCCAGGACCCCCGCGAGCAGTATGCCCAGATACCCGACGGCCGCCGTCAGATCGGCGGAGCGGGCGATCTCGCCCTTTTCCCGGGCCTGCTGGAGGCGCCGCGGGGTCGGGTCGTGGATCTTGCTTTCGCCCTCGTCCTGGGAGGCGCCCCCGGCCATCAGAGCGGCCCGAAAGGATCTTGGACGGTGGCGCGCAAGGTATCGGCCCAGATTTCCAGGGCGAGCGGCGCCACCAGGGCCAGAAGCGCCAGTCCGGCCCCGGTGATGGCCGGGGCTCCGACGAAGGCCACCATCAGCTGCGGCATGGCGCGGTTGATGGCGCCGAGGGCCAGATTATAGACGAGCGCCCCGATGACGAAGGGCGCGGCCAGCGTGAAGGCCAGTGCGAAGGCCCGCCCGACATGGGCCACCCCCAGCTCGGCCAGGGCGCCGGGTGCGAGGACCGCGCCGGGCGGGAAGAGCGAATAGGTGCCGATCAGCGCCTCGACGACCAGCACGTGGAGATCCGCCATGGCCGCAAGGGCAAGGCCCGAGACCACGAGCAGGTGCCCGATCGCGGGGAGCGGCTCGGCCGAGGCTCCGCCGAAGAGCTGCGCGAGCGACGTGGACTGCGCCGCGATGGTGCCGGTGATCTGAAGCGCATGGATCAGCAGGCGCAGCACAAGGCCGAAGGTCAGGCCGACGATGGTCTCGCTGCCCAGCAGCCGGATGAGGCGCGGCCAGTCGAGGCCTCCCGACGCGGCGTCGAAATGCGGGGCCACGGCCGGCGCGACGAGCACCGTCAGGGCAACGGCTGCGGCAAGGCGGATGCGCACCGAAAGCGATTGCTCGCCAAAGGCCGGCAACACCGCCACCGCCGCCACGACGCGCAGGAACACGGCGATCCCGGCGGCCAGCGCGCTTTCCCCGAGCGCGAGCACTTCGGCCAGGGCCGCCATCAGGCCGCCACCTGGCCGACCATGGCCGGGCGCGCGTCGAGCCCGATCTCGTCGAAGGACAGGACCGGCGCGGCGAGGCCCTTGGCCAGAACCAGCGTCGTCAGGAACCTCCGGCGCTGCGTGGTTGTGACAAGGGCGGGATAGACCCCGTTCGCGGCGGCGTCCGAGAGCGTCTCCGAGATCCCCCCGATCAGCCGGGTGAAATCGTCCGGGGGCAACGCAACGTCCGATCCCTCGATGCTGTGCCGGCGGAACGTGTCCTCCCATTCCGGGGCGAGTTGGATCAGCGGCAGCGTCCCGTCCTCGCGCTTCAGCTCGGCGATGAGCTGAAACCCCAGGCGCTGGCGCACATGCTCGCAGATGGCCTCCGATGTGTTCAGGCTACCGCGCACCTCGGCGATGGCCTCGAGGATCAGGGGCAGGTTCCGGATCGACACCCGCTCGTCGAGCAACAGCCGCAGGACCGAGAGCAGCAGATCCACCGGCACCTTGTCCGGCACCAGCTCGTCGATCATCTTGCGATTGGCCTCGCCCCGGGCCGGATCCGACACCTCGGTCAGGGCCGCGAGCAGGCGGCGGAGGGTCTTCAGCGTCATCAGCCGGGGGAAGTTGCGCTTGATTACTTCCAGCAGATGCGTGGCCAGAACCTCGGTGGGCGAAACGATCGTCGCACCGCCGAGGGCGCCCCGCTCGCGATCCTCCGACGAGATCCAGCGCGCCGGAGCGCCGTAGACGGGCTCGGACACCTCCTCGCCGGCGGGCAGATCGTCTGCGCCGTCGGGGATCAGGGCGAGCAGCCGCTGCGGCCGCAGCCTGTCCCGGGCCTGAGCGACGCCCTGGATCCGGATCACATAGGCCCCGGGCGGGAGGCTGGCGTCATCGGTCAGCCGGATCTCGGGCAGAATGATCCCGTACGTCGTCGCGACGTGGTTGCGCATATTGGTGATCCGCGCGTCGAGGCCGGTCGCGGGATCGAGCACCATTCCGACGAGGTCGGGCGCGAACTCCAGATGAATGTCGTCGAGATCCAGCACGTCTCCCATGGTTGCGGGCGGGGGTGCGGCCTCCTCGGCGGTGTCCGCCGGCTGCTCGGCTGTCTTGCGCGCGGCCAGGTTTTGCGCATAGAGCCCCAGCGCGATCAGGGCGGCCGCGAGCAGCATGAAGGGCAGAAACGGCAGCCCGGGGACGAGCGCGAACAGCGCCATCAGGACGCCCACGGTGAAGAGCGCGGCGGGGTTGCGCCCCAGCTGCTCGGCCAGCGCGGTGTCCGTCGCCCCGGTGGCACCGCCACGGGCGAGCAGAAGGGCCGACGCGATGGAGATAATGACGGCGGGGATCTGCGTCACCAGGCCGTCGCCCACCGTCAGGATGGTATAGGTCTGAAAGGCCTGACCGGCGGCCATGCCATGCATCGTGATACCGATGATCAGGCCCACGACCAGGTTCAGGAGCGTGATCAGCAGCCCCGCAATAGCATCGCCCTTGACGAATTTCGACGCCCCGTCGAGCGAGCCGAAGAAGGTTGTTTCGGCCTGCTCCCGCTCCCGCCGCTCCTTGGCCTCGGCATGGTCGATCGCGCCGGCGGACATGTCGCTGTCGATGGCCAGCTGCTTGCCCGGCATGCCGTCGAGCGCGAACCGGGCGCCGACCTCGGCCATGCGGGCGGCGCCTTTGGTGATCACGATGAAGTTCACGATCAAGAGCACGCAGAAGATCACGAGGCCAAGGACTGTGGAGCCGCCCATGACAAACATCGCGAAGCCTTCGATCACGCCGCCGGCCGCATCGGTGCCGGTATGCCCCTCGCCGATGATCAGCTTCGTGGAGGAGACGTTGAGCGACAGCCGCAGCATGAGCGAGCCCAGCAGGATCGTCGGGAAGGCCGAGAAATCGAGCGGGCGCTCGATGAAGAGGGTGACGGTGAAGATCAGGATGGCCAGCGCGAAGGACAGCGCGAGGCCCACGTCCAGGAGCCAGGCGGGGACCGGCAGGATCATCATGACGATGATCGCCATCAGCGCGATCGCGAGGAGAACCGGCGGCTTGAACAGGGCCGAGGCCTGAAGCTGTCCCATGCTCAGCGCCCCGGAAAGAGGGTTGCGGCGGGCGCGGCGCCGGTCAGCCCGCCCAGCGCGACGCCGCCCGGCGCGGCTTTCACGGCGCCGGGCGCCAAGCGCGGCGGGGCGTCGGCCAGAGCCCCGGCCACCAGGGGCTGGATCCGCCCGGGGGCGTTGCGGGGCGCTTCGCCCATCTCGCCGAGCGCTGCACTGACCTTTGCCAGATAGGTGCGGCCGAGATGGGGCGTGCGGGAATGGAACGCCGCGGCGGCCTGCGTCCAGGTGCCGAACTCCGCGTGGAGGTTTGCCAGAAAGCGCGCCGCATAGCGCGCGTTCCGGCTGGGTTCGATCATCTGGTCGGCCGAGGCGAACGCGCGTCCGTGCCACCCGGTGTTGAGCTGGAAGCACCCGACATCGACCTGCGCCTCCCCCCGGGCGACGGCACTTCTTACGAAATCAGCAGCTGCCCGTGCGGACGCAAACCAATGGCCTTCGCCCCCTGCATTCACGGTCCAGGGCCAGGGCGCAACGACGCCGGACGCCCCCGCGCGCCCGGTTTCGACGCGCGTGATTGCCAGGAGCAGCCGCTCGGGAACGCCGAACTCGGCCGCCGCTATGGCTGCCCAACGGTCGCACTCCCCTTCGGCCTGCGGACCCGGGGAGGCGCCCGCACGCAGCGGTGCAGCGGCGAGGCTTGCGGCGAGGAGGCACGGCAGGAGCCCCCGCACCATGCCACGCACCCGCCCGGGCCCCGCCGGGCCCGGCCTTCGCGCGCTGCGATCCGCAGCGAAATCTTGAGTGTCGGCGGTTGGCGACCCTGACATATGCACACCGTTCTGGTTGTGTTCTCCTTTCCTAAACCGCCGGTGTTTAAGAAGAGGTTGCCGAAAATCGCGCCTTGTTGGCCAAAGCCGGCCACCGGCACCCACGGGCGCGATCTCTGCGAGTCACGGCGCTGCCGCATTCCCGGGCACGGCGTCGGAAGTATGTGCACCGCGGGGGCGGGCTTTGCGTTACGCTCCATTTCTGGGCATATGCTTAGATTTCGCCCATTCCTGTCGCGATGGGCAGCGCGGGATCGGCCGGCCCCGGCGGTTTTCCGCGAAAGGACTCCCCCTCCCACGAGGTCTGCGCCTCAAACGAGCCTGCGGTCCCGAACGGGATCCAACAACAGATGTGCGGCGGCGAAAGCACTTGGAGGTCCGATCGCCACCGCACGCGTGCACCAACGTGGCTGCACGTGGGATCGAATAGGGGTGCATCACCATGCTTTCAACCGCCACCCCCCGGTTTCGCGGCGCAGCGATCCAAAGGGGATGCTGATGACCAAACTCTCTTCGCTACTTCTTGCTACCGCGTCGCTCGGCGTACTGGCCTTGCCCGCCGCAGCCCAGGATGCGGCCTGCCCGATCAAGGTGGGCGTCCTGCACTCGCTGTCGGGCACCATGGCAATCTCCGAGACGACGCTGAAAGACACCGTCGAGATGCTGGTCGACATTCAGAACGAGGCAGGCGGCCTGCTCGGGTGCGAGATCGAAGCCGTCGTCGTCGATCCGGCCTCCGACTGGCCGCTCTTCGCCGAAAAGGCGCGCGAGTTGCTGACCGTACACGAGGTGGATGTGATCTTCGGCTCGTGGACCTCGGTGTCGCGCAAGTCCGCCCTGCCGGTTCTGGAAGAGCTGAACGGCCTGATGTTCTACCCGGTACAATATGAGGGCGAGGAAAGCTCGCGCAACGTGTTCTACACCGGCGCCGCACCGAACCAGCAGGCCATTCCGGCCGTCGAC
>JBCDGG010000084.1:0-23152 GCA_038757905.1 Pseudomonadota bacterium | reverse complement strand
TACCGTTGAGACTGGCAAAGTCGATCTCGTCCGATGAATGCGCCCAGAGGTCGCCGCGCGGCAGGTGCGTCACGAAATCTGGGATGTTGGGCGCCCCCGTCCCGTCGCGGCCCGTTGCCATCACGAGGCGGCGACAGCGGATGACGGGCTCCCGGGCCGCGGGCCCGCCGAGCGTCAGCTCAAGAAGGCCGTCTTTCGGCGCAACCCTTATGACCTCCACCCCGTTTTCCACCGGAAGGGCGAGCGCGTAGCGGTACCAGCGCAGATAGTCCATCCACATCGGGCGTGGGATCTTGTCGAGCGCCTCCCACGCGGCCTCCCCCCATTGCGCGGTGAACCATTGGCGAAAGGTCAGCGCGCCGATGCCGAAGGCGGGGCCCGTGAGTTGCTTGGGCGAGCGCAGGGTCTCCATCCGGGCATAGGTCACCCAAGGCCCTTCGCACCCCGCGGCGCTGCGGTCGAGGATGCGCAGGTTGCGGATCCCGGCGCGCTGCAGCGCGAATGCCGCAACAAGCCCGCACATGCCACCGCCTAAGATCACGACATCGCTGACCGGGCCATCGGCGTGCCGCGTCTCCGGCACCCAGTTCGCGGGTGGATAGTTGAGCGCGGCAAGGTCGGTCGCTAGGCGCTCCTCCAACGCCGCGAGGCCCTCCGGCCGGTCCACCCTCGTCTGCTCATTCATCGGTTTGGCATCCCTTGCTCGCCACGCATTCTCGCGATTTGTAGGGCAAGTGCAACGCACTGGACTGAGGCGACATGGAACGGAGAGACACATGAAGGTGGCAATTCTGGGCGCAGGGGGCGTGGCTCTGGGCACGGCGGCCTGGCTCTGTACGCGCGGGGTCGAGGCCGTCCTGTGGTCGCCCTCCGGGCGAAGCCTCACCGCGCTGGCCGGGGGCAAACCGCTCACCGCGACCGGCGCGCTCGAAGGAACGTTTCACCCCGGCGTGGCCGCGTCGGTGGAGGAGGCCGTCGATAGCGCGGATGTCGTTCTGGTGGCCCTGCCCGCCTATGCCCATGCCATGGCGTTCGAGGCCGTCGCCCCGCATCTGACCAATAACCATGTCGTCGCCATCTCCTCGCACGCCTC
Source organism: Pseudomonadota bacterium (assembly GCA_038757905.1). Lineage (GTDB taxonomy): Bacteria > Pseudomonadota > Alphaproteobacteria > Rhodobacterales > Rhodobacteraceae > HLUCCA09. The sequence continues at coordinate 22,059 of JBCDGG010000084.1, read as the reverse complement.
CTTCGGGGCGCTCGCCCTGGCGCGGCGTCTGGCGGCGCGCGGCCTCGCCCCGCCCATCGTGGCCTGGGGCACGACGCTGACGGCCGGGCGCCGCAAGGGCGAGGATACGGTCGCGGTCTCGACCGTACGCAAATCCGTCGATGTGGGCGCCCTGCCGAAATCGGCCGCGCCCGCCGCGCTCGATACCCTCATCGCCGCGTTCGGCGACCATTTCCGCCCGCGCGACGGGGTGCTCGCTATCGCTCTGTCGAACCTCAACCCGCAAAACCACCTCGCCATCGCGCTCTGCAACTACACCCGGATGGAGCAGGGCGAGAGTTGGAAGCAAGCCGAGCATATCCCCGCCGGTGTCGGCCGTCTGATGGAAGCGCTCGATGCGGAGCGGCTCGCCATCGCCGACGCCTTCGGGGTCGAGACGCGCACCATCTTCGACCATTTCAGCCTGTCCTATCACCTGGAGAAGGCCCCGGTTTCCGAGATGTACGCCGCGCTCTTGGCCCGCGGCGGCGGGGCGATGGGGCCGACCACAGCCGACACCCGCTACGTCACCGAAGACGTGCCCTACGGCCTCGTCCCCACCGCCTGGCTCGGCGCGCTGGTCGGGCGCCCGGCGGTGCTGCACGACGCGGGCACGGCGCTCTTCTCGGCGATCTACGGGCGCGACTTTGTGACCGAGAACGACCTGCTCGACGCCGCCGGCGTCCGCGACCTCCACCCGGACGCGCTGCGCCGGCTCTGCGACGAGGGCGTGCCCATCAGTTGAGTTGCTGCAGAGATGCAGGGGGACCATCGGCGCGGACAGCGCACAAGGGGCGTCACTGCCGCCATTCTTGAGCACCGTCCAGAAAACTTGATCCACCCAAGAGCATTGCACCCCAGCACGGAATCAAGGCCGAAGGCCGCCGTGCCAGCGCCGTCCCGTCCCCGCGGGATGGCGCTAGTCTTCCGTTGGCTCTTAGCTTGGTGCGGGGAGGGATTTGGTTGAGATAAAGCGCTCAGCGCGACCGGATCAGCGCCACCCCACGGGACGGCGCTTGCACGGCTCGCGCTCCATCCACAGCTCGTGGGTAGGTCAGGTCTTCTGGACGGTGCCCTAAGGCGCCTCCGGCGTGCGCCGCCGCGCCTGCGCCCAGCGGAACACCGGGTAGAGCAACACGGCCGCGGTCAGCCCAATGATCGTCCAGCTCAGCCAACTGTCGAACAGCGCCCCGATATCGTTCTGATGGATCAGGAGCGTCAATCGAAGCTGCTGCTCGGCAAGCGAGCCAAGAATGAGCCCAAGGATCGCCGGGGCGAGCGGAAAGCCGAGCCGGTCCATCACGTAGCCCACCATCCCGAAACCGAGCAGCACCCAGACATCCGTCAGGGTGTTGTTGAGCGTGTAGATCCCGATCACCGAGAGGGCGAGGATCATCGGCGCCAGCAGAAGCCGCGGGATGCGCAGGACCTGCGCGAAGATCCGTGCGGAGGCCTCGCCGCCGAAGGCGATGAGCAGGAGCGACGTCAGCAGCATCTGGATCATGAAGCCGTAGACGATGACCGCGCTGTCGCGGAAAAGCTGCGGCCCCGGTTGCAACCCATGCACCAGAAGCCCCGCCAGGATCACCGCCGCCACCGCGCTGCCCGGCACGCCAAGGGTGAGCGCCGGGATCATCGCCGCGGCATTGTCGGCATTGTTGCCGCATTCGGCGGCGGCCACGCCCTTGGGGTTGCCCTTGCCGAAGCTCTCGGGGTCCGGATCCGCCCGCCGCGCTTCGTTGTAGGAGATGAACGCCGCCATGCTGCCGCCGGTGCCCGGCAGGATTCCCACGAAGACGCCGATCAAGCCGCTCCGCGTCCAGGTTGGCCAGAAGGTCCCGAGCGCACGCCAGATCGGCGGGCTCTTTTCGAGCCTGATCTTCTCCTTGGCGATCCCCTGTTTCAGCGCCTCCTCCGCCATCATCAGAGCAGGCGGGATAGCGTAAAGCCCGGAAAGCACGACGATCAGGTTCAGCCCGTCGACCAGATAGAGCGCATCGAAGGTCAGCCGTTCGTGCCCTGTGACGATATCGAGCCCCACGGTGCTTAGGAGCAGCCCGAGACAGGCCGAGATCAGCCCCTTCACCGGGTCCGCCCCAAGAAGCACCGCGATGGCAGAGAGACCGAAGACGGCGACCCAGAAGTACTCCGCCGGTCCAAAGAGCAGCGTCACCTTCACCAGCTGCGGTGCAATGGTCATCAGCGCAATCGCACTGATCGCCCCCCCGATGGCGGAGGACCAGCACGCGATCTTCAGCGCATAGCCCGCCTCGCCGCGGTTCGCCATCGGGTGCCCGTCGAACGTCGTGACGATGGAGGGGGGCGTGCCGGGGATGCGCAGCAGGATGGCCGGGATCGCCCCGCCATACATCGCCCCATTATAGATCCCCGCCATCATCCCGAGCGCGACGAGGGGCTCCATCGAAAACGTCAACGGGATCAGCACCGCAATGGTCATGGTGGCCGTCAGACCCGGCAGCGCCCCGGCGACCATGCCGATGATCGTGCCACCGATGATGGCGATCAGGTTTTCCCAGGCGAGGACTGCCGGCAACGCTTCGAGGAACGGCTCCACGCTACCCTCCCAGCGCCGGAAAGAGCAGTTCAGCCGGAAGCGTTCGCCCGAATATCATGACAAAGATGACCCAGATGAAGGTGAGGAAGGCGAGCATCGTCACCCCGAGCATGCCCGGACGGTCAAACCCGAAGACGAGCGGCAGCACCATTAGGAAAACGGCGCTGGAGGCGAAATACCCGATATTGCTGACGCCGAGGAGGTAGACCAGAAACAGGCCCACACTGATCCCAAAGCGTCCTGCGTGCTTGAAAAAGCGCCACTCCTCCACCCCGGCGGCCGGCGCGGTGCGCCCCGCATAGCTGCGCACCATCATCACGCAGGTCAGGAGCGCCATGACGCCGATAATGCTGCGCGGGAACATGCGTGCCGCCGCCGGCGTGTCGGCCAGCTGCATCCAAAGGAAGGCGAGCGCGGCGAGGATCGCCGCGCCCGTCACAAGTTCTGTCGCTCTCCAGCCCACTTGGGTTAGCCGCCGGGCCTCACTCGCGCCACGGCGTCGTTTCCCAGATCTCGGCGAGAGCGGCGTCGGTGTTGTCGAGGAACGCGCCGTATTCGGCGGCATCCATGTAGTCGAGCGGGATGTTCGCCGATTCCGCGTTGGCGACATACTCACCGGCGGACATCGCCTCTCCGATCGCAGCACTCAGCTTGTCCAGGATCTCCTGGGGCACGCCGGCGGGCGCCGCGATGCCACGCGACGAGCCTGCAACGATGTCGACGCCCTGCTCGGCGAAGGTCGGCACGTCGGGCGACAAACCGCTGCGCTCGGACGCCATGACGCCCAGCACACGCAGCTCGCCTGCCTCCTCAAACTGCACCGCCTCCGAGAGGTTGAACGCCGCGACCGGGATGTGCCCCCCCAGGAGCGCCGTGCGGAGCGGCGCGGTCGAGCCGAAGGGCGCGTGGTTGAAGCTGGCGCCCGTCTGCGCCTGCACGTTCAGAATGGCCAGATGCTCTGACGAGCCGGTGGAGCCGGAGGTTCCGATGGGCAGCGCGCCCGGGTTGTCGACACCGTACTGGATCAGGTCCTGCAGGGTCTCAAACTCGCTGTCGGCCCGCACGGCGAAAATGCCCGGATCGTAGACGAGGTTGGCAATCGGCGCAAAGCTGTCGCGGCTGTAACGCGTTTCGCGCTCGTAGGAATAAGCGAAGATCGCCGGCACATTGATAAATCCGATCGTGTAGCCATCCGACTCTGAGGTGGCGAGTTCGGTGAAGCCCACTTCGCCGCCCGCGCCGGGGACGTTCTTGACCGTGATATCGGTGCCAAGCGCTTCTTCGATGAAGGGTTGAATGGAGCGCGCGGCGACGTCCGTCCCGCCGCCCGGCGAGAACGCCACGATCATCTCGATCCCGCGTTCGGGATAGTCCGCGAGCGCTGCACCGGGGACGATCATGGCGGCGGCGACCGCGCCCAGAATTCGATTGGCTGTTGTCTTCATGTCCAAACTCCCTGTGATTTTCGCAGCGCTTTTGATGTCGCCCGCGACACAGAAGCCCGATTTACGTTGCGATTCAAGAGGGCGCCGATCGACGCAGCTCCGCGCGCACGGAGACGGGGGTGCTGGCTTTCCGTCGGACGGTCGCTATCGTAGAAGACTGATTTCCATCCTTTGGGAGGCTCATGACACGGGCATCGCCGGATATCGCCATTGTCGGCGCAGGGCTCGTCGGCGCGGCGCTGGCCTGGGGCTGCGCACGGCAGGGCGCGCGCGTGTTGCTCGTGGATGCCGGGGAGGATGACCTCCACGCCTCGGCGGGAAACTTCGGTCTTGTCTGGGTTCAAGGAAAGGGTCTTGGCGCGCCGGACTATGCCGGCCTGACGCGCCGCTCCGCCGACGCTTGGGCAGCGTTTGACGCCGACCTGCGCTGCGAAACGGGCATCTCGGCAGGCTACACCCGGACGGGCGGCCTCGAAATCGCCCTGACCGAGGCCGAGTTGGACGAGATGGCCACTGAGATCAAGCGCATGCACAACCAGCCCGCGCCGGGTGCGAGCGAGGCGCGGATGCTCGACCGGGCGGAGTTGCAGGAGCTTGCCCCCGCCGTGGGCCCGGCGGCCCTGGGGGCGAGCTATTGCCCCCATGACGGGGTGGCAGATCCGCTGCGGACGCACCGCGCACTCGCCGCCGCCCTCGCCGCGCATCCGAAGGTGGAGGTGCTGCGCGCCCGTGCCAGGCGCGTCCTGCCCCAGACAGACGGCAGCTTCCGCATTGAGACGCAGCGCGGCGACCGAACCGCCGGGCGCGTGGCGCTCACCGCCGGCCTCGGCGCTGTGGATCTCGCACCGGCGCTCGGTCTGCCAGCCCCGGTCCGGCCGGTCCGCGGTCAGATCCTGGTGACGGAGCGGTTGCCCCGTATCCTCGACATCCCGAACGTCACGATCCGGCAGACCGGCGACGGAACGGTCATGCTCGGCGACAGCAAGGAGGATGTCGGCTTCGACCGCGGCGTGACGCCCGGCATCGCGCGCAAGATCGTTGCCCGCGCCGCGCAGATCTATCCCCTGCTCCGCAAGGCGCGCATCGTCCGCCAATGGGGCGCGCTGCGGGTGATGTCGCCCGACGGCAAGCCGATCTATGCCGAGTCGCGCGCGCATCCGGGTGCGGCGCTTCTGACCTGCCACAGCGGCGTGACCCTTGCCGCCGCCCATGCGGGCGAGGTCGCCGCAGCCCTCCTTGCGGGCCGGCTGGAGCAAACCTACCCCGCCTTCACGGCCAAAAGGTTCGAGCCCGCCCAATGACGCAAACCCTGACCATCGTGGTGGATGGCGTGCCGGTTCCGGCCAGCGACGGGCAGAGCGTCGCCGCCGCCCTTATCGCCGCCGGATGGGCCAGCTTCGGCCCCCACGCCAAGACCGGTGCGCCGCTCGCCCCCTATTGCATGATGGGCGTCTGCTTCGGCTGCCTGTGCGAGGTCGACGGGCGACCGGGAGCGCAGGCGTGCCTGATCGAAGTGCGCGACGGGCTGACCGTGCGCCTTGGCGCGCCGGTGCCGGAGTGACCGAGCGGGCGGAGGTTCTGGTCATCGGCGCGGGCCCCGCGGGCCTCGCCGCCGCCGCTGCCGCCGCACAAGCGGGGGCCCGTATTCTCCTGCTCGACGAGCAGCCGGTCCCCGGCGGGCAGGTCTGGCGCGGCGCAGACCGACGCCTCCAGGATCCCGCCGCCAAGAGACGCGCAGGCGACAGCGACACCGGGGCGGCAGAGGCGCTGGCAGGCCTCGACCACCCCAACATCGACTACGTGGCAAACGCCACAATCGTCGATGCCACGCCCGAGCGGCGCGTGTCCTGGATCGGCCCGCCAAACGGGGGGCCGCGCCTGCGGGAGGCACAAGCCGATGCGCTCATCCTCGCGACCGGCGCGCAGGAGCGGCCCGTTCCCTTTCCCGGCTGGACGCTGCCGGGGGTGATGGGCGTCGGCGCGCTGCAGCTCCTTCTCAAGCAAGGGGTCGTGCCGGAGGGGCGGATCGTTCTGGCCGGCCAGGGGCCGCTGATCCTGCTGACCTACGTGCAACTGCGCCGCGCGCGCGCCTCGGTAAAGGCGTTTCTGGATTTCGGGCCGGCGCTCCCGCCCTTCGACGCTCTGCGGCAGGCGGGCGGCATCCTGGCCGACCCGGCGCTCTTCGCCAAAGGGGTCGCGCTCGCCGCAGCCCGGGCGGTCTCCGGCACGCCCGTCCATCGCGCGGTCGACAGGCTGGCTGCCCATGGCACGGACCGCGTCGAACGCCTCACGTTCGGCAGCCGTGGCCTGAGCCGCAGCATCCCCTGCGATGTCGTGGCCGTCCATGACGGGGTGATCCCGAACACACAGCTCACACGTCTGCTGAACCTGCCGCATGTCTGGGATCCGGCGCAGGAGGCGTTCGCGCCCGCGGCTGGACCAGACCACGAGGCCGCCCCCGGCATCTGGGTCGCCGGAGACGGGGCCGGGATCGGCGGGGCGGAGATCGCGCGCCTGTCCGGCGCCTTGGCGGGTGCTGCCGCCGCCGCCTCGGTCGGGAAGCCTGCGGATGGTCGTATGCCCAACCTGCGCGCGGAGCTTCGGCGCAAACGCCGCGCGCGCACGTTCCTCGATGCGCTCTACCGCCCTGCCCCGCTCGCCGCGCATCTGACCGAAGACACTCCGATCTGCCGCTGCGAGGCTGTCACGTCCTCCCAGATCGGCGCGGCGGTGCAAGACGGCGCGCACGGCCCGAACCGGGTCAAGACCTTCACGCGCGCGGGCATGGGGCCCTGCCAGGGGCGCATGTGCGGCAACACGCTGACCCGCGTGATCGCAGACATCACGGCAGAAGCGCCGCACGCCGTCGGCGCTCTCCGGATCAGACCGCCGCTCAAGCCCGTTCTGATCGAGGATTACCTTCCCCCTGACCCGGACACGGAACAGGCCCTGGAACGGGCCCCGGCGCATGACGCATGACCTCGCGGTGATCGGCGGCGGCCTGATCGGGCTGTCCGTCGCCGTCGAGGCCGCGCGCGCCGGGATGCGCGTCATCGTGCTGGAAGCCGAGCGCATCGGGCGCCATGCCTCGGGCGCCAGTGCGGGCGGCGTGCGCAGCCTCAACCGTCACCCGGCGGAGATCCCGCTCGCCCGCGCCGCGCTCCCCCTCTGGCGTGAGGCCGCGCATTGGCTCGGCCACGACTGCGGGTTCGTCGCCTCCGGCCAGATCCGCGTGGCGCTCGATGACGGCGCCATGGCTGCCCTGGACGCACGCGCCACACGCACGCGGGAGCTGGGCTACACGCACGAGCGCCTCATCGGCCCCGCAGAGCTTGCCGAACGGGAGCCGGCCCTTGCAGGCCGCGCCGTCGGCGCCCTGATCGTCGAGGACGATGGCTTCGCCGATCCCCTTGCCACGCTCCGCGCCTATGGCGCCGCCGCGCGCCAGACCGGCGTCGACCTCCGGGAACACACCCGCGTCGAGGGCGTTACGGCCACGAACGGCCAGCATGCGCTGCACCTCGCCGAGGGCGACATCACCGCGCGGCACATCGTCAACGCCGCCGGCGCCTGGGGCGCGACGCTCGCCGAGGGGCTGGGCGAGACCCTGCCGGTGACGCCGCGCGCGTTGCAGATGAGCGTGATCGAACCCCTGCCCCCCTTCGTGAACGCCACCATCGGGATCGAGGGCCACAAACTGTCGCTGAAACAGGGCGCCAACCGCACCGTGATCATCGGCGGGGCCTATGAGGCGCCGATCGGGGCGGACGGGATCGGGCGCCCGCGCGCCGCCGATCTGGCCGCCAATCTCGGCAACGCCGCGATGGTCTTTCCCCAATTGCGCCGCGCGCGCCTCGTGCGCAGCTGGGCCGGGATCGAGGGGATGAGCGCCGACGGCCTGCCGATCCTCGGCGAAAGCGCCGTGGCGCCGGGGGTCATCCACGCCTTCGGCTTTTCCGCCCATGGTTTCGCGCTGGCGCCGCTGATCGGCCCGCTCGTCCTCGCGCTCCTGCAGGGCCGCCAGACGAACCTGTCGCTCGCCGCCTTCTCCCCGCATCGGTTCCGGGCAACGGGCCACACGGCGATGTCTCGCGATCCGGGCGGGGCCCCGGCCTGAGCCCGGCGCCCCCCGATCTCACAACGGGCACTCCGACCTGCTTCTGACAGCGCCGTCGCATGGCTTGGGTCACCAGGGTGAAAAGCGATCCTGCCAAGGGCGGCCGCGCATCGCCCGCCCGGGTTCGGCAAGGCGTCGTCGGTTCAGGGTCCGCATGGCGCGGCGACCTGCCGCCGTCAGGCCCCCGGCTCACTCTCGTCCTCATCCTCCCGCAGAACTGCGCCGGTTCTGCGCGCGGTCCCGGCGGAGTGCCAGTCGACCGCGGCGCGCGGCCGGTCATCGACGCTGAGCTGGAAGATGTCGGGCCGGTTGTAGTGCCCGGCCGAATCCAGCAACAGGCGCTCCTCGATACAGCGCATCAGATCGATCTCGCCGTAAACGATCGTCTCCTTCCCGCCGACGGGCCCGGCGATCCACTCTCCGTCCGGCCCGATGATGCCGGAATTTCCCGGCAGGATGTCATCGGCGCCACCGCCCAGCTCTCCGATATCGGCAATGGCCGACATCAGCTCGAAATCGGCGGGCACGTGATCGGTGTTCTGGTAGGAGCCGACACAGATCACGTAGCACTTCCCCTCGAACGCATAATGCCGACTGGCGAGTTGATGGGCTTCGGGGATCTCGGGCCAGGCCGCGATATGAACGTGCTCGTGCTTGGCATGCATGGCAAAGCGCGCCAGCGGCATCCAATGCTCCCAGCAGATCAGGCCCCCGACACGTCCGGTCGGTGTGTCGAAGACATGCAGCGTGCTGCCGTCGCCGTAGGCCCAGACATTGCGCTCCGTGTAGGTGGGCATCAGCTTGCGATGCACGCCCAGGAGCTTGCCTTCCTCGGAGATGAAGAACTGCGAATTGAAGAGAGAGCCGCTGTCTCCGGAGAGCTTTTCGTTGGCCCCCATCACGACCATGGCACCCGCATCGTGGGCCGCCGCACAGATCCGGCGCAGGGGCTCGCCGCCAACCATCAGCGCGTTCGCGTGGAGCTGCGCGTAAACCCGCCCCGCCGCCGGATCGCCCCAGCCCGCAGCGCCAAAGATCCAGAGCGGATAGGTCGGGATCCACGTCTCGGGAAACGCGATGAGCTTCGCGCCCTCTTTCCCGGCCTCTTTGATCAGGCCGACGGCCTTTTCGACTGTCGCATCCAGGTCCAGGAAGACGGGCGCGGCCTGCACGGCAGCTGCAATATAGGTGTCAAGGCGCTTGGCCATGGAGCCGCCCTTTCAGTTGCGCAGCGGACCGCCCCGCGACACGCGCGGCGCGGCCCCTCTGTCTCGATCAGACCCGCCTAGCGGAGAAGCTCCGTCCAAATCCGATCGTAAATGGCAATCACCTCCTCCGGGCAGGTCGGAACGAGGTCGGGCGGCGGGGCACTCGCCGGAATGTTCGTCTCCACCGCGTCTTGAAGGTCGCTGTCCAGGAAAGGCTCGACACCGGTCACGCCGGCGCTAAACCGGGCCCAGTTGGTCAGTTCGGCGGCATTCTCAGGCTCAAGGAGCCAGTTCATAAAGACCCTGACGTTCTCTGCATTGGGCGCGCCGTCGAGCATGACGAGACTGTCGACCCAGCCGGTATACCCTTCCTCGGGATAGATGTATTGCAGGCTCGGCTTGTCCTCGCGCGCCCGCATCCCAAGGCCAGACCAGATCTGACTGACAACGACATCGCCCGAGACGAGCAACTCGCGCGAGCCATCGGCATTGATCGACCGCCAATTGTCCTTGGACGCAAGCAGAAGGTCGTTGACCGCGCTGAGCTCCTCTCTGTTAGAATTGCAGGTCCCATAGCCAAGATACCGTAGGCCCGCATTGATGACATCGTGCATGTCGCGATGCACGTTGATCCGTCCCATCGCCGCCTCGGGCGGATCGAAGAGAAGGGAGAGGCTGTTGGGTGGCTCCGGGATCACCGCGGTATCGACCATCAGCGACGTTGTCCCGGTTTGGAACGGGACGGCATATTGGTTCTCGGGATCGAAATAGGGGGTCAGAAAGGCCGGCGCGACATTGCCGAAGTTTTCCAACTCGCTCACGCCGGCGGACTGGATGAAGCCCTCGCGCGCGAGGATCTGGACCATGTAATCAGTCGCAACGGCCGCGTCGTAGTTCGTTCCGCCAGCTTGAAGGCGCGCAAGAAGCGTTTCGTTGGAATCGATCACGTCGACCACGATTTTAATGCCGGTTTCCTCTTCGAACCGGTCCATTTGATCCTGCGACATGTAATCGGCATAATTGAAGAGGTTGATCACTTCTTCGGCCCAAGCCGGAGAGATCGCGAGCAGTGCCGCCGTAATCGCCGACATCCTTGAGATAGTTCCGATCATGCCTTCCGTCCTCCTTAGTCGGGTTGCGTTGTCTTCCTGCTCAGGAGCCAGGACAGCCCGACAAACAGGATCGAGATTGCCAGCATCAGAGTGGCGACGGCGTTGATTTCCGGTGTGAATCCGATCCGCGCCAGCCCGTAAATGGCGACGGGCAGGGTCGTGGCGCCGGGTCCGGACACAAAACTGGCGATGATGAAATCGTCCAGCGACACAATGAACGCCAGGCAAAACCCGGATGCGATGCCCGGTGCCATCAAGGGCAACAGAATCGTGCGGATCATGTCTCCGCGTGAGGCATAGAGATCGCTCGCAGCCTCATCGAGCTCGGCCGCGATCCCGTTCAAACGCGCCGAAATCGGCAAATAGGCGAACGGAATGCAAAAGACGGTGTGCGCGGCGATCAGCGACACAAACCCAAGCGGAATACCGATCGTAATGAAGAAGATCAGGCTGGCGACAGCGGTGATAATCTCCGGCACCAACAGCGGCAGGCTGACAAGGGACACAGCGCCGGTTTGTATGCGCATCGCAGGGCCGCGCAACAGCGAAATGGCTGCCATCGTGGCCAGGGTTGTCGCCAGCGTTGCAGCGATCACCGCCACAAAGAGCGAGTTGCCGGCCGCATCCCGGATCGTGGGGTTGTTGAAGGCCTGAACATACCAATCGAGCGAAAAGCCGCCCCAATTGGTGATCGACCGCGCGGCGTTAAAGGAATAGACCGCGACGACCAGCAAAGGCGCATACAGAAAGACAAGGCAAAGCAAGGCAAGCGAGCCGAAACCCGGATAGGAGCGGAGGCGTTCTGCACGGGCCCGCCCGGTCATCTCAGGGCCTCCCGACGGGTGCGCTCCTGCGACCGGACAAACTGGATCAGACCGATCATGACAACGCTCATCAGGATGACGGCGCAGGCTGCGCCGAAGGGCCCATTGCGCGAAGCCTGGAATTGCTGGGCGATCAGGTTCCCCGCCAGCAGCTCGCGCCCGCCGCCGAGGATATCGGGCGCGAGGTAGGAGCCGATCGACGGAATGAAGACAAGGAGCGAACCCGCAATGATCCCCGCCTTTGCCCCCGGAATGACCACATCCACAAGAACCCGCGCCTTGCTCGCATAAAGGTCATAGGCCGCCTCAACGAGCCGGATGTCGGAGCGTTCGAGCGCCGCGTAGATCGGCAGGATCATGAACGGCAGATAGCTGTAGGCGAGGCCCAGCGTGATCGCGAAATCAGTGTAGGCGATACGCAGGGGCGTTTCGATCGCCCCCACGCCCAGCAATGCGGCGTTGATTGGTCCCTGATCGCGCAGCAGAAAGAGCAGCGCCAGCGTGCGGATCAGCAGGTTGACCCAATAGGGCACCGTGACTAGGAACACCCAGAACATGCGCTGATCGGCGGGCCTCGTGGCGATGAAATACGCCGTGGGAAAGCCGACGGCGAGGCAGATCGCCGTGGCCAGAACCGCCATGAGGAACGAGCGCCCGAAGATCTCCAGATACGCCGTCGAGAAGGTGAGCGTGTTGTCGAAGATATCCCGCTGGAACAGGAACTGCTGGTAGGCCTCCAGCGAGAAACGCCACTCGACGCCGCCATAGGTCCCCGCTTCGAGAAACGAATAGATCACCACGATGCCGAGCGGGCACACCAGACCGACCGTGAGCACCAAGAGCGCCGGAGCGAGCATGAGCCGGCGCGCCACGTGGCGCCGGTCCGCCTTGGGCGTCGGGGGCGCGGCGCCCTCGCCCATCGGAGGCGTGATCACGCTCACGCAAGTTCGGACGACAGCACAGTCGCGGCACCCGCGTCGATCCCGATGCTGCAGAGATCACCGGGACCAAGCGCCGCTCCGGCCCCGTCGGCTTGCTGCACGCGGGCCTGAACCAGGTGCTCGCCAACACGCACGTCGACGACCCGGTCTGTCCCGAGGAACACCGACGCCTCCACCACGCCAGCAATGGGCGTGGCTCCGGCGGGATGTATCGCCACCCTTTCCAGCCGTACCGAGACGAGCACTGCCTGCCCCACATCCGCATCCGGGGGGCAGCAGAGCTCCAGACTGTCGAGCACGGTGACAACGTCCCGCCCGGTGCTCGACCGCTCGACACGCCCGGGCAGCAGATTGGTTTCGCCGATGAACGTTGCAACGAACGCGTTGAAAGGCCGGTTGTAGATGTCCTCTGGCGAGCCGATCTGCACGAGCGCCCCGTCGAACATGACGGCGACGCGATCCGACATGGCGAGCGCTTCTTCCTGATCGTGGGTGACGAAAAGAAAGGTGATGCCGGTTTCGACCTGAATACGCTTCAGCTCCGCGCGCATCTCGCGACGCAATTTGAGATCAAGCGCGGAGAGAGGCTCGTCGAGCAGCAGCAGCTTGGGGTTCGGGGCAAGCGCACGGGCCAGGGCGATGCGCTGCTGCTGCCCGCCGGAGAGCTTCGCCGGCATCCGTTCGGCAAGCTGCTCAAGTTGGACCAGCGAGAGCATCTCGCGCACGCGGGTCTCGGTCTCCGCCCTGCTCCAGCCGAGCCGCCGCAAGGGATAGGCGACGTTCTCTTGCACGCTCATATGCGGAAAAAGCGCGTAGTGCTGAAACACGGTGTTGATGGAACGCAGATTGGGCGCGAGCGCATCGATGCGCTCGCCATGCAAGGAAATGCTCCCGGCAGAGAGATCCTCAAACCCGGCGATCGCCCGGAGGAGCGTCGTCTTTCCACACCCCGACGGCCCGAGCAGCGTGAAAAACTCGTTCTCCGCGATGTCGAGGGACACATTGCTCAAGGCGGCGCCCGACGCGCCCGGATAGGTCTTGCTCGCCCCGGAAATGGCCAGCGCGGTTGGCTTTGTCGCGGGTTCGGTTCGGATGTCGGCTCGGCCGGGCGGGGCGTCATGTGCCATGTCCTTCATACTGCCCTCCATCCGCGCCGTTTCGACCGGTCTCAGTAACTCGGCGGCGTGACCGCCCAGATGACGATGGTCTCTGAGGTGCCGGGGTTGCGATATCGATGGGGCGTCGTGCTCGGAAAGCCGAAGCTGTCGCCGGCATTCAACAGAAAGGTACGATCCCCGATCTGCAGCTCAAACTGGCCCTGCAGAACGACACCGGCTTCCTCCCCTTTGTGGCTATAGGTCTCCTCGCCGCTGCTGGAGCCCGGCGGAAACCGGCAGTGAAGAAGTTCGAGCTGCCCGCGCAGATGCGGAGACAGCAACTCGTCACGGATCCCGGCCTCGTACTTGAGGGCGCGCCTCTGTTGGGACCGGACGACATAATTGCGCTCCGTCTTGTCGACCGCTTCGTCATTCCGGAAGAACCAGCTGATCGACACGTCCAGCGCCTTCGCGATCTTTCGCAGCGCATCGACGCTCGGGCTCGACAGGCCCCGCTCCATCTGGCTGATGAACCCCGTCGACAGGCCCGAGACCTCCGCGAGCTGCGGGATGGTCATGCCCTTTACCTTGCGCAGATCCCGCACCTCCTGCCCGACGCCGTGGGCGTCGCCCGCCGGCGTCTCGCCTGGCTCCGCGTCGTGTTCATCTCGCACAACCTGAGGGGTCACGTTATCCATTTGTGAAGCGTCCTTCACATTGATGAAATTTTCAATATCTTTTTTCACAATGATGATTTTCCTGCTAGTGTTCCATCGGTGAACCCTAGGACGAACTGAGGATGAAAGCCATGAAAGACGCCGAACCCGGCACCCTTGCCAACGCCGTTCACCTCACTGAAGACGCCTCCTTCATGGAGATCGTGGAGCTGACGGCCCGCGATGATGAGCGTGTCTGGATCAAGGAGCCGGGCATCGGGGTGGATGTGTGGTGGCGCCCCCTGATGTTTGACATCGCCAATGGCAACCATGTGGAGCTGCTGCGGGTGCGCAAGGGCGGATCGCTGGGCAAGCATCTCCACGCCACGCCAGTCCACGGCTTCGTTCTGGAGGGGCGCTGGCGCTATCTGGAGCATGATTGGGTCGCCGAGCCAGGGGCCTATGTCTACGAGCCCGCGGGCGACGAACATACGCTGGTCTGCGAGGAGGAAGAGATGAAGACACTCTTTCACATCAGCGGGCCGATCCTCTACGTCGACGACGACAGCAACGTCATCGCCATGGATGACAACAAATCCCTGATCAAGCGGGCCCGGGAGCATTACGGCGCCAATGGCTTGGGCGCGGATTTCGTCGACCGTCTGTTCCGCTGACGCCCTCCTGCCCGTCTGACCGATCGGGGATCGTTCGATGCCACCGTCTCTCCCGACCCACGAGATCGAGGTTGCCGTCATCGGTGGCGGCGTGGCCGGATGCTCCGTCGCCTATCACCTGACCAAACTCGGGATCTCGGACGTCGCCCTTCTTGAGCGCAAGCAACTGACCTGCGGCACCACCTGGCACGCGGCCGGGCTGGTGACGCAACTCCGCGCGACACGCAACATGACAGAGCTTGCGAAGTATACCGGAGAGCTTTTCAGCAGCCTGGAGGCCGAGACCGGGCAGGCCACGGGCTTTCGGCAGAACGGCTCCATCCGGGTGGCAACGCATATGGCCCGGCTCGAAGAGCTGAAGCGCGGCGTGTCCATGGCCCGCAATTTCGGGCTGGAGGCACACGTGCTGTCACCCGCTGAGATCAAGGAACGCTGGGACCCGATCAACCTCGACGACATCGTCGGAGGCGTCTGGATGCCGAAGGACGGTCAAGTCAATCCGGCGGACGTGACCATGGCTCTGGCCCGCGGCGCAAAGGCGGGCGGGGCCGCCATTCATGAGGGTGTGAAGGTCACGCGCATCCTCGTCGAAGGCGGCGTGGCGAAGGGCGTGGAGACCGATCACGGCGTCGTGCGGGCCAAATCCGTCGTCATCTGCGGGGGCATGTGGTCGCGAACACTGGCCGGCGATATCGGTGTGTCGCTCCCGCTCCACGCGGCCGAGCACTTCTACATCGTCACCGAGGCGATCCCGGCCCTGCCGCGCGATCTGCCCGTTCTTTTCGTGTCGGACGAGCACAGCTACTTCAAGGAAGACGCAGGCAAAATCCTGCTCGGATGCTTCGAGCCGAACGCCAAGCCCTGGGGGATGGCCGGCATCCCCGAGGCGTTCTGCTTCGACAGCCTGCCCGACGATATCGACCATTTCGAACCGATCCTCGAACAGGCGACGCAGCGCGTACCCCTTCTGGCCGAGGCCGGCATCCAGCTCTTCTTCAACGGGCCGGAGAGTTTCACCCCTGACGACCGCTACCTGCTCGGCGAGACCGCCGAGGTTTCGGGCCTCTACTGTGCCTGCGGCTTCAACTCCGTGGGCATTCTCTCCTCCGGCGGCGTCGGCAAGGCGCTTGCCTCCTGGATCAAGGAGCGGCGCCCCCCGATGGAGCTGATCGACGTCGACGTCCGGCGTATGCAGCCGCTCCAGCGCAACAGCCGCTATCTGCACGACCGCACCACCGAGACGCTGGGCCTGCTGATGGACATGCACTGGCCGAACCGCCAGTTCGAAACCGCGCGCAACCTCCGCCGCAGCCCCTTCCACGACAGGCTCGCCGCCGCCGGGGCGGTGATGACGGAGGCTGCGGCCTACGAGCGGCCGGGCTTCTTTCGCGCAGACGGCGAGAGCGGCGCGTTCGGCTATTCCTACGGACCGCAGGGCTGGGCCGGGGCCTGCCGTCGCGAGGTGCTCAACACCCACGAAAACGTCACGCTCTTCGACCATAGCTGCTTTGCCAAGTTCATGGTCGAGGGGCCCGATGCCTGCGCCGCGCTCAGCCCCCTCTGCGCCAACGATATCGACGTCGCGGTCGGGCGGCTCGTCTACACCCAATGGCTCAACCCGCAGGGCGGGATCGAGGCGGATGTGACCGTCACGCGCCTGTCGGAGACGCGGTTCATGGTCGTCACCATCGCAAGCTCCCAGACCCGCGACATGGCCTGGCTCAAGGCGCATCTGCCGGATGACCTGCGCGCCTTCTGCTACGACGCAAGCGCCGGCCTGCCCATGCTCGCCCTGATGGGGCCAAACGCGCGCGCACTGCTGCAAGCGCTGTCGGGCGAAGACCTGTCGAACGCAGCTTTCCCGTTCGGCACCAGCCGCGAGATCGAGATCGGCTACGCCCTCGTCCGGGCCTCCCGCGTCACCTTCGTCGGCGAGCTGGGATGGGAGCTCTACATGTCCGCGGATGTCGCCGCCCATGTCTTCGACAGGATCATGGAGGCCGGCCCCGCCCACGGCCTCGCCCAGGGCGGGTACTTCGCCATCAACGCCATGCGCATGGAAAAGGGCTACCGGCATTGGGGGCACGATATCGGCATCGAGGATACCCCCCTGGAGGCCGGCCTGAGCTTTGCCGTGCGCTTCGACAAGCCCGGCGGCTTCATCGGCCGCGACGCGCTGATGCGGCAACGCGATGCGAGCCGGCTGCCCCGGAAGCGCCTCATCCAGATCGCTCTCGAAGGAGGCGCGAACGCCCCCTATCTCCACCATGACGAGCCGATCCTGATGAATGGCAGACTTGTCGGCTCCGTGACGTCGGGCGCCTTCGGGCACCGCGTGAACGCCTCGCTCGGCATGGGCTACGTCACCTGCGAGCAGCCCGTCACCAGGGACATGCTCGACGGAGAAACCTGGGAAGTGGAGGTTGCTTGCGATCGCTTCCCCGTCGCCGCGCGGCTCGGAAGCTGGTTCGACCCCAAGAGCCTGCGCGTACGCTCCTAAAGCACCGTCCAGAAGGCCTGCATCACTCCTTCCTCAATTCTCGAGCAAGTCCCCGGGGGGGCGGACCGGCGCGGCCGGACGGGGCCAATCAGGGGGGTCCTTCAGACTCTTCGGCAAGATGCTGGTTTTCTGGACGGTGCTCCAAACGGCGCCTACGGCCTCCCAAGCACTACCTCCGGTGTCCGCCCGGAACCCCGCCCGCGGCGACATCTCTCCAGCGGCCTCCCAAGGCACAGCCGCAAAGGCTCGATCATGCCTCGGCAAAGGCCTCCGGGTCGAGATCCCGCCAGAATGCGATGATGGCTTCCGCGTTCAAGGGAGACATCCAGCCATGGGCTTCAAAGTCCTGCCGCGCCGCGCCCTCCAGACGCGCCAGAAAGAGCCGGCGGTCGGCGTCCCGCTGCGTCGGACTGCGCGCCGCCGCCAGCGCCTTGACCCGAGCCAGATGCGCCCCCCGCTCGGTGGCGGGCGCCTGCGTGGCCGGCGCCGCACCGGCCTTGGCATACCCGTCTCGCAGCGCCGCCGAGAGATACCGCACCGGCGAGCGTACATCCCCCTGCCCTTCCACATAGGCGAGCTGTGCCGTCACCGCCTCCGCCCCATGCTCCGAGATCCATTGCCGCGCCAGACGGTCCGAGGCGCCAAGATCCCGCAGCCGCGCATAGACCGGCGTCGCCCGCACCCCTGCCCCGTCATCGATATTCAAAATGGCCAGTTGCGGGTTTTCCTCGATCCGAAACCGGATCTCGCTCACCGCCCTGCCCCGCCGACGCACCTCGGGCGCCACGACGATATTCGACGTGCGGTTCACCTCCGCCACCGCCGGCTTGATGACCTTCGCATTCAGATGCTTGTAGCTCTCATAGTAGCGCGAGCCGTCCACCCCCATCAGCCGCCGGAAAAGCTCGATCGGCCACCAGCCGGTGCTCCCCGTCCGTACGAAGCGATAGCAGTTCTCATAGAGCGCCAGCGCGTGGCCCGAGGTAAAGCGCCGCTGGATATTCAGGTTTATCAGCGCAAACACTTTCGGGTCGTGCAGCTTTTCAGCCAGAGCGGGCGAATAGGCATATTCGCCGGAATGGTGACGGCGGAAAGCTCAAGCCACTCCCATTCCTTGAACCGGAAGCCCATGGTTCCTTCGGTGGGTTCGACATCGAGACCGCGGAAGCCGATGGATAGGCCGCGCACAAGGCCACCCTTGATCAGCTTGTAGTATTCGTCGATGCGCTCGGTGACGCCCAGAGCAACCTTGCCGACGACGTCGATGCCGTCTTGCGTGACGGTCACCTCGTCCACGGACCCGATCGGGTCGCCACCGTCATGCTGCCAGAGCAGCGGGATCGGCGTTTTGAACTTGGCGCCATCCGGCTCGACAACGTCCTCCATTCGATCCGGCGTGGGCGTTGTCGCTGTGCCGCGAATGATCCCTTCCTCTTCCTCATCGGCTTTGATGATCAGGGTGGAATAGGCTTTGAACGTGTTGCTCATAATGCGCCTCACAGAACGATCATTTGGTATTCGGGCTCGGCCTTCGTGAGCATTGCCGCTCCAACGGCCATCGCCGATGCAACGGTTAGATCAATTCGCGCCGTGGCCCGGCTCTTCTCGAACCGCCGCAGGCCAGCCGCGGACTCATAGAACGTGGCCGAGGCCACCGCCGCCCGGAGCGCGGGATTGACCGCGATCCGAAGGCGCCCCTCCAACAAGAGCGCTTCCAGATCGTCGATGCTTCCGGGCATCCAAAGATCCGTGTCCTTGCGCCGGTTCGTACCCTGCGGGTGCTCGATCACCGGCAGAGCCACCCCCATCTCCGCCAGCTCCTCGTCAAACTTGCTGTAGAGCCAGCGATCATAGGCCAGCAGCGCGATGGGGTGATCCTCCGCCAGCCGCACGAGATCCCGCGCGACCACGTCATACCGCACCAGCTTGCCGTCCGTCGCCGTGAGGTGGCCCTGTTCGACCCACACCGAGTACGGCGCCTTATCCTCTCGCTCGCGCGCCAGTAGCGTTTCCTTCGGCGTGTAGCCGTGCGCAAAGAGCGCGTATTTGGGGCGCCCCTCGCCGTCTTGGCCGTCCGGGAACACCATCACCCGCGCCGTCATGTCCTTTGTGGCGCCGAGATCGAGCCCCACCCAACACTCCTGGCCCGCGAACGCGTCCAGCGTCATGCCGGGATCTTCGCATGCCTCCCAAGGCTCCCGGCTGATCCACGCCGTCTCCGCATCCGTCCACTGGCAGAAATGCAGTCGCCGAATGCTGTTGGCCTTGCCGGGGATCGCCCGCGCCTGCGCCGCGACGTCGTCCAGATAGCCCTCTGTGATCGTCACTCCGATCAGCGGGTTCGCCTTTTCCCGGCAGGCGGGATCGAGAAGCGGATCGTCTTCGTCATCCAGAGCGCAGACGTAGGTAAACGTCGTGTCGTCCTCGATCTCGCCATGCGCGACCGCGACCGCGTGCTCGTGCTCTTCCCAGCACACCGACGTCCGATCCGAGCCGCTGTTGGTGATCATGAAGATCAGCGGCTGCCGGCGGAACTTGAAACCCCGCTCCAGCATCTCCAGCGTGTCCCGGTTCGGGTGCTCGTGAAGCTCATCAAGCAGCACGAAATGCGGGCGCAGGCCTGAGCCGGTCTTCCCCGTGTCCCGGCCCACTGGCCGAAAGAAACTCCCCGTCTTCAGATCCGCCAGGTTGAACACCGGGTTGACCCCGGACGGCGTGATCCTCGCCTCCAGCGCAGGCGACTGGCGTACCATGCTCACCGCGTCCTGAAAGATGATCCGCGCCTGATCCATCTTGGCCGCAGCGGCATATACCTGAGCGCCCGGCTCCTGATCGGCCATCATCCCGTAGAGGCCGATCCCCGCGGCCAACGGCGATTTCCCGTTTCCCTTCCCCTGCTCGACATAGGCCCGCCGGAAGCGCCGTGTGCCATCCGCCCTCTTCCAGCCGAAGAGCGATCCCACGATGAACACCTGCGACGGGTGCAGCTCGAATTTGCGTCCCTCGAACTGGCCCTCGCTCAGCCGAAGCACATCCGGAAAGAAGCCCAACGCCCGCCTTGCCGCATCGGCATCCCAGACAAGGCCCCTTTCCGCGCCATCGTCCAGATCGCGCAGGTGACGCGCGCAGGCGGCGCGCACGTGCGGACCCGCGATAACCTCCCCGTTCGTGACCGCCTCGGCATAGGCCGCGACCGGGTCAGAAGTATTGCTCACTCGGGTCTTTCGGCTTGTCGTCCGTCGCGCGTGTCCGGTTGCGCTCGTCCGTCAGCCCCAGTTCAGCCATGTAGGCCCGCATCTGGCCGTGATGGGACGCCGCAAACCCGGCCGGGTCCGCACGGAACGATTTCCACAGCTCACAGAAGGCAATCGCTGCCGCCGCCTTGCTCCCGTCCAGCCAGCGCGCCGGCGCGATCCATGCGTCCCAAGCTTTGCGTGCCTCGCCCGTCAGATGCTTTGGCCGCACCAGATCACCGAAGTCCCCGCGGGCTTCATCGGCAGCGCGCTCCGCTTCGTCCTGGGCGCCGTGGCGCGTCGTCCGGTGCGTTCCGTCCACAACGCGCAGCGCGGCCGGCTTTGGCTTCACACCGCGTGTGGCCATGAGCAGTCTCCCTCAATCAATTTGGCTTGGTCGCAAGAAAGGCGGATGTGATGGTTTCCGGCTCAGCGCCTGGATAAGTCAGATACCCCCCCCCGCTGACCGGCAGCGGCCCCTAGATCGGCCAGCCGTCGACCCCGATCACCGTACCGCGCAGCTTGGCGTCTCTGATTGCCTGCGCGTTGCCGTCGTGACGAGCCTCTATGCTTGCGCATACGGCGTGACAGTCGCGACAGACGCTCCGCAGGTTTTCGAGGTCATTCTCTAGCTCAGGGGCGAGCGAGACCGGGATTGTGTGGTCGACGATCGCTGCTTCACGGTGCTTTCGACCCTCACGCAGAAGAACGCCGCACATCTGGCAGATCCAGTTGTCCCGGGCGAGGGCCTCTTCTCGAAGCTTCCTGCCGCGTCGGGTGGCGAAGATGTGAGGCATGGGACTTCAAGTAACCTGCGTCAGTTCCGTGCTGCGGGCCTCCCAAATGCGGTTGCCAGGAAGAAAGCGCCCGGCTTCGTCCCGGTTGGTCATTTCCCTATCCCTCCGGGTTCCTCAGAAATCCCACGATCAAGCTTGACAATGTATGCCGCTTGGCATACTTACAAGGTGTCAACAGGCATCGCGCCTACCTCAACGGAGACGGACATGACACAAGCTGAACAAGCGCTCGCCGACGATAAGATGCGCGCGGAAATCGCGAAGCTGATCGCTGAGACGGCCAAGATCAACAAAGAAACCCGCTGGTATGAACTGGTTGTGATCGGCGCTGCGGCGTCGGCCCTTACGCTCGCCGCGGTTGCTGTTGGTCAATTTCTCTTCTCATGACACCCGCGGAACTGAAGGAGGCCCGGCACAAGCTGGGCCTTACCCTTGAGCAGATGGCGGCAATGCTAGGCTACGGCGGAAAGAATCTGCGGGCGATGGGGTTTGATCTTGAATCCGGCCGTAAGCCAGTGAGAGAGCCGCAGAGGCGACTGGTGGCGGCGTACCTAAGCGGCTACCGACCGGAAGACTGGCCGACGTAGTCTTCGCCGGACGGCGGTGTTACAGTGTCTGTGTGCCATTCTCTCCGGCGACACGCCTTAACACGCACCACCGATACTCCTGACCTAGGGTCAGGACCCATTGATTAGCTACTGCGCTTGTGATTCACCAGCTGAAAACGAGCGGTGACATGAACAATCTCTTTTGGCTAACCGAGGCGCAGATGGCGCGTCTGGAGCCCTACTTTCCCAAGTCCCACGGCAAACCACGGGTTGATGATCGGCGCGTGCTAAGCGGGATTATCTTCATCAATCGC
>JBCDGG010000083.1:0-23387 GCA_038757905.1 Pseudomonadota bacterium | reverse complement strand
TCGATCGTCTCGGGCACCGTGGCCGAGCGCATCAAGCTCTGGCCGTTCCTGATCTTCGTGATCGTTCTGACCGGCTTCATCTACCCGCTGCAGGCCTCCTGGAAGTGGGGCGGCGGTTTCCTGGACAGCATGGGCTTCCTTGACTTCGCCGGCTCCACGGTCGTGCACTCGGTCGGTGGCTGGGCGGCGCTGGCCGGTGCCATCATCCTCGGGCCGCGTCTGGGCAAGTACAAGGACGGCAAGGTCAACCCGATGCCGGGTTCGAACCTCGCGCTGGCCACGCTCGGCGTGTTCATCCTGTGGCTCGGCTGGTTCGGCTTCAATGGCGGCTCGCAGCTGGCCATGGGCTCGGTCGGCGATGTGGCTGACGTGTCGCGGATCTTCGCCAACACCAACATGGCGGCCGCCTCCGGCGCCGTGGCCGCGCTGATCCTGACGCAGGTTCTTTATGGCAAGGCCGACCTGACGATGGTGCTGAACGGCGCGCTCGCGGGCCTCGTCTCGATCACGGCAGAGCCGCTCACGCCGTCGCTTCTGATGGCTGGCATCATCGGTGCCGTGGGCGGGGTGATCGTTGTCTTCACCGTGCCGATGCTCGACCGGATGAAGATCGACGACGTCGTCGGTGCGATCCCGGTGCACCTGTTCGCCGGGATCTGGGGCACCATCGCCGTTGTCCTGACGAACGGTGACGCCAACATCATCACGCAGCTGATCTCGATCGCGATTGTCGGTGTGTTCGTCTTCGTCGCCTCGCTCGTCGTCTGGGTGATCCTGAAGGCCACCATGGGCATCCGCGTGACGGAAGAAGCCGAGGTGACCGGGCTCGACGTCGCCGAACTGGGCATGGAGGCCTATCCGGAGTTCTCCAAGGGCTGACGACCTTCCTGTCGGCTCTCTCCCTGGCCCCGGGCGCACGTCGCCCGGGGCTTTTTCTTTGCCACGGGCGGGGCGCGGCCGCGTCCCGCTTTCGCCGCCCGGCCCGCAGCGCCTAGCGCAGAACGGTGGCGATGGCGCGCGCCGCGGCGCCGACATTGTCCGGCGTCAGCCCGGCGACGTTGATGCGCCCGTCCGCAACGGCGTAGAGGCCGTGCTCGACGCGCAAGCGCTCCATCTGGTCCGGCGTGGCCGGCAGCAGCGAGAACATGCCGCGGTGATCGGCGAGGGCGCCGAACCTGTCAGATCCGGTTTCCGCGCGCAGCGCCTGTGCCAGCGCGACGCGCATGGCGTTCACCCGATCCCGCATTCCGGCAAGCTCGGACTGCCAGAGCGCCCGCAGGCCGGGATCTCCCAGCACCATCGTGACCAGCCGCGCCCCGTGATCGGGAGGGAAGGTATAGGACAGCCGGTTGAACGTCATAAGATGCGCCGCGGTCGTCTCGCGCGCGGAGCCACCGGGCGTGACAGCCAGCAGGGCGCCTACCCGCTCGCGATAAAGGCCGAAGTTCTTGGAGCCGGAAACGCACAGCAGCATCTCCGGCACCGCAGCGGCCAGCGCCCGCAGCCCGGCCACGTCGTCTTCCAGCCCGACCGCAAAGCCCTGATAGGCGAGATCGACAATCGGAAGTACCTCACGCGACGCGCAAAGCGCCGCTAATTGCTGCCAGTCCGGCAGCGCCAGATCGACGCCGCTGGGGTTGTGGCAGCAGCCGTGCAACAGCAGCGCGTCACCGGGCTGGAGGCCCTGCAGATCCTGCAGCATGCCGTCCCGGTCGAGCGCGCCCGCCGCCCTGTCGAGATAGCGGTACACGTGCGTCGGCTGGCCGACCGCCGCCAGGATGGCGGGGTGATTGGGCCAGGTGGGCTCGCTCATCCAAACGCGGCCCGCCGGCGCGGCGATGCGGTGCAGATCGAACGCATGCCGGACGGCTGCGGTGCCTCCCGTCGTCGCAATCGCGGCGATGCGCGCCTGAGCGACCGACGGCCCGAGCGTCAGCGTGCGCACCGCTTCCAGAAAAGCGGGATCACCGGCGAGGCCGACATAGGACTTCGTCGTCTCGTCCTCCAGCAGCGTCCGCTCCGCGGCCTTGACGGCGGCCATGATCGGGGTTGCGCCCGTCTCCGTCCGATAGACCCCCACGCCCAGGTCGATCTTGCCGGGGCGCGGATCTTCGGCGAAGGCCCGCATCAGCTTGAGAATGCCGTCCGGGGCCGGCGTAGTGAGGTGGCTCAGGCTCACGCCGGGCTATCCCGGCACCCGGCTGGCGTCGATGGCGCGGGTCAGAACCCGCGTGTGATCCGTCCGGCGGACGGGCTCGAAACCCACCCGCTGGTAAAGGCCAAGCGCGCGCGGATGATCGAGCGTGCAGGTGTTGACGGTCATGCGCTCCACGCCCGGCATGTCCCACCCCATGCACACGGCACTCTCCAGCAGATACCGGCCAAGCCCCGTGCCGACCGCCTCGGGAACCAGGCCGAAATAGGACAGATCGCAGATCTCGGGCACACGATTGTCGAGCAGAAAGAAGCCGTGGGGCCACCCGTCGCGCATCAGCGTGTAAAGCGCGGTGCGATCGTCGGACAGCCACGCGGCGAGATCCTGCTCCTTCTCGGTGTGCATATCCTCCCACGCATAGTCCCGCCCGACCGCATCGTAGAGGCCAAGGAAGAACCAGGTGGGCGGGGCGACGGCGCGGAGCAGCGCGGCGGGCTTGCCGGAGGGCGCCGACGGATAGCCGTAGGGCGGGCGCGTCCGCATCTCCAGCCACGTGATCGTGTAGGACACCTCAGTCCCGGCTTCGGTCACGGTCATGGCGTCTTGGACGTCGCGACCGCGAGGTCGGGAAACCTGCCCCACTCCGACCAAGAGCCATCGTATAGCGCGTTCCGGTCGTGGCCGAGACGTTCGAGGGCAAGCGTCAGGATCGCCGCCGTCACGCCGGAGCCGCATGTGGTGATCACCGGCTTTGCCAGATCCACGCCGGCACTTTCGAATGCGGCGCGCAGGCCGGCCTCGTCCTTCATGGTTCCGTCCGGGTTCAGCACCATCCGGTAATGCACATTGTGAGAGCCTGGAATGTGGCCGGCGCGCAGCCCTTCGCGCGGCTCAGGCTCGATGCCGGCGAACCGGCCCGGGGCACGGGCGTCGACGATCTGCCAGTCACGGATCTTGGCCGCCTGGGCGACCTGCGTGACATCCTTGACCAGATGTGCCTGGCGGGAGGCCGTCATATGCCGATCCCGCGTGAGCGGGGGCAGGTCCTCCACCGCGCGGCCCTCGGCCTGCCACTTCGGAAGACCGCCATCCAGCACCGCGACATCGGGCTTGCCCATCAAGCGGAAGAGCCACCAGACCCGCGCCGCCGAAAAGAGCCCGGCGCTGTCATAAACAACCACCTGATGGCCGTCGCCCACCCCCATGGACCGCAATCGGCTCATGAATTTCTCCGGCGGCGGCGCCATATGGGGCAGCTCCGACCGTGTGTCGGAGATCTCGTCGATATCGAAGAACCGCGCGCCCGGAATGTGGGCCGCATCGTACTCCGCCTTCGGATCGCGTGCCTCGCCCGGCAGATAATACGACGCGTCGAGCACCCGCAGATCGGGGTCCGACATGTGGTTTGCGAGCCAGGTCGTGCTGACGAGGGTGCGGGGATCGTCCGGCATGGGGCGCTGTTCCGTGGAGCGAGGTCGTCCAGCCTGCTTAAAGCCGCGGGGGCGAGGGAGCAAGCGGTAGGGCTAGCGTGCCCGCGCCACGATGAAGTGCGCGGCGCGCGAGGCCGGATAATCCGCGCGTTCGAGAATCTCGAAACCGGCGGCCTCGATTTCGCGGGCGGTTGCGTCCCGGCTGAGAAAGCGGACGGGCGGAACCCGTCCAAACAGGCGTAGAACGGGGATCAGCACGCGCAGCCACAGCCCCAGATTGGCCAGACACGGCGTTTTCGCGATGAGCAGCCCGCCGGTGGGAAGGCGATGGTGGATCTCGGCAAGGGTCGCCGGCAGATCGGGCACAAGGTGCAGCAGGTTGAACGCGAGGACTGCGTCGAACGGGCCCTCCGGAGCGGAATGTCCGTCGGCCTGCAGGAAGGACAGGGTCGAAAGCGCTGCGGCTTCGGGCTTGCCGCGTGCGATCTCCAGCATCCGCGCCGAGATATCGGTGGCGGTGTAGCTGGCAACGTGGGGCGCGAGGGCGATTGCGGTGCTCCCCGTCCCGGCGCCCAGCTCCAGAACGGTGTCGCTGTCGCGCAGATGATGGCGCACCCGGTCGAGCGTGGCCGCATACGCGTCGGGGAAGTCGACGGGCCGGGCCGCGTAGCGATCGGCGATCTTGTTCCAGAACGTGGCGTGGTCTGTCATCGGTGAACTCCCGGCGCGCGCGCCTCGTCCGACGGGTGAGCGCCGCAGAGCCTCAGCCGTGTTCTTTCATCAGGCGGCTTTTCTGGCGCTGCCAGTCGCGCTTGGCCTCGGTCGCGCGCTTGTCGGCCACCTTCTTGCCCTTGGCGATGCCGATCTTCATCTTCGCGATGCCGCGGTGGTTGAAGTAGAGCACCAGCGGCACGAGCGTCATGCCCTTGCGCTGGGTGTCCGCCCAAAGGCGAGCCAGCTCGCGCCGGGACACGAGCAGCTTGCGCCGGCGCCGGTCTTCGTGGCCGAACATGGCCTGCTCGTAGGGGGCGATGTAGCTGTTGACGAGCCACAGCTCCCCGTTCTTCACCTCGGCGTAGCTCTCGGCGATCTGGGCGGTGTTCAACCGCAGGCTCTTCACCTCGGAGCCGGTCAGCACGATGCCGCACTCGATGTCTTCCTCGATGGCGTAGTCGTACCGCGCGCGCCGGTTCTCGGCGATCACCTTGTAGTTCTTGTTGTCGTCTTTCTTCGCCATGACGCCGCGATATAGGGGCTCCGCCGCGATCTGCCAAGCGGTGGTGACCCGGGAGCCCGCACCGCCCGCCTCCGGCACCGCCCGCTCGATGTGAGGCTAGCGCAGCGTCGCCAGCAGGTCGGCCGAGGCATACCCGTCCGGGACAAGCCCCGCACGCTTCTGGAAAGCGCGGATCGCGGCCTCAGTGTTCGGGCCGATCCGCCCGTCGACACCCTTGGTATCGAAGCCCGCCCGGGTCAGCCGCTCCTGCAACTCGCGCCGTTCCGACACGTGAAGCGCACGGTCGCCCCGGGGCCAGCCGCCCTGAAACCCCGGGCCACCCACGATGCGGTCGGCCAGATGGCCGACGCCGATCACATAGGCATCCGCCGGGTTATAGCGTTCGATCACTTCGAAATTCTTGAACACCATCAGCGCGATTCCCTGCGCGCCGGCCGGCAGGATGATCGACGCGCGGCCATTGGCCGAAACGGCGCGCCCATCCATGGCGCGCACGCCGAGACGCGCCCATTGGCGGGGCGACTTCTTGGTGTCGCGGCCCGTGAGCCCATAGTCGAACCCCGGGGGCAGCTGCACCTCGACGCCCCAGGGCTGGCCTTTCACCCACCCCTTCTTGGCCAGGTAATTGGCCGTGGAAGCGAGCGCATCCGTCGGATCCTGGCCCCAGATGTTGCGGCGCCCGTCGCCGGTGAAATCCACAGCGTAGGACAGATAGCTGTCGGGCATGAACTGGGTGTGGCCCATCGCGCCCGCCCAGGACCCGCGCATCGCCCGCGGAGAAATGTCGCCATCTTCGATGATCTCGAGCGCGGCGAGCAGTTGCGCCTCGAAGAATGCGGCCCGGCGGCCATCGTAGGCGAGGGTGGCAAGCGCCCCGATCACATCGGAGGAGCCGCGATAGGAGCCGTAGGACGTCTCCATCCCCCAGACAGCGACGACGACCTGCGCGGGCACGCCATACTTGCGCTCGATGGCCTGCAGCGCGCTCTGGTTCGCGCGATACGCGGCCCGGCCGTTCGACACACGGGAGGACGACACCGCGCCGTCGAGATAGTCCCAGATCGTTTTGCTGAATTCCGCCTGATTGCGATCCAGCCGAACCGCATCGCGATTGTAGCTGATCCCGGCGAAGGCCGCTTCGACCACCTGGGCCGAAATGCCCTTGCGCCGGGCCGTGCGCTTGAACTCCGCAATCCAGCGATCAAAGCCCGCCGCACCAGTAGACACCGGGGTGATCACCGCGCGCCCTGCCTCAGCGGCCGGGCGCGCCATGGGGCGAAGCGAGCTTTCCACCGCGGGCACGGCCGGGATCGCAACGGGGATAAGGGCAAACGCGGCCACCCAAGCCGCAAGCGCGAGAGCTCTCTTCATCTGACATCCTGCCTGACACTGCCGCGTATTTTTCCGCGCAGTATAGCGCGACAATGCGCCTCAAGGAAGAAGAGTGCGTTAACACCGGCGACAATCGCCCCGACGGCCCCATCACGATTGCTTGCGCGTCACTTCCGTTTGCGGGTGACCTTCCGCTGGTCCTTCGCCCGTGCCGCGCGGGCCCGCGCGGGCTTGCGGCCGGGCGGACGGCCCTTGCGCCCTTTCCAGGGGCGGCCGCCGCGCCCGCCGGGCGTATCGCCGAGCGGCGGGGACACGACCTCCTCGCCGGCGATCTCCAGCGGTTCGAGCATCAAACCGCCCGTCACCGGGATGGCCTCCAGCAAGCGCACCCGCACCCGCTGCCCCAATGCGATTTCGCGTCCCGTATCGGCGCCCATCAGCGTGTTGGTCTCGCGGTCGTGGTGGAAATACTCGTGGCCCAGCGCGCGGATGGGAACGAGCCCGTCGGCGCCCGTCTCGTCCAGCTTCACGAAGACGCCGAAGCGGGCGATCCCGCTGATGCGGCCCTCGAACTCCTGCCCGACGCGCTCGGACAGATAGGCCGCGAGATAGCGGTCGGTGGTGTCCCGCTCGGCCGCCATAGACCGGCGCTCGGTCTCGGAAATGGCCTGCGCGGTGGGCTCCAGCCGCTCGATATCGTCGGGGCCGAGCCCGTCTTTTCCCCAGCCATGGGCAGCGATGAGCGCGCGATGAACGATCAGGTCGGCATACCGGCGGATGGGCGAGGTGAAGTGGGCATAGGTGCCGAGCGCCAGCCCGAAATGGCCGAAGTTCTGGGGCGTGTAATAGGCCTGTTGCATGGCGCGCAGGGTGGCCATGTTGATCAGCTCCGACAGCTCCGTCCCGGCGGCGGCATCCAGCAGGCGGTTCAGATGTCGCGTCTGCAGCACCTGCCCTTTGGCCAGCGTCAGGCCGCTGGCCTGAACCGTCTCGCGCAGGGCGTCGAGCTTCTCGCCGTCGGGCTCCTCGTGCACGCGAAACAGCAGCGGCGTCTTGCGCTGCACGAGCGTCTCGCCCGCCGCGACATTGGCGAGGATCATGAACTCCTCGATCAGGCGATGCGCATCGAGCCGCTCGCGGAAGTTGACGGATGTCACCTCGCCGGTCTCGCTCAACTCGATCCGGCGTTCCGGAAGGTCGAGATCCAGGGGCTGGCGCCGCTCCCGCGCCCGGGCCGCCGCGCGATAGGCCTGGAAGAGGGGCGTCAGAACGCCGTCGAGCAGGGGCCCCGTCTTGTCGTCGGGCGCCCCGTCCAGCGCCATCTGCACCTGTTCGTAGGACAGCGACGCCGCCGACCGCATCAGCCCGCGATGAAAGCTGGAGCCGATCACATCGCCCTCGGCCGACAGGCGCATCCGCACGGCAATGGTGGCGCGCGGAACCCCCTCATGCAGCGAGCACAGATCGCCCGACAACCGGTCGGGCAGCATTGGCACGACCCGGTCCGGGAAGTAGGTGGAGTTGCCGCGTGTCCGGGCCTCACGGTCGAGCGCCGTGCCCGGGCGGACGTAATGCGCCACGTCGGCAATCGCGACCCAGACCACATGCCCCCCGTCGTTGTCCGCCTCCGTATCGGCATGGGCATAGACGGCGTCGTCATGGTCGCGCGCGTCCGACGGGTCGATGGTGATCAGGGGCAGATCGCGCAGGTCCTCGCGGCCCTTCAACCCAGCGGGTCTCATGCCATCGGCTTCCTCGATCGCGGCATCGGGGAACACACCGGGAATGCCGTGCTGGTGGATCGCGATGAGCGACACCGCCTTCGGCCCGGACGGATCGCCCAGACGCGTCGTGATACGCGCCTTCGGCAACCCCAAGCGCGCCTTGGGGCCCGCCTGTTCCGCCTCGACCAGCTCGCCATCCCTTGCACCGCCGGTATTGCCCGACGGCACGAGCCACTCCCGGTCCGATCCCTTGTCGATGGGCGTGATACGCCCGCCACCCTCCGAAGACACGCCCGGAGCGGCGCGATAAATGCCAAGGATAGTGCGCGGGCTGCTTCCGATCTTGCGGATCAGGCGCCCTTCGTACTGGTGATCCAAACCGCTCACCGCCTGCAGCCGCAGCAGCACGCGGTCGCCCTCGCCGAGGGCGGGCTCGCCGTCGCGGGAGATCAGCAGGATCACGGGCTCGGGCCCCTCGCCGTGCCACTCCATCGGGCGGGCAAAGAGATCGCCATCGGCATCGGGCGCGGCGACCTGTGCCACGGTGACCGGCGGCAGCTTGTCGGGATCGCGATACTGGCCCTTGCGCTTGTCCAGATGCCCTTCGTCTTCCAACTCGCGCAGAATCCGTTTCAGATCGATGCGGGCGGCACCCTTGATGCCGAACGCCCGCGCGATGTCCCGCTTGGTGGTCTGCGTCGGGTTGTCGGAGATCCAGTCCAGGATCTGCGCTTTGGTGGGGAGGTCTGCCATGGGCGCGAGGTAGCACGCGCCCCGTTGCCTGTCGAATGCCACCGCATGGCGGGTTTCAGCGCATGTGCCGCCGCGGCAGATCGGCGACGGTGTCGATATCGGACAGCGTGTCGATCAGCGCGGTGCCAGGCGGCAAGGTCGCCAGCGTGTCCTGAAGCGCATGCGCCGTCGACCAGCGCACACCGGCAAAGATCCCCGCGGGCACCGCCGCGGTCCGCCGCAGCCCGATTGCCCAATAACCGCCATCGGTCGCCGGGCCGAGCACCGCGGGTGCGCGGCCGAGGGCGGCGAAACCGCGGGCGATATGGCGCCGCTCCAACCCGGCGATATCGGCCCCGCAAATGAGCA
The DNA here is from genome assembly GCA_038757905.1 of Pseudomonadota bacterium. GTDB lineage: Bacteria > Pseudomonadota > Alphaproteobacteria > Rhodobacterales > Rhodobacteraceae > HLUCCA09. The sequence goes on along the minus strand of JBCDGG010000083.1, from coordinate 14,408 downwards.
CCGGCCCCGTCGGGCAGACGCGCAGAAGACGTCCCATCCGGTCTCCCAGATCGCCGGGCCCTTGTGGAATGCGGGGCAGATGCGCGGGCCAAACGCGCGACGCCAGCCCCGCGCGATCCGGGGACACTGCAAGCAGCAACGTCCAGCGCGGGTCCTCCAGCCGGGCCAGCAGACGCAGGGCATGCCGGCGGAACCAGTGCGCGGCCGCCACCGTGCCGATCCCGGCGGCCAGGCGGGTCTTGACCCGTCCGGGGCGCGGCTCCTTCACCATGACGATCAGATGCGCGCGCCTCACGCGGCGCCCCTCGGGCGGCCTACACCGCCGGCAGGGCACATGTCATGTCGCGGTGCAGGATCCCGGCTTCGACGTATTCGGGGCCATGGGCCGCGAATCCGAGCCGTTCGTAGAAGGCGACAACGTCGACCTGCGCCCCGAGCTTGGCCTCGCGCACGCCCGGCGTCTCCACCGCCACCGCAAGCGCAGCGCGCGTCAGCGCCGCCCCGACGCCCGTGCCGCGCGCCTCGGCCGAGACGCAGACCCGCTCCAGCTTCATCGCGTCGTCGACCACGCGCAGGCGCAGGGTGCCGGCGGGTACGCCATCGACCCGGGCCAGCAGGTGCCGGGCGGCGGCGTCCTTGCCGTCCCGCTCGATCTCCTCCGCCACACCCTGTTCCACGCAGAACACCGCGTGGCGCAGGGCGAAACACTGCGCCAGATCGGCCGCGCCCTCCGCCTCGGCGATCTCCCAGCTCATGCGAACCAGCCCGTCAGGATCCGGGTATAGATCCGCTCCAGCGCGCGGATCTCTGCCACCTCGGCGTACTCGTCGACCTGGTGCATGGACGCGCCCGTCAGGCCAAACTCCACCACCGGGCAATGCCGCTTGACGAACCGCGCGTCCGACGTGCCCCCGCTGGTGGACAGCTCGGGCGCGCGGCCCGTTTCGGCCTCCACCGCCTGGGCCACAAACTCCGACAATGGCCCTGGCGGCGTCAGGAACGCCTCGCCCGAAACCTTGATCCGGTGGGTGATCGTCACGCCCGTGGATGCAGCGACGCGGGCGGCTTCCTCGGCGAGCCAGGCCTCCAGCGATGCCGAAGTGTGGAGATCGCAGAACCGGATGTTCACGGCTGCCCGGCAGGTGGCCGGGATCACGTTCGTCGCGCGGTTGCCTGTGTCGAGCGAGGTGAGCGCGAGGGTCGAAGGATCGAAGTGCTCCGTTCCGTCGTCCAGCTTGGTTGTGGCAAGGGTATGGGCCAGCGCCGCAATCGCCGTCACCGGGTTGCGGGCGCGGTGGGGATAGGCCACGTGGCCCTGCACCCCCTCGGCCTCGAACCATGCCGACATGGAGCCGCGGCGCCCGATCTTGATCGTGTCGCCCAGCGCCTCGCGGCTTGTGGGCTCGCCCACAAGGCAGACCTGCATCGCTTCGCCCTCGGCATCCATCCAGTCCAACAAGGCAACCGTGCCGTCGATGGCATCGCCTTCCTCGTCGCCGGTGATGGCAAGGATCAGCGCCCCCTCCGGCGGTGTGGACTGCACGAAGGCAATCGCGGCGGACACATATGCGGCCACGCCAGACTTCATGTCGACCGCGCCGCGCCCCCACAGGCGGCCACCCGATTGCGCGCCGCCGAAGGGATCGACCGTCCAGGCGGCAGCATCGCCGATGGGCACCACGTCGATATGGCCGTTGAACCCGAAGGTGCGCGGGTGGCCCCTCTCGCCCCACCGTGCAAAGAGGTTCTGCACCTTGCCGCGATTGACACGCGTGCATTCAAAGCCGGCGGCGGCGAGGCGGGATTCCAGCACGCCCAGCGCGCCCGCTTCTTCCGGCGTAACGGACGGGCAGCGGACGAGTTCGGCGGTCAGGTCAACGGGATCGGGCGTGGTCATACGCCCGGCTTAACCGGCCTTGGCAAGGGCTTCAACGGGGGCGCTGTCCTGCATCGGAGGCCAGGGGCGCCGAGCATCCGCCTCGATCCAAGCCGCGATCCAGTCCGGGCACGGCGGGCCGGCCGGGTCGACCTCCAAGGCTTCCGCCAGGATCCGCGTCGGAACGATGCCCTCCGCCGAGGTGAGCGCCATGCGCAGCAATACGTGGGAGGTGCATTCGCCGCGGGCCCACGCGCTTTGCTCGCAATAGACGAACCGCTCGTCCCAACACACGATGCGCGAGCGGAGCTCGTAGCGGTCGAACATGCGAAGACGGCGCCGGTAGCGCACGGAAACGCCCGCGATCGTCCCAACCCAGCCGCGCTGACGCATGATGCCGATCACGCCGATCCGTCGGAACAGCAGGAAGCGGCCAAGATCGTTCAGCGTCAGGATGCGGCCGTTGTTGAGCTCCAGGAACGGGTCGATATCCCACGGCCAGCACAGATGCGTGCTGCGGTGCTCGCCCGTCAGGGAGAGCGGGGCAGCGTTGCGGTGGCGGATGAATTCCTTCGCGAGGCGAACAACGGGGTACATGTCGGCTCCAATCTGCCCGCTCAGGTGGCGTGGCGCGGCGCACCCGTCAAGCGGAACGCCCCGTCACACGACCGGCGGAATGGGCCGTTTCACGCACCGTCGCTACCCGACGCAGGGCAACCGGTTGCACCGCAGCGCTCCGCGTCCTACCTCTGCCCGCACGACACGTCCCGCAGAGAGGCCACGCGATGTTTGCCATTTACGAGATCCTGCAACTTATCCTCAGCGCGGTCTTCTTCATCATGATCATCCACATCATCATGAGCTGGCTGATCAGCTTCAACGTGCTGAACTATCGTCAGCCGGTGGTGGGGCAGATCTGGGAAGGGCTGAACCGCCTACTGGAACCGGTGTATCAGCCGATCCGGCGCATCCTGCCCGACACCCGCCCCCTCGATCTTGCGCCGCTCGTGGCGTTCCTCATCGTGATCGCGCTGCGGGACATCATCCTGCCCACCGTCTTCGGCCTGCGCTGAGGCGATGGGGGCGGAGCCCGCCGCCGTTCTGCGCAGCGTCTTCGGCTTCGACGCCTTTCGCCCGGGCCAGGCCGAGATCATCGAGGCCGTTTGCGCCGGCCAGGATGCGCTGGCGATCATGCCCACCGGGGGCGGCAAGTCGCTGTGCTATCAGCTGCCCGCGCTTTGCCGTGACGGGGTCACCCTTGTCATTTCGCCGCTGATCGCCCTGATGCGCGACCAGGTGCGCAGCCTGCGCGAAGCCGGAGTAGAGGCAGGCGCCTTGACCTCCGGCAACACCGAGGACGAGACCGACGAGGTTTGGCGCGCGCTCGACGAGGGCCGGCTGAAACTGCTCTATCTTGCGCCCGAGCGCCTCGCCTCCGGGGCCATGGACCGGGTGTTGAAACGCGCCGGGGTGCGCCTGATCGCCGTCGACGAGGCCCATTGCGTCAGCCAGTGGGGGCACGACTTCCGCCCCGATTACCTGCGGATCGGGGCGTTGCGCCGCGCGCTCGACGTGCCGCTCGCTGCCTTCACCGCCACCGCGGACACCGAAACCCGCGACGAGATCGTGTCGCGGCTCTTTGGAGACACGGCACCCCGGGTGTTTCTGCACGGCTTCGACCGGCCGAACATTCACCTCGCGTTCTCGCCGAAATCCTCGCCCCGGGCGCAGATCCTGTCCTTCGCGGGGGCGCGGCGGGGGCGGTCCGGCATTGTGTATTGCGGCACCCGGGCCAAGACGGAGACGCTCGCGCAGGCCCTGCGCGAAGCGGGGCAGAAGGCCCTGTCCTACCACGGGGGGATGGACGCGGACGCGCGCCGCGAGGTGGAGGCCGCCTTCCAGCGCGAGGACGAGTTGATCGTCGTCGCGACGGTCGCTTTCGGTATGGGCGTGGACAAGCCCGACATCCGCTGGGTGGCCCATGCCGATCTGCCCAAGTCGATCGAGGCGTATTATCAGGAGATCGGACGCGCCGGGCGGGACGGCGCCCCCGCCGAAACCCTCACGCTCTACGGCCCGGACGACATCCGGCTGCGGCGCTCGCAGATCGACGAGGGGCTGGCACCGCCCGAGCGCAAGGCTGCCGACCATGGGCGGCTGAACGCGCTGCTCGGGCTGGCCGAGGCCCTGGGATGCCGGCGCCGCCAGTTGTTGGCGTACTTCGGCGAGAGCCTCGCCGATCCCTGCGGCAATTGCGACCTCTGCGATACCCCGCCCGACACGTTCGACGGCACCACGCCGGTCCGCATGGCGCTGTCCGCCGCGCTGCGCACGGGCGAGTGGTTCGGCTCCGGCCACTTGATCGACATCCTGTTGGGCATCGAGACAGAGAAGGTGCGCGCGCGGGGCCACGAAAGCCTGCCGACCTTCGGGGTCGGCAGGCAGTGGGACAAGCGGCAATGGCAGGCCATCCTACGCCAGATGATGGGCCACGATCTGATGCGCCCCGATCCCGAGCGCCACGGCGCCCTGAGGATGACCGACGCCGCGCGGCCGATCCTGCGCGGCGAGGCGGCCATCACCCTCAGACAGGACGCAATCACGCGCGCCCCGGCGCGGCCGCATGTGAAAGCGCTTGTGTCGGAGGAGGACGCCCCGCTCCTCTCCGCGCTGAAGGCCAAGCGCCGGGCTCTCGCCGAAGCCGCCGGCGGCCCCGCCTACATCGTCTTCCCGGACCGCACGTTGATCGAAATGGCCGAGACGCGGCCCAGAACGCTGGACGAGATGGCCCGCATCGGCGGTGTCGGCGCGAAGAAGCTGGAGCGCTACGGCGCGGCGTTCCTGAGCGTCATCGCGGGGGACGGGGCCGGCGAGCAGGCCGAGGCGATGCATCCCAGCCGCCGCAAGCTGGCGGGCACCGGCGCCGCAGCGCTCTACGACCGGCTGGCGGAGGCGACGCGCGATCTCGCCCGCGGGGACGAGGGCACCGGCAAGTACCTTTCGATCAACTCCACCACCCTGCGCCGGATCGTCGAACGGCGGCCCGCCACGCTCGACGAGTTGGCGCGCGTGCCCGGCATGGACGCGCAGAAAGCCGAGCGGTTCGCGGCGCGCATCCTCTCTGTGCTGGATGAGCACGGGTAGGGGTGGACGCGCCTCTTCCCGCACATATCTTGGGGTGAACAGGAGATGTGCCATGCTCGTTGTGATTTCACCCGCCAAGCGTCTGGATTGGAGCGAGGTTCCGGGCCTCACCCTCACCGCACCCGCATTTCAGGAAGACGCCATCAAGCTGGCAAAGGCGGCCGGCCGGCTGTCCAAGCCGCAATTGCAGAAGCTGATGGACATTTCGGCCGACCTGGCGAAGCTCAACAAGGGACGGTTCGCCGCCTTCGAGGCAGACCCGGAGCAGGAGGCGCTTCGCCCTGCGGCGCTGGCCTTTGCAGGCGACACTTTTATGGGGCTGGAGGCGCGGACGCTCGATGCCGATGCGCTTCACTGGGCGCAGGACCACCTGCGCATTCTGTCCGGGCTCTACGGCCTATTGCGGCCGCTCGACGGCATTCAGCCCTACCGTCTGGAGATGGGATCGCGCCTCAAGACGCGGCGCGGGCCGGATCTCTACCGGTATTGGGGCGACCGGATCGCCAAAGCCCTGCGCGCTCAGGCCGAGGCCACCCGATCCGATGTGCTCGTGAACTGCGCAAGCCAGGAATACTTCGGTGCCGTGGACGTGGCCGCGCTGGGCCTGCGGATCGTCACGCCGGTCTTCATGGAAGACAAGCCGGGCGGGCCCAAGATCGTCAGCTTCTTTGCCAAGAAGGCGCGCGGCGCCATGGCGCGCTTCATCGTCGAGCGCCGGCTGACCGACCCGCAGAGCCTGACGGCGTTCGACACGGGCGGCTATGCCTTCGCACCGGACCTTTCGGAACCGGATCGCCCGGTGTTTCTGCGCCGGGAAGAAGCCACCGGACAGGCGGCGTAGATACACAAGCCAAGCGCGGGCAGGGCGTCCCGCACACGCGTTGCGGGGCCGTGCGGGGCGTTGCGTGCGGCAGCGTCCGGAGAAGGAGCCGCTCCGGTCCCGGGGAGTGAAGCGTCGGATAAGGGCGCCGCTCTGATCCGCAGGGACCATTGTGCGAGCGCCGCTGGAGACGCTTCGCTGTGACTTGCCCGCCCCTGAATGCACGCGGCCTCCGGTCCCGCTGACATGGCGCGGCCGGACCTTCGCGGGTGGTGCGCGGGGCCCAGCGCGCGAGGCGGGTCACGGTGTGTCCGAACGGGTCGCGCTGGCGGGTTTGGCGGTGCGTCCGGCTCTGCCTGTCAGACGGCAGAGAGCGCAGCGTCGCCTTGCGGGTTCAGGCAATGCGCCGGACAATGCTCCAGGATATGGGCCGTGACCTGGGCGCGTTTCAGCGGTTTTGTCATGTAGAGGTCGATCCCGCTGGCCAGGATCTCCTCCTTGTCGCCCTGCAGCGCGTGCGCGGTCATCGCCACGATGGGCACCCGTCTGGAGCCAGTATCCCCGGTTTCGGCCTCGTGCGCACGGATGGCGCGGGCTGCGTCCTTGCCGTCGAGACGGGGCATCGAGATGTCCATCAGGATCAGATCCGGGTGGAGCTCGGCGTGCTTCTCGACAGCATCCTGACCGTCGACCGCAAAGTGCAGATCGATCTGGAGCGGGGCGAGCAGCTTGTCGAGCACGAACCTGTTCGTCTTGTTGTCCTCCGCCGCCAGGACGCGCATCGGGCGGGGGGACGCATCGCCCGAGGGCGCGGGCGCGGCCGCCGGCGTGCCGGGCGGAACGGGCACGGCGGAAGGCTCCGGCGGGGTCGACGCAGTCGGAATCCGCGTGATCGACGCATGGTCAGGGCCCCCGCGGCCGTCAGGCGGCGAGAGCTGGGCTTGGCTCTGTTCGGCAATCTCCGCCGGTACGCTCTCCGCAGGCGGCGGCGCGCCCGGTGCGTCGGCATCGGCCAACGGCGGCGCGGGCGTGACCGCCTCGGGCCTGGGCGCGGGCGGCGTGCTCTCCTCCGCCAGCGGGGGCGGAGAAGCGTGCGGCGGATGGGAAGCCATGACATCGGCTGGCGTTCCCGTGCCGGGCTTGCCCGATGGGTCCACCCCGGTGACCGCTTCCGCCATGGACGCGGCCCCAAGGCCCGCCACTGGCGCAAGATGCTCCACCGCCGGCGGGTCGACGGCTGCTGGTTCCTGAGCCGACGCAACCTCAGCGGCTGGTTCAAGAACCGGCGTTTCCGGGACCGTTGCAGCGGCGGCGGGCATGTCGGGGGCAGACGTATCAGGCAAGGGCGCGTCGGGGCTCTGAGCGTCTGCCACGCCCGTTCCTGGTGCCGTCGTTTCGGCGGGCGGCGCATCCGACGAGGGCGCATCCGGGGCGGACGACGCCGTGACATCCGGCAGGCGCGCCATCGCCTCGAACAGATCGCGCCGCAACATGGGCCGTGTCAGGACTGCGTGAATGCCCTTCGGCGGTGCGCTGTCGGGCGATTGTGCCATAGCGCGCGCCGCGTCCTGATTGGCATTGCACACGAGCAGGCGTGCCGAACGGCAATGCGCCTCCTGCAGGGCCGCGGCCAGGGCGCAGCCGGTGGTATCGGTCAGAGAATCGTCGATCACCGTGATCTGCGGGCGCACGTCGGACTGGACCATCTTGAGCGCCTCGCTGCCGCTGGTGGCGTGCGCCACGTCGAGGCCGAGTTGTGCCAGCTGGCGGCACAGGATGATGGCCTCGTGCCCCTCGGGCGCGACCACCAGCGCCTGGCCGATGGTGGTGTCGACACGCGGCAGTAGCGTCTCGACCGGCTCCGCCGCGGCCAGCGTGATCCGGAAGCCAAAGCAGGCGCCCTCGCCCGGTTCGGATTCAACCCAGATGTCACCGTTCATGAGCACCACAAGTTCCCGCGTGATGGCGAGGCCGAGGCCGGTGCCCTCGAACTTGCGGTTCTTCTCGCTTTCGACCTGGGCGAAGGAGCCGAAGATATGCTCCTGCATGTCCGCAGGGATTCCGATCCCGGTGTCTTCGACAGTGATGTGCAGGCTCCAGCCGCCCTCCGTCGCCTCATAGCCGATGACGCGAATAAGGACATGACCGGATTCGGTGAACTTCACGGCATTGCCGACCAGGTTGATCATGATCTGGCGAATGCGCATCGCGTCGCCGACCAGCCATGTCGGCGAGAACAGATCGTAGTCCACGTGCAGGCCGAGGTTCTTGTCGCGCGCCGTGGGGCCGAGAAGGGTGACAACCTCGTGCAGCAGGCGCTCCAGATCGAAGGCCTCGGGCCGCAACACCAGACGCTCGGCCTCCATCTTCGAAAAGTCGAGGACGTGGTTGATGATTTCGAGCAGCGCCTCGCCCGACGACTTGATGGTCGACACGTACAGTCGCTGCTCATCTTCCATCTCGGTTTCGAGGAGCATCTCGGCCATTGCCACCACGCCGTTCATCGGCGTGCGCAACTCGTGGCTCATATTGGCGAGAAAGGCCGACTTCGCTCGGTTCGCGGCCTCGGCCCGGTGGCTGGCCTCCTTCAACTCGCGCTCGCGTTCTTTCAGCCCGGTGATGTTCTGCGCCAGGCACACCATGTCGCCATCGCGGGAGCGCCGGTCCACCAGCCGGTACCATTGGCCCGAGGTCAGCAGCATTTCAAGCGGTTCGGTGGGCGTCAGCGCATCCCAGCGCTCCAGCATGGAGCCGATCCACGCGCCAGGCGCGCTGCCCTGCAGATCGACATATCCCTCGTCGATCGCGATGCGCAGCACCTCAAGGTAAAGGGTGCCCGGCCCGATATGCTCGGAATAGCCGTAGATCGAGAGCCACGCCGTGTTGGCGGCGATCAGCCGGTCTTCGGCATCGAAAACCGCGAAGCCGTCCGTGATCGTCTCGACCGAATCCCAAAGACGGCGTTCCACAACCTCCACATGGTGTTCGGCGCGCTGCAGATCGGCCTGAACCTGCGCGGTATGCTCCTTCAGTCGCTCCGTCTCGCCCCGCTGCTCGATAATCTGCCCGGAGAGCGACAGGGCATGCTGCGACAGCTTGCGATTGGCCTCGAACAGCTCCCTGCTTTTGAGCTCCAGCAGGCGCTCGGCCGCGAGGCGTCCGCGGCGTTCGGCGGCGAGCCTGTCCGTCAGATCCATGGATGGGGGCCTCCTGCTCGCGGGCGGTCAAAGCAGGGGCAGAATGCCGCATAGAAGCTGAATAGAGCTTTAAGCCCGATCGCGTCGCCATATGCGCGCCGCTTTTCTTCGGCCTGGGCGCACACTAGAGGGGTAAGATGATGGATGCCCCCGCCCTCTCCATGAAAGATCTGCTTGCCGACCGGATCGCACGCGGTCTGCTGAAGCCCGACCCCGCCCAGGCTCGCGCCGTCGAGCCGCTCGACAGGATCCGGCACGCGTTCCTGAACCGACCACCGCCAAAGTCGGGCGGCCTCCGCAGCCTCTTTGGCAAGGCGCCCGCTCCGGAACCGATCCCGGGGGTGTATCTTTGGGGCGGCGTCGGGCGCGGCAAGTCCATGCTGATGGACCTGTTCTTCGAGGCCGCGCCTGTCGAACGGAAGCGCCGCGTTCACTTCCACGCCTTCATGCAGGAGGTCCATGCGGCGTTGCACGAAGCGCGCAAGACCGGGGTGGACGATGCCATTCTCCCCGTCGCGACCGACATCGTCACCCATGTCGAACTGCTTTGCTTCGACGAGATGCAGATCACCGATGTGGCGGACGCCATGATCGTGGGGCGGCTCTTCGACCGGATGTTCGATGCCGGCGTGACGGTTGTGACCACGTCGAACCGCCCGCCGCCAGACCTCTACAAGGATGGGTTGAACCGCGAGATCTTTCTGCCCTTCATCGCCTTGATCGAGACCCATATGGAGGTGCTGGAACTGGTCTCGGCGCAGGACTACCGGCAGGGGCGGCTGGCTGGCAGCCCTGTCTACTTCACGCCGAACGATCACGCCGCACGCGATGCGATCAACGCGCTCTGGGATGAGCTTCTGGACGGTGAGCCGCATCCTCTGGTTCTGCGCGTCCAGGGCCGTGATGTGGAGCTTCCGGCCTTCCGCAACGGCGTAGCCCGGGCGGGGTTCTTCGATCTCTGCGGCCGGGCCCTGGGGCCGGCCGATTACCTCGCCGTCGCCGACGCCGTGCGCGTGCTGGTGCTGACCGATATCCCACAGCTCGGACGCAGCAATTTCAACGAGGCGCGGCGCTTCGTGACCCTGATCGACGCCCTTTACGAGGCCAAGGTGCGCCTGATCTGCTCGGCGGCCGCCCTGCCGGAGTTCTTGTATCTGGAGGGCGAGGGGAGCTTTGAGTTCGAGCGCACGGCAAGCCGCCTGCGCGAGATGCAGGCCGACGGCTGGGCCGCGGAGCGCGCCTAGACGCCGGCGCCCATTCAACACCTGCCGCGATATGCCCGCAAAGGCCGCGCGAGAGGCACGCCCGGCCCAGGACGGATGGGGCGGGTCATCAACGCGGCTCGGAAGAAAAATGCGCCCGCCTCTTGGGTAAGGCGGGCGCTGTCCGGGGTGTCATGGCCGAGGTTGGGGTCTCAGCGCGTCACGACGTCCCACGAGGAACTGTGCCCGGCCCGCAGCCTGCTGTGAGGGCAGCGCAGCAATGGGGCCGGCTCAGCATCGGCACGGGGGAGGATCGCAATTCTGACGTGCTAGGCAGCGAATTGAGCCGCTTCATCTGTCTCTCCCCCACATTCTGACCACCATATATCGCAGTATCCGCTGGCAGGCGGGGTGATCCGAAGGCCTGATACAAGATCTAGCGTAAACCTGCGAATCGGTCAAACGCGATTCGCAGCGAACGCGAAGGTGGGCGGGTCCGTCCGCGGCGCAGGCAGATCTCGCAAGTGCGGAGGTTCAGCCCTGCTCCTGGCGGGACAGCACATCCCCGGCGAGGTAGAGCGACCCGAAGATCAGAACCCGGGCGCGGGGCTCTGACCGGCGGATGTCCTGCAAGGCGGTTTCCACGTCGTCGGCGGGCGCGGCCGAGATGCCGATGCCCCGGGCGATACTCGCCAGACCCTCCGGGTCGTGGCTTGCGGGCTCATCCGGCACGGGCACGGCGATCAGATGGTCCGCCAGGCCAACGAACGGCGCCAGAACCGCGGCGGCATCCCGCGCCCCCTGCAATGCGAAGACAAGGTACAGCGGACGCCTGTCGCCGGTTTCGGCGGCCCGTTCCCGGATCGTCGCGGCCATGGCCGTGGCCGCATGCGGATTGTGGCCGCCATCCAGCCAAAGCTCGCCATCGGGCAGGCGCGCGGGGAGGGGCCCGGAAGCGAGGCGCTGCATGCGCGCGGGCCAGACGGTATTCTGCAGAGCCGCCGCGCAGGCATCTTCGCCGTGCCCAAGCGCGCGCAGGGCGGCAAGGGCCGTCCCTGCGTTCTCGATCTGGTGCGGGCCGGGCAGGACCGGCAGGGGCAGATCCAGCAATCCGCGCTCGTCCTGGAACACCAGCCGGCCGCGTTCCGTCCAGACGTGCCAATGCTGACCGTGCACCATCAGAGGGACGCCAAGTCGCTCGGCACGGGCTTCGATGACGGCCAGCGCCTCCTCCCGCTGGCGGGCGACCACGCAGGGGACATGGCGTTTCAGGATGCCCGCCTTCTCGCCCGCGATCAGGGCCAGCGACTCGCCAAGAAAAGACTGATGATCCATGTCGACCGGGGTGATCACGCAGAGCCGGGGCGCTTCGACGACATTGGTCGTATCCGCACGCCCGCCCAGCCCAACCTCCAGCAGAAGCGTATCGGCCGGCGTTTCGGCATAGGCCAGAAACGCCGCGCAGGTGGTTGCCTCGAACTGGGTGATCGGTTCGTCGCCGTTGGCCTCAAGCGTGCGCGACAGGATATCGACAAGCGCCGGTTCCCCGATCGGCGCGCCGCGCACCACGATCCGCTCGTGAAAGCGCACCAGATGCGGCGAGGTGTAGGTGTGCACCTCCTCCCCCGCGCCTTCGAGGCCAGCCCGGATCATGGCGAGGGTCGATCCCTTGCCGTTGGTCCCGGCGATATGCACGACCGGGGGCACCCGGGTATGGGGATCGCCCAGATCCGCCAGCAAACGGAACGACCGGTCGAGCGACAGGTCGATCTTGCGGGTGTGCAACTCGGTCATGCGATGCAGCAGCGCATCGCTGGTCACACCATAATTCGGCGCGTTCATGGGCGGGGCTCTGCCGGTTCTGGGGGGGCGGTTTCAGCGTCGTCCGGCCAGGTCTCTTCGGGCTCGGCGGCCGGTTCGGGCGTGGGCAGTTCCGACGGTGGCGGCAAGTCCGCGATCACGGCGGGCGGCAGACCCATGAGTTGCCGGGTCAGCACGATCAACTCGTCGCGCAACTGGCGCCGCTGGGTTACCCGGTCGAGCATGCCATGGTCGAGCAGATACTCCGCCCGCTGGAAGCCCTCGGGCAGCTTTTCGCGGATCGTCTGCTCGATCACACGGGGGCCGGCAAAGCAGATCAGGGCGTTGGGCTCGGCGATATGCACATCACCCAGCATGGCATAGCTTGCCGTCACGCCGCCGGTCGTGGGATGCGTCAGCACGACGATATAGGGCAGCCCGGCTTCGCGCAGCATCTCGATCGCGACGGTGGTCCGGGGCATCTGCATGAGGGACAGGATCCCCTCCTGCATCCGCGCGCCGCCCGCGGCAGAGAACAGGATGAACGGGCGCCCCATCTCGCGCGCCCGATCCGCCCCGGCGACGACGGCATTGCCGACATACATGCCCATCGAGCCGCCCATGAACGAGAAGTCCTGAGCCGCGGCGACGATTGCGGTACGGCCCAGTTCGCCCTGTGCCACCAGCATCGCCTCGCGCTCCCCCGTGTCGCGCTGGGCCGTCTTCATCCGGTCGGTGTAGCGCTTGCTGTCGCGGAAATGCAGCGGGTCGGAGGTGGGCTCCGGCACGGGCACTTCGGCAAAGGCGCCACCGTCGAACAGGGTCGCGAACCGCGCGCGCGGCGTCAGCGCCATATGGTGGCCGCAATTGGTGCAGACGTTCAGGTTTTGCGCCAGCTCGCGGTGAAACAGCATTGTCCCGCATTCGGAACACTTGGTCCACAAGTGCTCCGGCATCTCGCGCCGTGAAAACAGCGAGTTGATCTTCGGACGGACGTAGTTGGAGATCCAGTTCATACGCGGCCTCGCGAATACCGCGCTCACATAAGCGGGCAGGACAGGGATTGCAAACCGGAGCGCATGGCGCCCCTCACTCGTCGAGCAGGCGGACCGTCACCGCCCAGACGGCCAGCATCAGCAGAACGGCGCCGGCCATGCCGAGGCTCTGAATCCCGGTCTGCCCGATATCGGTCTGCGACTGAAAGAGCGACAGCCCGGTGATGGACCCGGTCGACGAGGTGATGAACACACCGAAGAAGTTGTTGCCGAAATGCAGGCCCATCGCCGCGCCGAGGGAGCCGGTACGCTCCGTCAGATCCGCCGCCACCAGGGCAAAGGTGAACGCCGCGAGCAGCACCAGCGGCAGGTTCGCCCCGGCCTGCGGGCTTGTATGGAGCACCGCAAACACCACCGACGGGATCCACATCCACACGACCCGGCTGGCAAACCGCGCCGCGAGCTGCTGTTGAAGGTAGCCGCGGAAAAACAGCTCCTCCGCGCTGATCTGGAGGAACAGAAACGGCAGCGCGAGCGGCAGCCAGATCAGCCATTGACCCAGGGGCAGGTTCGGGACGGGCGGATCGAGCGGAAAGGTGAGGAGCGTGAGCCCGCCATAGGCCACCGCCAGTGCTGCAAGCGCCGTGAAGAACCCGCGCCGCCAATCCTCCCACGGGCCGAGGAGCGAGCCGGGACCGCGGAAGTGCAGCGCCGCCGCCGAGACGACCGCGCCAGCGGCAAGGCCGGAGAACGTCGACAGGATCAGCACAACCTTGACCGGCGTATCTGGAACAGACAGCGAGTTGAGAAACGGCAGAACCCCGAACGCGCCTTCCTGCGCGGCGACCCATGCGGTGGCCCCCGCCAGGATCAGGGCGGTGGCCCCCATCCACATGAAGAGCGTCAGCAGGATACCGAGCGCGATGCGCCAAATCTGGGGATAGAGCGCCGCATCGTGCAGCGAAGCTTCGAAGATGGGCGCGCGCATCGGACATCCTTGTTGCCACGCATCGGACGTAGTGCGGCGCGGCGCAGCACGCAATCTGCATCGCGACATCGGTCGACACATAAGGATCGGTTAAGCGAGCGATCAATTAAACTCATTTGCTCCGATGCAGCGGCAATGCTTTGGGTGGGCGCATGGAACGCACCGCCCCTCCCGCAGCCCTCATGACCCCGGTTCTCGTGGCCGGGTGCCTCATGGTCATCGTCAGCTTCGCGATCCGGTCCTCCTTCGGCGTGTTCCAGATCCCGATCGCCGACGAGTTCGGCTGGCTGCGGTCGGAGTTTTCGCTGGCCATCGCGATCCAGAACCTTGCCTGGGGGATCGGCCAGCCGATCTTCTCCGCAATCGCGGATCGGTTCGGCGCGCGG
>JBCDGG010000082.1:0-23608 GCA_038757905.1 Pseudomonadota bacterium | reverse complement strand
GACGCGTCGCTCAACGCCACCATCGGGTCGGACGATGATAGCTCCGCCCAGTGGCAGGACTGGCTGGAAGACGAAGACGCCAACCAGGCCGAGGCCTATGCCGAAGCGGACGAGTTGAACCTGCGCCGCGAGCTTCTGGCCCAGGCGATGGACGTGCTGAACGACCGCGAGAAGGACATCCTGACCCAGCGGCGGCTGACCGAACCCTCGGTGACGCTCGAGGATCTGTCGGGCGTCTACAACGTCAGCCGCGAGCGCATTCGCCAGATCGAGGTGCGCGCCTTCGAGAAGCTGCAGGACCGGATGCAGGACCTCGCCAAGGAAAAGGGCATGGCCGCCGAACTGGCCTGATCCGACTGTGAACAGCAAAAGGGCGTCCCGCAGGGCGCCCTTTTTTTCGTGCGCTGATGCGCCAAACCTAGGGCCGCGGCACCAGCGGCGGCGGCCGGAGCCCGGTGGCAACGGCCCAATCCTCGGCTAGGTCGATCCACGCCGGCAGCGGCGGCTCATCGGCGCCCTGATAGGTCAACGACCGGACATCGAGGCCGAGACCCATCGCAATCGTCAGCGCAATCGCGCGCTGTCCCTGCCTTGAGAACGCATAGCCGCGCTCATGATAGAGCGACATGCGGTCCTGCACCGGGATCGCGCCGAAGAACGCCCCGGTCCGCACAAGCGTGGCACCAGTGTCCCGCGCGACATCGGCCGTCACCGCTTCGATCCGGCGGATCTTGGCCCCAAAGCCCACCGGCCGGCCCGGCTTGGTCGGCGGATGCGCCAGCAGCAACACTCGGGCGCCGCTCGACACGGCGGTGTTGGCGACACGCGTCAGGTTGTCCCGCAGGGCCCGATCCTGCCCCAGCCAGCCGTGGGGCTCCTCAAACGCGGAGATCACCACGACGACGGGCCTGAACGATGCAAGGGCGCCTTCGACCCGGTCGAGATCTGGCGGGGTCTCAGCATAGAACGGCACGCCGACCGCTGGCGTGTCGAAACGGTAGGAGGCGGCCGCGAGATTGCCCACATGGCGCATGATGCCCGGGCTCATGTCGAAGGCACGACCAACGAACAGAATGCGGTCGGGCGCGGATCCCATGGCCATGCCCGGCGCCGGGAGCGCGAAGAAGACGGCGAGAAGGATCAGGAGCATGCCCCGCGCGCAGCGAGCCACGCGGCGAGCCCGCCCCAAAAGCGCCCTTTGCAAGACTGGCATCCTTTCCTCCCAACCTGACGCGTCGGTTCACTGGCGGGAGGATATCGTCAGGAATGGCAAAATCGTGGTGAAGCCACCGTACGGTGCCGCGGCGTGCAACACCGCGCGGCCGTCTCTGCCCGCACCGCGCCCAACGACACCCCCACATCGTGAGGTTGGCCGCCGCGCGCCCCCCAGAGATGGGAGCGCCGCCGCGTGTGTTGCTTCACAACTACATAAGCGTTGCCCCACAAGCCGCTGATTATTGATCGAAAACGGGAACAAGGGCACTGTGCGCACACATGCGGGCGAAAAGACCCGCCTTACATTCGTGACAAGAGGCAGGTCACTATGACAGTCAAGACGCTACTTCGGGCGGGTCTGATGGGCCTTGCCGTCGCCCTACCTGCGGTGCCCGCAGCAATCGCACCGGGCATCGCGCAGGCAGAAGTCCTGCGCATTCAGGGCGGTACCATTCAGCGAGCGCTGAAGGTGCCAATGAACAAGGCGGTCGTCGTGGAAAGCGACACCCCATTTGCGGAACTCTCGATCGCCAACCCGGGCATCGCCGACATCTCGACCTTGTCGGAGACGTCGATCTACGTCCTGGGCCGTGCGCCGGGCCGCACCACCCTCACCCTTCTGAACCCGGAGGGCCGGCTGATCACCAATGTCGAGGTGCAGGTCACCGCCGATGTCGGCGAGCTCAAGGAGCGCCTGCGCGAGGTGCTGCCGGGCGAGCAGATCGAAGTGCGCCCCGCCAATGACGGCATCGTCCTGTCGGGCACTGTGTCCAGCGCGCAAGCGATAGACCGGGCGCTGGACCTGGCCAATCGCTATGCACCGGAGCGGGTGTCGAACCTGATGCAGGTCGGCGGCACGCAACAGGTGATGATGAAAGTGCGCTTCGCCGAGATGGCGCGCTCGGTGTCCAAGGCGCTTTCGGCCTCGGTTGCCGTGAACGCGATCAACAGCGACGCCACGGTCGGCTCCGTCGGCGGGTCCGGCACGTACCTGCTGGGCGACAACCTGCGCAACATCTTCGACGGCGACGCCGCGACGGGCGTGGAACTTGGCGGTGAATCCCAGGGCGCGCTGCAGATCGGCATCGGAACGGGCGATCTGGAAATCGCGATCCTTCTAGAAGCGCTCGAAACCAAAGGCTTCATTCGCACGCTTGCCGAGCCGAACCTGACGGCGCTGTCCGGTCAGGCGGCCGAGTTCCTGGCCGGTGGGGAATACCCCGTTCCGGTCCGCGACGCCGAAGGCGGGATCGGCATTCAGTTCAAGCCGTTCGGTATCCTGCTGAACATGACACCGCGCGTTGTGGGCGAGAACATCAACCTGCGCCTTACCTCCGAAGTGTCGGGCATCGACCCCTCGATCATCGTCGCGAATGCGGGCTTCACCATCAACGGCTTCCGGACCCGCCGGGCGACCACCACGGTCGAGCTGCGGGACGGCGAGAGCTTTGCGATCGCGGGCCTGCTTGAGGACGATTTCGAAGATCTGGCAAGCCAGGTGCCGTGGCTGGGCGACATTCCGGTGCTCGGCTCCCTCTTCCGCTCGGCCGATTATCAGCGCCAGCAGTCGGAACTGGTGATCATCATCTCGGCGCATCTCGTTACCCCGACGCGGGGCGAGGCCCTGGCCCTGCCGACGGATCGGGTCCGCCCGCCGTCTGAAGCGGCGCTGTTCTGGAACGGCCAGATCCTGCGCGAGACAACCCCCGTCTCCGGCGGCGCCGGAGAGGTTGCCCGGCAGGACTTCACCGGCTCCTTTGGCTACGTGATGGAGTAAGGACCATGACCACGATCACAACCCGACCCCTCCATGCCGCAGGTGCCGCGCTCGGCGCGCTCCTCCTGGCCTCGGGATGCGCCTACGAGGCAGGCAGCCAGCTGGCGACGGCCGATTTCGGCAACTCCACGATGAACAACCATCTGGTGCAGACCTGCCAGGCGGGCGTCCATTCCGACGGCAAGTATCACTCCAAGGCCGGCGGATGCCCGGGCCGCACATGGGACGGACAATACGCCCGCGTGACCTACGACGGCTACATCGCCGACGCGGTTCCGCTTCCGAGGGTGACCACCCGCCTCGACTGAGACCGGCCCGGGAGAGGCCACTTTCCCGAACTTCAGACCAGCGGCGCGCCCCCCGGGCGCGCCGTTCACGTTTGGGGCGCCTCCCACGCCGCCGGGAGGCAGGAGCGAGGCACAACTGACACCGCTCTGGAAACAGAACGCGCAGGGGCGGCGGACCCGCGACAGATACCGCACAATTTCGGCTTTCTCGCCGCAATTCCGCCTGCTTTGCCTCGGATATCCGAAGCATCGGAGTAGTGCGACATAACGGTTGTGCGAGTGACGGCGGGCCAGTGGGCCCAGGGGCAGAAAGTATTAAGCTCCTGCGGGTAACGAGGCTCAGGTCGTCTTCTGGAAGAAGGACGTGAAGCCATGGACAGCAGTGCAGCCCTGCAACCGGAAGCGGCGCCGATCACCGCCTGCACCATTTGCAGAGATGTGCAAAACTTCGATCTGCTGATCGAGGATATGGAGCACGAGCTGGGCGAATGCTGGGGGGACCTGTCGTTTCAGGATGCGCTTCCCTTCTTCGATCAGCCGGAGGCGGAAGCGCTGGAATTTGTCGCCATCGCCATGGACGGCGACGACGAGGAAGAGCTGACCCTCATCGGAGAGATCATCACCGCCGCAGAGGGCCGCGCGATCAAGGTGGTCCTCGTGGCCGAGGACGTGAGCCCGGTCGCGCTCCACCAGCTGTTGCGCATGGGCGCGGCCGACTTTCTGCCCTACCCCCTTCCGGAGGGTGCCCTGCATGAGGCGCTGGAGCGCATGCGCCGCCCGGCCCCGGCCGCCGCGGCCGCGGTCGCCGCCAATGGCGAGAGCCCCGGCACCCAGGGCGGCGGACGCGTCGGTGCGGTGCTTCCGGTTCACGGCTTGGCCGGCGGCGTCGGCGCCACGACCTTTGCGGTGAACCTCGCCTGGGAGCTTGCCAACCCGGTACGCAACAAGAAGACGAAGGACATGCCGCCCCCGCGCGTGTGCCTGCTCGACCTCGACTATCAGACGGGATCGGCGGCCACCTACCTCGATCTGTCACGCCGCGACTCGGTCTATGAGTTTCTGTCGGACATCGGCCAGGCCGATTCCGAGAGCTTCCTTCAGGCGATGCAAGTCTACGAAGAGAAGCTGCACGTTCTCACCGCTCCGTCGGACATGCTGCCGCTCGACATCACAGGCCCCGAAGAGATCGACAAACTGATCGCTCTGGCCCGGTCGAACTTCGACTTTGTGCTCATCGACATGCCCACCACGTTGGTGACGTGGTCCGAAACGGTGCTGAACGCCAGCCAGGTCTACTTCGCGATGATCGAGCTGGATATGCGGTCGGCCCAGAACACACTGCGATTCCTCCGCCTGCTGAGGGGGGAGGATCTGCCCGTCGAGAAGCTGCGGTTTGGCATGAACCGCGCCCCCAGAATGACCGACCTGCAGGGCAAGGCCCGGGTAAAGCGCCTGGCCGAAAGCCTCGATATCGACGTCGAGTTGATGCTGCCGGACGGGGCGCGGCAAGTCGCCGAAGCCTGCGACCACGGCACGCCTCTGGCGGTGAATGCGGGCAAGAACCCCCTTCGCAAGGAAATCGCCAAGCTGGCGGAATCGTTGAACGAGCTTGTCACGTCGGACGCGGCCACCGGATAGGGCGCCCGCGCGCCCCGCCCCCCGCGACGCAGCAGGAGATGAGATAAAGTGTTCTCGCGTTACAAAAAATCCGGCGGTTCCGCGCCGCCGCAGAAGCCGGCAGCGGCCCCCGCCCCCGCCTCGCACGGCGACGAAGGCAGCAGCAAGCCGCGTGTCAGCCGAAAGCCGCAGCCCGATCCCTCGGCCAAGGTGCCTTCCAAGGCGGCCCCCGTCGACAAGGAGAAACGGCGCAAGGAACGGCTGGCAGAGATCAAGATGGAGCTGCACAAGGCGCTCCTCGACAATCTCAACCTGTCCGCCCTGGAATCCGCAACCGAACAGGATCTGCGCCAGGAAATCGCGGCCATCGCGGCCGAAAGCCTCGAAGAGATGGGCGTGGTGCTCAACCGCGAGGAGCGGCAGACCCTTCAGCAGGACCTCTTCGACGAGGTGACGGGCCTAGGCCCGCTCGAACCGCTCCTCAAAGACGACACGATCAACGATATCTTGGTCAATGGTCCGAACCAGGTGTTCATCGAACGCGCCGGCAAGCTTGAACTCAGCGAAGTGACGTTCAAGGACGAGCGTCACCTGCTGCGCATCATCGACAAGATCGTCTCTGCCGTGGGCCGCCGTGTCGATGAATCAAACCCTTACGTCGACGCTCGCCTCGCCGACGGGTCGCGCTTCAATGCGATGGT
Source organism: Pseudomonadota bacterium (assembly GCA_038757905.1). Taxonomy (GTDB): domain Bacteria; phylum Pseudomonadota; class Alphaproteobacteria; order Rhodobacterales; family Rhodobacteraceae; genus HLUCCA09. Next base: position 18,011 of record JBCDGG010000082.1, on the reverse strand, counting down.
TCCCCCGGTTGCCGTCGACGGATCGCTCGTCTCCATCCGGAAGTTCAAGAAAGAGAAGCTGGCGGTCGACGACCTCGTGAAGTTCGGAGCCTTCACCGAGGAAATGGCCGCTTATCTGCAGGCCGCCGTCGCCTGTCGTCTGAACGTGATCGTGTCCGGCGGTACCGGCTCCGGTAAGACGACGACGCTCAACGCGCTGTCCTCGTTCATCGACGATGCCGAGCGGATCCTGACGATCGAGGACACCGCGGAGCTCCAACTCCAGCAAACCCATGTGGGTCGGATGGAGAGCCGGCCCGCCAACGTCGAAGGCAAGGGCGCGGTGACCCAGCGCGACTGTCTGCGCAACGCCCTGCGGATGCGCCCCGACCGTATCATCGTCGGTGAGACGCGCGGCGAAGAAGTGATCGACATGCTGCAGGCCATGAACACCGGCCATGACGGCTCGATGACCACGATCCACGCCAACTCCGCCCGCGACGCCGTCAGCCGTCTGGAAAACATGATCGCCATGGCCGGGATCGAGATGCCGCTGAAAGCCGTGCGCGCCCAGATCGCATCGGCCGTGAACCTGATCGTGCAGGCGTCGCGCTTGCAGGACGGCTCACGCCGCATGGTGTCCATCACCGAGGTGACGGGCATGGAGGGCGAGGTGATCTCGATGCAGGAAGTGTTCCGCTACGAGCGCCTCGGCCTCGCGCCCGATGGCAAGATCATCGGCCGTTTCAACGCCACCGGCGTGCGCTCGAACTACGCCGACCGCTTCCGCCAGTGGGGGTACGACCTGCCCGCCAACATCTACGACCCGATTGCCGCCGAGTGACCCCGACCCTCAAAGTGAGTGCCTGAGCGATGCAAATCTCTGCCGAACCAATTATTTACGCCATTGTCTTCGTGGCGGTGCTCCTCGTGGTCGAGGGGCTCTATCTCACGATCTTCGGCAAATCGATCAGCCTGAACAGCCGGGTCAACCGTCGGCTCGACCTTCTGGAAAAGGGCGGCGGGCGCGAGGAGGTGCTCGAACAGCTCCGCAAGGAGATGTCGCAGCACATGCGGGCGCGCAACATCCCGCTCTACGCGATCCTCGCGGACAAGGCCCAGAAGGCCAATATCGCCTTCTCACCCCCGCAACTCATTCTGATCATGGGTCTTCTGTCCGTGATGGCCTTCATGGGCCTGACCGTCGGCACCGAGGCGGGCGTCGGGATCCGCATCGTGGTGGCGATCGGCATGGGCGTGGGCGGCGTCTACGTCTGGGTCAACTCGAAAGCCAAGAAGCGCCTCGCCATGATCGAGGAGCAGTTGCCGGACGCAGTCGAGCTGATGGTGCGTAGCCTGCGTGTGGGGCACCCGTTTTCCTCGGCCATCGGGATTGTGGCGAAGGAAGTGCCGGACCCTCTCGGCTCCGAGTTCGGCGTCATCGCCGACGAAGCCGCCTATGGGCGCGACATCTCTGAAAGCTTGAAGGCGCTGGCCGAACGCGTTGATATGCAAGACCTTCGCTTCCTGGCGGTTGCCGTCACCATCCAGAGCCAGGCCGGCGGCAACCTCGCCGAGATCCTCGACGGACTGGCCAAGGTGATCCGCGCCCGCTTCAAGCTCTTCCGCCGCGTGAAGGCCATCACCGCAGAGGCCAAATGGTCGGGCATGTTCCTGTCGGTCTTCCCGATCGTCGCGCTGGTCATGATCAACGTGATCCAGCCTAACTACTACGATGATGTGAAAGACAGCCCGATGTTCATCCCCGCCTGTATCGCGGTCGGCGTGTTCCTCGTCGTGAACGTGATTTTCATGCGCATGATGGTCAACATCAAGGTCTGAGGGGGCAAGTGCCATGGACTTCATGAACTCCGTCAACGAGTGGCTGATCGCGCAGTTCGGCGAACTCGGCCCGCTCTTCGCCGTCGGCTTGCTGGGCGTTCTGCTCGTTAGCCTGACGCTGCCGATCTTTCTGCGGCGACGCGCCGATCCGCTCGACAAGCTGCGCAAGGATTCCCAGCGCAGCACCAAGGCGGGAGAGCGGGCCGCGCTGCGGCACGACACGGGGCGCAATGACAAGCTCGACAAGTTCTCCAACTTCCTGGAACCGCAGGACGAAAAGGAGATGTCGAGCGCGCGGCTGAAGATGGTGCGCGCCGGCTACCGCTCCAAGTCGGCCGTGCGCAACTTCCACTTCCTGCAGTTCGTGCTGGGCGTCAGCCTGCTGGTGATCGGCCTGCTGGCCGCTTTGGTGAACTCCGCCACCGGCGAGGTTACGGCGCAGCAGATGATCCTGATGGTGATCCTGCCCGGCGCGCTGGGCTACTTCCTGCCCAAATACTGGATCGAACGCCGCATCCAGACACGTCAGGAAGAGATCGAGAACGGCTTTCCGGACAGCCTCGACATGATGCTCGTTTGCGTCGAAGCGGGCCAATCCATGGAACAGGCGATCCTGCGCGTCTCCAAAGAGATCCGCGCGGGCTATCCCGCTCTGGCCGAAGAATACGAGATCGTCAGCTCCGAGATGAAAGCGGGCAAGGACAAGACGTCCGTCCTCAAGGATATGTCGGAACGCGCCGGTGTGGCCGACGTGGCCAGCTTCGTCACCGTGCTCGTCCAGTCGGCCACCTTCGGTACGTCGATCGCCGATGCGCTGCGCGTTTATGCGGCAGAGATGCGCGACAAGCGCGTCATGCGCGCCGAGGAGAAGGCCAACAAGCTTCCAACGAAGCTGACCCTCGGCACGATGATGTTCACGGTTCCACCACTTCTGATCATTCTGATCGGGCCGTCGGTGAACGAGATCTTCACCGTGCTCGGGGGCGGCGGCCCCTAAGCCGCCCGGCCGCACCCAGGGGTCTCTGCTCCCCCCCGCCGCCGGGGCCTTCACGCCCCGGCCCCACCCTCGCCCTTACTGGCCCTCGCCGATCAGGTCCCGCGCCACCTTCGGAGCTCGACGTCCCTAGGCCAGCTGCCGAACCGGGGCAATTCGGCAACGCTTGCAGGCAAGCGGGGATGGACCCTGGTCCCGAGCCCTTGGCTGACGCTCCGACAACGACGAGACTCCGCCGCGCGGGCCGCACGCTGGCCCGAACGCTATCGGGGCAAAGCACCATGCGTCGCTGCAGCATTCTCTGGCAAACCGCGCATCGGGGCGGGGCCGCAGCTCGGATCGGTGTCTTCCTCGCCGCGGCCCTGGCACTTGCGGCCTGCACCGATGACCGTCTGTCGCCGCTCAATTCCGGGCCCGATGCCCCGCGCACCGTGACCCTCGGCGCAACGGCGAGCGTCGACGGGCTGACCGTTGGCCACCGCCTGATGGAGGCCGGTGAGTTCGAACTCGCGCACAAGGCCTACCTGCGTGCCGCCGGCGAGCAGGGGCTGACCGCCGACGTGCTGTCCGCGCTGGGGTCGGCAAACCTGCGGCTTGGCCGCCTCGGACAGGCCGAGGACATGCTGCGCCGCGCCATCGAGCAGGACGAAACCTTCGCCGCCGCCTGGAACAATCTCGGCGTGGTTCTGATGGAGCGCGGACAGGTCGCCGAAGCGGCGCGCGTCTTTCGGATCGCCTTTGCGCTGGATAGTGGCGAAAGTGCCGACATCAGGGAAAATCTGCGGTCCGCCCTCGCGCAGGTGAACAACCCGGGCTACACTGCTGAACAAAATCAAGAATATGATCTGGTGCGCCGGGGCGGCGGGCAATACCGCATCCTGAGCACACCCTGAGGCAGACCGAGCAGAAAAAGGACGCACCCCATGCGCCACCCCCTTCTATTGACGCTGTGCCTGGGCGGCACTGTGATCCTCGCCGCTTGTGAAAAAGACACCTCTGGCGACGTCGACCGCGCCATGCAATCCATCAACGCCATCGACGAGCACAACCTGTCCGACCTTATGCTCACCGCCGCCGACCCGAAGGAGGCCGTGGCCTACTTCCAGCGCGCAACCTCGGAGATGCCGGACCGGATCGACCTGCAGCGCGGGTTGGCCATGTCGCTCGTCAAGGCCCGCTCCAACACGGCCGCGGTCTCGGCGTGGTCGCGCGTCGTGGACATGGAGGGCGCCACCAACGACGATCGCGTGGGGCTGAGCGACGCGCTAATCCGCTCCGGCGATTGGGACCGCGCCGAGGAGGTGCTCGACACCATACCGCCGACCCACGAAACCTACCGCCGCTACCGGCTCGAAGCGATGGTCGCCGACAGCAACAAAGAGTGGAAGAACGCCGACCACTTCTACGAGATCGCCGTGGGTCTGACGACCAAACCATCGACGGTCCTGAACAACTGGGGCTATTCCAAGCTCTCCCGCGGTGCCTATGCGGACGCCGAACGCCTGTTCGGTGAATCGCTGCAATATGATCCCAAACTCTTCACCGCAAAGAATAATCTCGTGCTCGCCCGCGGCGCCCAGCGCAACTATCAGATGCCCCTGGTGGACATGACGCAAACCGAACGCGCGCAGCTTTTGCACACGATGGCCTTGGCCGCGGTGAAGCAGGGCGATGTGACGATCGGCAAGTCGCTCCTGCAGGACGCGGTCGACACCCACCCGCAGCATTTCGAGGAAGCGTCCCGCGCCCTGCAAGCGCTCGAAACCGGCTAGAGCGCTCGCCGCCGCGCCGCTGCCGTGCCGCTCCTGTCCCTCGAAACGCCCGCCCTGGCGGGCCTGGTCTTTCTGCCCTTCGCCGCCGCGATCGGCCTATGGGTCGCTTGGTCGGATCTCGCGCGCATGAAGATCCCGAACCTCGCCGTCGGCGCGCTGATCGCGCTCTTTCTCGTCCTTGGCCCCTTTGTCCTCCCGCTGGCGGAGTGGGGTTGGCGCTGGGCGCACCTGCTTGTGGTCTTCGGCATCGGCTTCGTGGCGAACCAGTTCGGCCTTCTGGGCGCGGGGGATGTAAAGTTCACGGCAGCCGCGGCGCCGTTCGTCGCCGCAAGCGACGCGGCGTTTCTGCTCCTGCCGCTCTCGATGATCCTGCTCGCCGGCGTCCTGATCCATCGCGCGCTGCGCCGTGTCCCCGCGATCCGGGCCGCAGCCCCCGAATGGGAAAGCTGGACCAACCGGAAATTCCCCGCAGGCCTCGCCCTGGGGCCTGCACTTGCCTTCTACCTCGCCGCCTGCGCGCTCTGGGGCGCGTGACGCGTCACGTAGCTCTCGGGTCGCGAGGTGGGACAAGTGCGACCGTTTTAGGGCCCTGCCATTCCCAGACGACCACCTCTACGGATGCGAACGGCGTCCTATGGCGCGCCCCGCCCCCCTTCATCTTGCAGAAAGTATCCCCGCCGGAGGCCGGCCGCCGCGACGGAGCAGCGCCGCAGGCAGGGCAAGCGCGCCGAGCGCGCCCATCAAGGACGCGCGATCTCCAGCACGCTCACATGGGTGCCGCGGAAGCGCTCCGTCAGCTGCCAGCGCGCGGCATCCACCGCATCCAGCACGCGGGCCCGAGCCTTGTCGTTGATTGGGCAGAGCGGCACGACGACAATCTCCGCCGCAGCCCCGCCCGGCAGCCCGCCATAGTACCAGGGCGTCCCGCCCGGCAATGCCGGGAAGTCGCCCAGCAGCCAGAAACTCTGAAAGGTGTCGGCCACAAGGACCTGCCGCCCGGCAAAACCGGCCGCGGTCAACTCCGCCGCGATGGCCTGAAACAGCCGCACGCCGCCCGAGACGAGATCGCAATCCGGCAGCGCCGCGCCCCAATCAGGCGCGTCCGGCGCGTCGGTGAAGGACGGATGGGCGGCTTCCACCGTCACCTTGTCCAGACGCTTCTGGACGAGGCGGAAATCGGCATGTGCGCCCGCCTCCGGGAACATCGGCCCGGACGCTGCCACATCGGTGCCCGCCACGCGCAGCGGGCTGACGGCCATGTTCATCATCCACCCGACAGAGAGTGCCAGCGCCGCCGTCGCCACGATGATGTAGCCCGTTCCTTCCGCCGCAGGGCGCAGGACCAGCAAAACAAGCGCCAGAGCCGCCAACCACTGCGCGTCGTTTCCGAAGTTCTGCCAGGTGATCAGCACGAGGCCCGGCAGCAAGGCCGCCAAGATGACGCCTTCCCGCGCCCTTCCGGACCGGCGCAGCAGCACGATGGCGCCGAGGCCGATCAGCGTCCCCGCGATGTGCTGCGGCGACACGAGCACGTCCGACAGCGAGCGGCCCGGCGTCGGCCGTGTGTCGGATGTGGCGACCGACAGCAGATCCGCGACATAGGCCGTCCAGAACCCGAACCCGGCCCACAAAGTGACGAGCGCAAGGGCGGCAAGTCCGGCCCCCACCCCCCAGATCAAGCCGGCCCAGTCGCGCCGCAAGGCCAGGGCAAGGACCACCGCCGGCACCAGCGCCACGGCATAGGTCACCTTGGTGAGCGCCAGCGCGGCGAGCGCCACTCCGATGAAGGCGCCCTCGATCCGCGGGGCCTTTCGCCCGTTCGGCGGCAGCAGGATCAAGGCCATCACCAGAAACGCCACGGCCCACGCCCAGCGATTGTAATGCATGGAGATGGAGATGGACTGCACCGTGCCGCCATGAACGAAGGCCATCACCATGCCGATGACCAGCGCACCGAAGGCGACGCCTAGCACGCCGCCCCGGAACCGGCTCATCGCCACCCACCAGACCATCGGCAGCAGCGCCGCCGCGATGAGGATCTGCGCCCAGATGAAGGCCTGCCCCAACCCCAGGCCGAGCGCCACGAGGCCCGCGATCGGCGCCACGGCCAGGACCCCGATCGGGGTCATGTAGTCGAGATGCGGCCACTGCCCCTCCGCCATCCGCAGCACCATCGCCGCGAGATGCATCGCGTCGCCCTCGTGGCGCGAGAGCACCAGAGCGCCCGGCAGGAGGGTCAGAACCGACGCCACCGCCCACAATCCCACGAGGCCGAGCGCCAGCCGCCCGCCGCGCGACACGCGAGCCTGGCCGCGCGCCTCTCCTGCCGTTTGCCCGCCAACCTCGGCGGAGACCGCTGCCTGCCCGAAACTCATCGCCCCATCGTCCCTTTTTTAGCCACAAACACCGGGCACACCCGGCTTTGACCCAACGCTTACCTGCCCAGATGGCAATTTCCGGGCGGCAGCGGCGCATTTGCGTGGAACGGTAAACAAAGAAAGAGATCCCGAGATGAACATGAGTGTCAGCAACGTCATGTCTCCGCCCGCGCCCAAGCGGCTGGAGGAGATGCGCCTGCCGATCGTGATGATGCGCGACATCGTTCTGAAGACAATGTTCCGCAAAAACGTAGATGTGGTGACCGATCTCTCGCGCGCGATCTGTCTTCCGATTCCGGTGACGCAAGAGCTGGTCGATCTTGCACGGACGCAGAAGCTTCTGGAGGCGACGGGCACGCTGAACGCCAACAACGGCAACGAGATGGGCTATCAGCTGACCGATGCGGGAAAGGCGCGGGCGCTCGATGCCCTCGCGCAGTCGGAGTACTATGGCGCCATGCCGGTCCCGCTGGAGGTGTATTCCGAGCAGGTGAAGCGGCAATCGATCCGCAACATCCAGGTGACACGGGATCAGCTGACCGGCGCCATGGGCCACCTGATCCTGCCGTCGGATCTGCTCGACCAGCTCGGCCCGGCCGTCAGCGCCGGCCGGTCCTGCCTCATGTACGGCCCCCCCGGCAACGGCAAATCGTCAATCTCCAACGGCATCCGTGACGCGCTCGGCGACAAGATCTACATCCCGCGCGCCATCGAATACGCCGGTCAGGTGATCACGGTCTACGATCCGATCGTGCACACCGCCGCCGAGGAGCAGGAAGACGATCCGACATGCCTGCGCCGCACCGGCAACAAGTTCGACACGCGGTATGTCCGCTGCGAGCGTCCGACGGTGATCACGGGCGGCGAGCTGTCGCTGTCGATGCTCGATCTCGTCTACAACCCCACGGCGCGGACCTATCAGGCCCCTCTGCAGCTGAAGTCGACCGGCGGTGTGTTCATCGTCGACGACCTCGGGCGTCAGGCGGAACCGCCGCAGGCCCTCGTCAACCGCTGGATCGTGCCGCTGGAAGAAAGCCGCGATATCCTCGCGCTGCAATCGGGAGAGAAGTTCGAGGTGCCGTTCGACACGCTGGTGATCTTCTCGACGAACTTCCACCCCAACGAGATCTTCGACCAGGCTGCCCTGCGCCGGATCTTCTTCAAGATCAAGATCGACGGGCCGGATCAGGAGAACTACCTCAAGATCTTCGCCATGGTGGCCAAGAAGAAGGGCGTGCCGCTCGACCAGGACGCGCTGATCCATCTTCTCAAGGTGAAGTACCCGACGATCAACAACATCTACGCCAATTATCAGCCGATCTTCCTGATCGACCAGATCCGCTCGATCTGCGACTTCGAGGGGATCCCCTATCAGATGAACCCCGATCTGATCGACCGGGCCTGGGCGAACATGTTCGTCCAGAAAGAAGAGATCATCCACTAGGCGCCAGAACAGTCGGGGCGCGCGCCCTCCGGTTCGGTCGTCGCGTGGGCATCGGGCGCAAAGGTGGCCACGAATGGGCACCGTCGAGGCCACACGCATAGCGGGTAGCGCTGCGACGAGCTGGCGCGGAACTGGGCAGTTGCGGGCGCATCTGTGCCCCAGGCTCCGCAACGCCCCGCCGAAACCGGGGCGGCGCGCGGGGGTGCCCTTGACGTGCCCCGGCCCCGCTTCGCATGCCGGAGCGCGAGAGGAGCCCCGATGCGCGCAGTCTTCGTTATCCCCGTGATCCATCCCGATCACCCGATCGTCAGCGACTACGATGTGATCGAGCGTGTGCTGAAGCTCACCGTCACGTCCTTGCTCCAGCAGACGGAGCCGGATGTGGCCGTTGCCGTGGCCGCGCATCGCCGCCCCGACTGGGCCGACAGCTTCTCCGATCGCGTCGCGGTTCTGACACTGCCCGACCATCCCGACAGCCGCCCGCTGCGCTACACCGGCATTCCCGACGGCGACCAAGGCGTCAAACGGGCGCTTGCGGGCCTCTATGCGTTGCACAAATGGGCGCCCCAATACGCCGTGCCGATGGATGGCGACGACTTCATGGATGTCTCGCTTGTCGCTCATCTGTGCGGGGGCCGCCTCGGCCCCAGCGGCGATGACGGCTACATCCTTACCCAAGGCTATCAGGCACTTCTGCGCGGTGCAGGCACCGGGTTCGAAATCAACGGGGCGCTGCGGGTGCGGGAATTCAATGAGACCTGCGGATCGTGCCGGGTGTTCAAGGGGGCCGCGTTCGAGCGCCTTCTTGCCGGTATCGACCCCGATCTTCCGCGCATTGCCGGCGCGCTCTTCACACGGGACGGGCCCGACGCCGATCTGAGCCCTTGTTTGGAGCGGATTGCGGCCGCGGCCGATCGCAGGGCCGGCGACCTGAGCAATCCCGTGCGGCTTCTGGGCGACCATGTCGCCCTCGCCGGATACCTCGATCTGGCGCCGGTCGGGCTGCCGCTTGCCGCCAAGGGGTGTGGGCACAGCTCGCATATCGGGCCGCTCCGGGGCGAGGTGCACTGGAACCGAACCATGGGCATCCTGCCGATTTCGCGGTTTCGGAGGCGCTTCGGCCTGACCCGGCAGGAGAACCTCGTCAGCGCGCCAAATCTCTATGTGCAGGCGCGCGAGGCGATCACAGGCCCGGCGCGGCGCGTCCTGCGTCGGCTTGGCGCGCGCGTGCAGCCGCGCAGGGCCTAGCCCACCTGCCCCCATCTCGGTCAGAGTGATTGGCAGCCCGGCCCCTTCTGCCGTAGGTCGGGGCTATGTTGCACGCGCTGCCCGATCCGTTCCTCACCTGGTTCAACCGCCGGGGCTGGACGATCCACCCCCACCAGCAGGACATGCTGGACCGGGCCGCGTCGCCCTGCCTTCTGCTTGTCGCGCCGACGGGGGGCGGGAAAACCCTCGCAGGGTTCCTGCCGACGCTGGCGGAACTGTCCGATGGCTCCCACGCCGGGTTGCATACCCTGTACGTATCACCGCTGAAGGCGCTGGCCGCGGACATCAAGCGCAACCTGCGGACCCCTGTCGATGAGATGGGCCTGCCGATCCGGATCGAGGACCGCACCGGCGACACGACCGCCACCGCCAAGAAACGCCAGCGCGCCGATCCGCCCCACATTCTGCTGACCACGCCGGAAAGCCTTGCGCTGCTCACGTCCTACGAGGATGCGCCGCGGATCTTCGCCGGGCTCGAACGCGTGATCGTGGATGAGATCCACGCGCTCGCGGAATCGAAGCGCGGGGACCAGTTGATGCTGGCACTCGCCCGCCTCTCGGCGCTGCGGCCCGGATTGCGGCGTGTGGGCCTGTCCGCCACGGTCGAGGATCCTGCGCGGATCGGCGGGCTCCTGGCCCGCCACCCCGATCCGGTGGAGATCGTTCATGCCGATCCCGGGCCCGCGCCGGATATCGCCATGCTCGAGACGGCCCATCCGCCGCCTTGGGCGGGCGGCGGCGGGCGCTATGCCATCCCCGAGGTGCTCGACCAGGTCGCCCGGCACAAAACCACGCTCATCTTTCACAATACGCGGGCGCAGGCCGAGATCTTTTTTCACCATCTGTGGCTGGCCAACGAGGCAAGCCTGCCGATCGGCATCCACCATGGCTCGCTGGCGCGCGAGGCGCGCGAAAAGGTCGAAGCGGCCATGGTCGCGGGCGAGTTGAAGGCCATCGTCTGTACCGGCTCGCTGGATCTCGGCATCGACTGGGGCGACGTCGATCTTGTGATCCAGGTGGGCGCGCCCAAGAACGTCAAGCGCCTGGTGCAGCGGATCGGGCGCGCCAACCATCGCTACAACGCGCCATCGAAGGCACTTCTGGTACCGGCGAACCGGTTCGAGATCGTCGAATGCCACGCCGCGCTCGACGCGGTGCGCGCGGGCACGCTCGACGGAGACACGATCCTGCCGGGCCCGCGCGACGTCTTGTGCCAGCATATCCTGCTGACCGCCTGCGCCGGACCGTTCGATGCCGACGCCCTGTTCGCCGAGGTACGGACCGCCGGTGCCTATGCCGAGCTGACGCGCACCGCGTTCGATGCTTGTCTCGACTTCTGCGCAACGGGCGGCTACGCGCTGCGCGCCTACGACAAGTGGCAACGCCTCATGCAGCGCGCCGACGGGATGTGGCATCTGCGCGATCCTCGGGCGGCAGCCGCCATTCGCATGAACGCCGGCACGATCATGGACACGGACACGCTGAAGGTGCGGCTGAAGAACCGGATGGGCGGTCGGCCCCTGGGCGAGGTCGAGGAAGCGTTCGCGGCGACCCTGACGCCGGGCGACACCTTTCTGATCGGCGGGCAGACCGTGCGCTACGAGGGCCTGCGCGAAATGACGGTCGAGGTGACGCGCCGCGCCGATCGCGAGCCGAAGATCGCCACCTTCATGGGGACGAAGTTCGCGACGTCGACGAAGCTCACGGGCCGCATCCTCGAAATTCTGGCGCAGGACACCTGGCCCGACCTGCCGGAGCACACGGCCGGATGGCTCGCGCTTCAGCGCAAGGTCAGCCGGATGCCGCGGGCCGACCGGCTGCTGGTGGAGAGCTTTCCCCATGACGGGCGGCAGCATGTCTGTGCCTACGGGTTTGCCGGCCGCAACGCGCAGGCCACGCTGGGCCTGATCATGACGCAGCGGATGGAGGGGCTGGGACTTGCACCGCTGGGCTTTGTGGCCACAGACTACGCCACCCTCGTTTGGGGGCTGGAGCCGCTGCAGGATGCCGCCCCGCTCTTTCAGGCCGACGTTCTGCGCGAGGGGTTCGAAACGTGGCTTGCGGGAAACGCGGTGATGAAGCGGACCTTCAAGGCCTCGGCGATCATCGCGGGGTTGATCGAGCGCAACATTCCCAGATCGGCGTCGCGCAAGAGCGGCCGTCAGCAAACGTTTTCCTCCGACATCCTCTACGACACGCTGCTGAAATACGACCCCGAGCATCTGCTGATGCAGATCACGCGCGAGGAGGCGCTGCGCGGCCTCGTCGACTACGGACGGCTGGAGGAGATGATGGCCCGGATCGGTGGACGGATCGACCACGTCACCCTCGACCGGGTGACGCCCCTGGCGGCGCCGCTGTTTCTGGAGCCCGGGCGCATCCCCATCGAGGGAGAGGGGCGGGAGCGCGTCATCGCCGCGGAGGCCGAGATACTGATGGCCGCGGCAGGGCTCACCCTGTGATGATTTGCGGAACGCCGGGGAAGGGCGCTCCGCCCTTGCCCGGCGCGCCCGGCTCAGGCATGAACGAAGCATGAACGTCGCAGAAGGACACCGGATCAACCTTGGCCGCGCCGTGCTCACGGCTCTGCCGCAGCGTGCCCTCTGGTGGGCCGGGATGCGCGTGCTTGTGGTCAGCGACCTGCACCTCGGCAAGTCGGAGCGGATGGCGCGGCGCGGCGGCAGCCTTGTGCCGCCCTACGAGTCGCAGGAAACGCTGGCGCGGCTTGCGGATCTGATCGCGCGGTGGGACCCACTGCATGTGGTCTGCCTCGGCGACAGTTTCGACGACAATCGCGCGGCCGAGGCTCTGCCACCCGAGGCGCGCACCGCGCTTTCGGCGATGATGGCCGGGCGCCGCTGGACGTGGATTCTCGGCAACCACGACCCGGGTCCGGTCGCGCTTGGCGGAGATTGCACCGACGAACTGGTGCTCGATGGCGTCGTCTTCCGGCATATCGCCGCCAGAGACGCGCAAGTGGCGGAGGTCTCGGGCCATTATCACCCCAAGGCAGGCGTGCGCGGCAGCCGGCGGGCGGCGTTCGTGACCGATGGGCGGCGGCTGATCCTGCCCGCGTTTGGCACATATACCGGCGGGCTGGATGTCAGCGATCCGGCCATTTCGGGGCTGATGGCCCCGGGCGCACGCGCTATTCTGGCGGGGCGCACGATGGTTCAGGTCCCCCTGGCGGCCTGTACGCGCCCAGCGCACGGCCCGCCGACGCGATGGGCCCGCGGGCTGGGGTGACACCCGCAGCGGGGACGCGGTGCGCCCGGCTTACTTCAGGCAGTCAGCCCTTCGGGTTCGGGCAGCCCGGCCGCGCGGCAGGCGGCCGTTACGGTGTTGGCCAGCAAGCACGCGATCGTCATCGGGCCAACGCCCCCCGGCACCGGCGTGATCGCCCCCGCGACCGCCGCCGCACTGTCGAAATCCACGTCGCCGACAAGGCGGGACTTGCCGCCATCGCCGGGGTCCACCCGGTTGATCCCGACGTCGATGACGGTCGCCCCGGGTTTGATCCAGTCGCCCGGGATCATCTTGGGGCGGCCCACGGCAGCCACCAGGATATCGGCGCGCCGGCAGGTCTCCGGCAGGTCATGCGTGCGCGAATGGGCAATCGTGACCGTGCAACTGTCGCGGAGCAGGAGCTGCGCCATGGGCTTTCCCACGATGTTGGAGCGGCCGACGACAACCGCCTCCCTGCCGGAGAGATCCCCAAGGTGATCGCGCAGCAACATGAGACAGCCGAGCGGGGTGCACGGCACCATCGCCTTCTGACCGGTGGCGAGCAGGCCGACATTCGAAACATGAAAGCCGTCGACATCCTTGGCGGGCGCGATCGTGTTGATCACCAGATCGGAATCTAGATGCGATGGCAACGGCAATTGCACCAATATTCCATGAACTTGCGGGTCATCGTTCAAGCGTTGGACGAGCGATAGCAGCTCCGCTTCCGAGGTATCGACCGGCATCCGGTATTCGAAAGAGGCCATGCCGGCCTCCTTCGTCTGCTTTCCTTTGTTGCGCACATAGACCTGGCTCGCCGGGTCCTCGCCCACCAGCACCACCGCAAGACCGGGAGTGATCCCATGGCCGCTCTGAAGGCGCGACACGTGCTCGGCCACCCGGGCGCGTACAGTTGCGGCAAAGGCTTTGCCGTCGATCTTCTGGGCCGGCATCTCGGCTTCCTCTCTCAGAACAGGCCTTCGATGTCGCCGTTGTCGTTCAGACGGATCGACTCGGCCGACGGCACCTTGGGCAGCCCCGGCATCGTCATGATCTCACCGCAGATGGCAACCACGAAGCCAGCCCCGGCAGAGAGCCGCACCTCGCGCACCGGGATTTCGAACCCCGTGGGCGCGCCCCGGCGATTGGGGTCGGTGGTGAACGAGTATTGCGTCTTGGCCATGCAGATCGGCAACTTGCCGTAGCCCTGATCCTCCCAGGTCCGAAGCTGCTTCTTCACGCTGTCCGGCGCGCTGGCACCGTCCGCGCGGTAGATTTTGGTGGCGATCGTCTCGATCTTGTCCCACAGGCTCATCTCAGCCGGGTAGATCGGCGCGAAGGCCCCTTCGCCCGCATCGGCGATCTCGGCCACGCGCGAGGCGAGCGCTTCGACCCCGGCCGATCCGTCCGCCCAGTGCTTGCACAGGATCGCCTCGCTCCCCTGCCCTGCCACATAGTCCTGTACCGCGGCGACCTCGGCGTCGGTGTCCGAGACGAAGTGATTGATCGCCACGACGACCGGCACGCCGAAGCTTTTGACGTTTTCGATGTGACGGCCGAGATTGGCACAGCCCTCGCGCACCGCCTCGACGTTTTCCTGACCGAGGTCGGCCTTGGACACGCCGCCATTCATCTTCATCGCACGAACCGTGGCCACGACCACCACCGCCGAGGGGGCAAGGCCGGCGTGGCGGCACTTGATATCCATGAACTTTTCGGCGCCGAGATCCGCGCCGAACCCGGCTTCGGTCACAACGTAATCGGCCAGCTTCAGCGCCGTGCGGGTGGCAATGACGGAGTTGCAGCCATGGGCGATATTGGCGAACGGGCCGCCATGCACGAAGGCCGGATTATTCTCTAGCGTCTGGACGAGATTGGGCTGCATCGCATCCTTCAGCAGGACTGTCATCGCGCCATCGGCCTTGATGTCGCGCGCATAGACGGGCGAACGGTCGCGCCGGGAGCCAATGATGATCGCGCCGAGCCGCTTTTCGAGATCGGCCAGATCGGAGGCGAGGCAGAGACACGCCATAACCTCGGACGCGACCGTGATGTCGAACCCGGTCTGGCGCAGGAACCCGTTCGCCACGCCGCCAAGCGAGGTGACGGTGTCGCGGAGCGCGCGGTCGTTCATGTCGAGCACGCGGCGCCATGTGACGCGCCGCGTGTCGATATCGTGCGGATTGCCCCAGTAGATCGAGTTGTCGATCATCGCCGAGAGCAGGTTGTGCGCCGAGGTGATGGCGTGGAAATCGCCCGTGAAGTGAAGGTTCATGTCCTCCATCGGGACGACCTGGGCATAGCCGCCGCCCGCCGCGCCGCCCTTCATCCCGAAACAGGGCCCGAGCGAGGCCTCGCGGATGCAGATGGCGGCGCGCTTGCCGATCCGGTTGAGGCCGTCGCCGAGGCCGACGGTCGTCGTCGTCTTGCCCTCGCCCGCCGGGGTGGGGTTGATCGCGGTCACGAGGATCAGCTTGCCGTCTGCGCGGCCCTGCAAGCTGTCGATAAAGGGCTGCGAGACCTTGGCCTTGTCATGGCCATAGGGCAGCAGACTGTCCGAGGGGATTTCGAGCTTGGCGCCGATCTCCTGGATCGGCCGTTTGGATGCGTCGCGGGCGATTTCAATGTCGGACTTGTAGCTCATGGGTATCCTCGGAGTTGTCATGGCGCGCCGCGCGCGGGGGGTACTTTGCTCCCCTTAGCGTGGAATGCCGGAGCCAGTGGCGGTATTTCCGACATTTGAGGGCCTTGGGGCGGCAATCGGGGGCATTGCCTTCACCGTCGCGCCGTTACTCGGCGGCCGCTTGCACCGTGCTGTGGAGCCAGGGACGCTGTGCAGGAACATGCAAGGTCACCCTATCGCCCAGGGCGATCCGGCCTTCGCGCTCCACCCATGCCGTCACACCGCGCTTGCCCTGCGCCGCAGACTTGAAGCCCTTTGCGGCTTCGCCATGGACGGTGGCCAGCGAGCGGGCCGGAAACTGGCACGGGCGGTTTTCCATATCCACCGTCAGCGTTGCGCCGGACGGCGCCTGCAACCGGGACGACGGCGGGATGTGCGTAAAATCGGGGATCCCCTCCACCACGAGCGTTGCCCCCAGACGGGCGGGATCCACGCTGTCGATGCCGAGCGTTGCGGCGATCGCTGCCAGATCCTCGGCCGAGACGATCGACACTTGGCGCGCGTTCCGGATCTCGGTTCCCTTGGGATATTGCGAGGTGACGCGGGAACAGGACGGCCGCGTCGCGCCCGAATGCACCGAGCCCGCGATCCCGCCGAAGGTCAGGTCGATCTGCGTTTCCGGTACGGCGAGCAGGGCTGTCCGATCCTCTGTCTCGACCCGGCCGAGCCAGGTTACGGTTGCCGTGTACGTGGTCGGGATCAGGGCGGGCATGGGCGCTCCTACTCGGGGGCCTTGGGTCTACTTGCGGTATCGCGCCTTGTCCGCGCTGCGGCAACCCGGAACGTGCGGCCCGCCGGGGATCGCGCTCGGGCCGGTCGTCGAGCCCATCCCGCCCTTTCGCATGGCAATGACAGCCGCTGCAGAGGCGCTTCACACACTTGGGACCGACACAGTCAGGCCATACATGACGCGAAGTGTGTGACTCTGGAGGAAAGAACACCTAGCACCGCTTTCCGCTGAAACTGCCCAGTTCTTGAACCCTCTATCGCATCTGGTGCGATGTCCTCGTTGTTGGCGTCCACTTCAGCTTCTGGATCGCGAGATGGCTTGTTCCGATGGCTGAAGAACACCTGCCCAGACGTTCTTTCTGAACCCCTGCGGGATGACTTTCGTTCTCTACGCTTTGTCGTTTCGATGCCCTTCAACCGTCTTTCTGGGCTCTGTCTGGGAGTTCATAGCAAACTTCCGGGTTTGGCCTTTCGAAGTTCTTATTCTGGTCGGCGCAGTGTTTGGAGGGTCAGCATCCTGGTTGGCTGTACCTGTGGGTCTGCTGCTTAGCTTCTTCGTCCTGCTGCCGTTCATTGTGATCTTATGGCGTATCCCAGAAATCCTTGGTTTTTTGACGGCTGTTCTCAAGAAAACCGTCGCGTAGATAGGCCGAGCACACGAAAAAAGGGCGGCCCGAAGGCCGCCCTTTGCATTGCGTGTTCCGGGTACCCGGTCTCAGGTCGGCTCAGGCTCCAGGCCACCGGTATCGTCCGACTTGGGCTTTGCCTTCTTCGTCTTGGGGATCGCCGTGATCGAGGGCGTGTTGCCCGCGGTGGCATCGTCATCGTCGTCGCCGCGATTGATCGGCTCGCCCTTCATCGCCTTGAGGATCTCCGGCCCGGTGAGGGTTTCGTATTCCAGCAGGGCCTCGGCAAGGTTGTGGTGCTCGTCGGCATGGTCGGTCAGGATGCGCTTGGCGGTCTCGTACCCTTCGTCAACGATCTTGCGCACTTCGGCATCAATCAGCTCCTGCGTCTCGGGCGAGGCGTTGCCGCCGGCCTGATAATTGCCCAGATAGCTTTGCTGCTCGTTGGCATAGTCGATATTGCCGAGCCGGTCGGAGAAGCCGAATTGCTGAACCATGGCGCGGGCGATCTTGGACACCTGCTCGATGTCCGAGGCCGCGCCGGAGGTCACGTTCTCCTTGCCGAAGATCAGTTCCTCGGCGACCTTGCCCCCCATCGCCATGGCGATCTTGGACTTGTACTTGGTGTAGGTGACCGAAAGCTGATCGCGTTCTGGGAGCGCCATCACAAGGCCCAGGGCGCGGCCGCGGGGAATGATCGTGGCCTTGTGGATCGGGTCGTGTTGGGGCACGTGAATGCCCACCACGGCATGGCCCGCCTCGTGATAGGCGGTCAGCTTCTTCTCCTCCTCGGTCATGACCATGGAGCGGCGTTCCGCCCCCATCATCACCTTGTCCTTGGCGTTCTCGAAATCCTCCATCGTCACGAAGCGGCGGCCGACGCGGGCGGCCATCAGGGCGCTTTCGTTGACGAGGTTCGCCAGATCGGCGCCGGAGAAACCAGGCGTGCCACGGGCGACTGTCTTAAGGTCCACATCGGGAGACAGCGGAACCTTCTTGGCGTGGACGTTGAGGATTTTCTCGCGGCCGATCACATCGGGGTTCGGGACGACGATCTGACGATCGAAACG
>JBCDGG010000081.1:0-23920 GCA_038757905.1 Pseudomonadota bacterium | reverse complement strand
GTGGGCTTCGTGCAGGCGCTGCGCCGCGAACCGCTCGACAAGGTCCCCGGCATTGCCGAAACGCTCGATTTCGCCGCCGCGCTGGCCGGGCTGGGCGTCGCGGATCTGACGGACAATCCGGAGGTGCTGCAGGCCTCGCTCGCCACCCTCCTGAAGACCCAGCGCGACCGGGCAAGCTTCACCACCGAAGTGGCGCAGCGCCTGGCGGGGAAGGCCGCATGAGCCGGGTGACGAAGTTCGCCGCCCGCGATCCGGGGCCCGCCGCACGCGTGGCCGGGTTCCTGGCCCATGCCCGGGCCAACGGGTTTCGGCTGGGCGTGGGCGAAACGGATACGGCCCTGCGCGCGCTCGCCTCAGTTGCGGCCGCAGACCAGGCGGAAGCGCGGCTGGCGCTGCGCGCCGTCTGCACCGGATGCGCCGAAGATGCCCGCCGGTTCGACGCGCTGTTCGACGCCTATTGGCTGAATGGAGGGCGCGTGGCGACGCGCGCGGCGCCGACGAGCCGGGCCCCATCGCCGCGCATGCGCTCGACCCTGGAGGCCGACGGGCCCGAAGCCGAAGGCACCGGCGACCAGCACAGCCCCGCCGGGGACGAGGAGGGCGAGGCCGCAGGAGGGGGCGAGGGCAAGCTGATCGCCACCCGTGTGACCAACACCATGAAGCGCGACCTGCGCGATATGGTCACCCGCGCCGAGATCGCCGAGGCCGAGCAGGTGGCCCAGCGCCTCGGCGCCGCCCTGCGCGACCGCCGCTCGCGGCGCCGCCGTGCGGCGCGCAAGGGAAGCCAGATCGACTTTCGCCGTCTGGTGCGCGCCTCTCTCGCCACCGGGGGCGAGCCGCTCACGCTTCCCAAACGCACGCGGCCCGACCGGCCGGTGAAGGTTGTGGCATTGGCCGATGTCTCGGGCTCGATGACGGCCTATGCCCGCCCGTTCCTCGCCTTCCTTGCGGGGCTGATGCGAGGCGATCCCACCGCGGATGCGTATCTCTTCCATACGCGGCTGATCCGCATCGCCGATGCGCTGCGCGATCCCGATCCCCTGCGCGCCCTCAGCCGCCTGACGCTTCTGGCCGATGGTTTCGGCGGCGGCTCCCGGATCGGTCACGCGCTGGAGGAGTTCGCCCGGGCCTACGCGCCGCGCTTCGTCGACGGGCGCACCGTCGTGCTGATCCTCTCGGATGGCTACGACAGCGCCGGATCGGACGAGATCGGGCCCGCCCTGGAACGCCTGCGCAAGCGCGGCTGCCGGATCGTCTGGCTCAACCCTCTGAAGGGCTGGGACGACTACGCGCCAATCGCCCGTGGAATGGCGGCGGCGCTGCCCCATATCGACGCGCTTCTTGCTGCCAACACCCTGCAATCCCTTGCAGATCTCGAACCGGAGTTTGCCCGCCTATGACGCTAGCACCCCGCACCCTCGACCGTATCGACGAGATCGCCCGCCAGTACCGCAGCGACGGAACGGCTTTTGCCCTGGCCACCATCGTCCGCACCCAGGATTCGACCGCCGCGAAGGCCGGCGCGAAGGCGTTGCTGAGCGCCGAGGGCGAGGTCGTGGAGGGGTTCGTGGGCGGCGGCTGCATTCGCGCCGCGCTTGCGCGCGCCGCGCGGGCCGCCATCGCCCGGGGCGAGCCCGTCTTCGTCGCCCTGCGTCCCGACGACAAGCTGGCCGAGGTGGGCGCGGCGCCCTGCGAGGTGCGCGATGGGGTCGTCTACGAGCGGAACGGCTGCGCATCCAAGGGCTCGATGGATGTGTTTGTGGAAGCGTTCGTGCCGTTGCCGGACCTCGCGGTGATCGGCGACGGGCCGGTGGCCCAGGCGCTGCGGGCGCTCGCGCGCGGGTTCGACCTGGGCGTCGCGGACGCGCTTCCCGAAGCGGGAAGCACGCGCGCCCTCTATGTCGTGGTCGCGACACAGGGTAAGGGCGACGCCGCGGCGCTGGAAGCGGCACTATCGCTCGATGCGGCCTACGTGGCCTTCGTGGCCAGCCGCCGCAAGGCCGATACCATGAAAGCCAAACTCTCGGGCAAGGCCGATGCGGCGGCGCTCGACCGGCTCATCGCGCCCGCGGGCCTCGATATCGGGGCGGAAACGGCGGAAGAGATCGCCCTGTCGATCCTTGCGCAGATCGTCCAGGTGCGGCGCGGCGCGCGGCCGATCCCGCCATCGGATGGGCCCCACACCGGGAAGAGGCCGGCATGACGGTCTCTGCGGTCATCCTGGCGGCGGGGCTCTCCTCGCGCATGGGCAAGCAGAATAAACTGCTCGCGCAGATCTGCGGGCAGCCCCTGATCCGCCGCGTCGTCGATGTCGTGGCCCAGGTGACGGACACGCCTCCGCTCGTGGTCCTCGGACACGAGGCGATGCAGGTGGCCGATGCCCTGGCCGGCGCCCCCGCGCGGCTCATGACCAATCCCGACTATCTGGAGGGGCAGCAAAGCTCTGCCTCCTTCGGGATGCGCTGGGTCGACCCGGCGGATCTGACGCTGATGGCCCTTGGCGATCAGCCCAGGCTGACCGTCGCCGATCTGACAGATTTGCTGGACGCCCACAGAATGCAGGCCAACGGGCGGATCACCGTTCCGGTGCGCCCCCGGCCGGACACGCGAGAGACACAGCGGCTGGAGGACGGCGAACGGGGCAACCCCATTGTGCTGCCCGACGCGCGGCTGCGCGAGGTTCGCGCACAGGGGCAGAACCTTGCCTGCGGGCGCTTCACACGGCGCAATCCCGAGGCCGTACATGCCTGGCCGACATCGCGGCCGGGCTTCTTCGAAGATGTCGATGTTCCGGCCGAACTCGCGGCCGCCCAGGACGCACTGGCGCTTCAGCAAGCTCTCTGACCCGCGCCGCTCAACCGTTCGTATAGAAGAAAGGACCCCCCATGGATCTGTCCGACGAAGTCATCATCGAGGCCCCGCGCGATGCGGTCTATGCCGCGCTCAACGACCCCGAAATCCTGAAGGCATGCATCCCGGGCTGCGAAGAGCTGATCCAGCATGCCGACGATCACTTCGATGCCAAGGTGGTGCTGAAGGTCGGGCCGGTGAAAGCACGCTTTTCGGGGACGGTCCGGCTCGACAAGGCAGGCGGGCCGGAGCATTTCACGCTCACTGGTGAGGGCAACGGCGGCACCGCGGGCTTCGCCAAGGGCGGCGCGGACGTCACCCTGGCCGAAGACAGCCCCGGCACGACGACGCTGACCTACACCGCCCATGTGGACATCGGGGGCAAGCTGGCACAGCTGGGCAGCCGCCTGGTGCAATCCACGGCGAAGAAGCTGTCGGCCAAGTTCTTCACCAGCTTTGCGCAGACCTTCGAGCCCGAAAAGGCCGCCTGAGGCCGGTCACGCCGTGCCGGCGCCCTACAGTCGCCCGCCCCCTGCGCTATGGCCAGCCTTCCCGGTTCCGTCTAGGGGAAAGGGGACGCAGATGGGAGGCGCAGCATGAACGAGCCGGAACGGAACGAAGCGCCCGAAGGTGTGGCGCGGATCGGTGTGACGGGAATGGGCACGATGGGCGCGGCACTTGCGCTCAACATCGCCGAGCGGGGATTCCCTGTCTCGCTGCACAACCGATCGCCGGAGCGGGTGGAGGCGGTGATGGCGCGCGCGGGCGCGCTGGCCGGATCCCTCGTGCCGACGGCGGATCTGGAGGGGTTCGTCCGGGCGATTGCGCGGCCGCGCACCATTCTCATCATGGTGCCCGCCGGCGCGCCCGTGCGCAGCACGATCGAGGCGCTTCGGCCCTTGCTCGCCCCCGGGGACACGTTGATCGACGGTGGAAACGCGGATTTCCACGACACCCGGGCCACCACCGAAGCCCTGGCGGGATCGGGCCTGAACTTCATCGGCATGGGTGTCTCCGGCGGCGAGGACGGCGCGCGGCACGGCCCGTCGATCATGGTGGGCGGCCCGCCCGAGGCCTACGACCCGGTGCAGGACATCGTGGAGGCGATCGCGGCCAAGTATGACGGGGCGCCCTGTGCCGCCTGGCTCGGGCCCGATGGCGCCGGCCACTTCGTCAAGACGGTGCATAACGGCATCGAATATGCCGACATGCAACTGATCGCCGAGATCTACGGCTTGCTGCGGCACGGCAGAGGCCAGAGCCCTGCCGACATCGCCGAGAGCTTCGCCGCCTGGAATGCGGGCGTGCTCAAGAGCTATCTGGTGGAGATCACGGCCGAGGTGCTGCGTGCGGTGGACCCGGCGACGGGCGTGCCTTTCGTGGACGTGATCGTGGATGCGGCCGGACAGAAAGGCACCGGACGGTGGACCGTGATCGAGGCGCTGCGCCTGGGTCAGTCGGCCTCGACGATCGAGGCCGCCGTGGGAGCGCGGGCCTGGTCGGCGGCGCGCTCCGCCCGCGCGGCCGGCGAGGCGGCGCTGCCGGGCGCGGGCGAGCGCAAGCCTGACCTGAGCGACGCGGAGATGCGCGCGGCGTTCCTGGCCGCCCGCATTCTCGCCTACGGACAGGGCATGGCGCTTCTGGCGGAGGCGTCCGAAACCTATGGCTGGGGCACCGATCTCGCACGGGTGGCAGAGATCTGGCGGGCGGGCTGCATCATCCGTTCGGCACTGCTCGACGATATCGCGCATGCCGTCCGTGCGGGCCTGCCGGAGGGGATGCTGCATCTGGCACCAGCGTTCCTGCCGGCGATGGCCGAAGGCCTGCCCGCCTTGCGGAAGCTCGTCTCGGAAGCGGCGCTGTCGGGGCAGCCCGTGCCCGGGTTCGGCGCAGCGCTCGGGTTTGCCGAAACGCTGCGGCGCGCGCGCGGGACGGCGGATCTGATCCAGGGCCAACGCGACTTCTTCGGGCGGCACGGGTTCGCGCGGCTGGATGCAGACGGGGCGCATCACGGCCCCTGGGCCGGGTGATGGCAGGCGGCGGAGGGGGGCTGTCTGCCCCCCCCGCGCCACGGGCGCGCTCCCCCCGAGGATACTTCTGGCAATGTGAAGCAGGAGGCGCGGCGCAGGTCTTGGGGCGTAGCGACGGGCGGCGGGGATGACGCTGCCGATCGAGGCGGCGCTACCGGAGCTTCTGGCCGCGCTCGACGCCAGCGGTCAGGCCGTGCTGCAGGCCCCGCCCGGGGCGGGCAAGACCACGCGGGTGCCGCTGGCCTTGCTGGAGACGGGGCGGGTCACCGGGCGGATCGTGATGCTGGAGCCGCGGCGCCTTGCGGCGCGGGCCGCCGCAGAGCGGATGGCGGAGACGTTGGGGGAGCCGGTCGGGCAGACGGTGGGCTACCGCATCCGGGGCGAGGCGCGCGTCGGCCGGGCGACACGGATCGAGGTGGTCACGGAGGGCATTCTGACGCGGCGGATCCAAGGCGATCCGGAGCTGAGCGGTGTCGGCGCGGTGATCTTCGACGAGTTTCATGAGCGGTCGCTAAATGCCGATCTGGGGCTCGCGCTGGCGCTGGAGGCGCGCGGGGCGCTGCGCCCGGATCTAATCCTGATGCCCATGTCGGCCACGCTGGAGGCCGCACCCGTCGCCGATCTGATGGGCGGGGCACGGGTGGTGACCTCGGCCGGGCGCAGCTACCCCGTCGAGATCCTGCACCGCGATGTCGCGCTCGGGCCGGCGGGGTTGGAGGCGGCAATCTGTGCCACCATTCACCGGGCGCTGGAGGAGACGGCGGCGTCGGTTCTTGTCTTTCTGCCGGGAGAGCGGGAGATCCGCCGGGTCGAAGCGCGGCTTGGGGCGCTCCCCGCGGGTGTGGAGCTGCTGCCGCTCTTCGGGGCGCTGCCGTTCAAACGCCAGCGGGCGGCCCTGGCCCCGGCATCGAAGGGATGGCGAAAGGTCGTGCTGGCCACGGCGATCGCGGAGACCTCGCTGACCATCGAGGGCGTCGATTGCGTGATCGATGCGGGTCGCGCGCGCCGGACGCGTTTCGATCCGGGGTCGGGGATGGCGAGGCTGGTGACGGAGCGCGTCAGCCGGGCCGAGGCCACCCAGCGCGCCGGACGGGCGGGACGCCTGGGCCCGGGGCGCTGCTACCGGCTGTGGACGAAAGGCGAAGAGGGGGCGCTGCCCGCCTTTCCACCGGCCGAGATCGAAGTGGCGGATCTGACACCGCTGGCGCTCGAACTTGCGCTTTGGGGCGATCCGCTGGCGCGCTCCCTGCCGTTTCTGACGCCCCCGCCCGCGGCGGCCCTGGCCGAAGCGCGGGCGCTGCTCGCCCGTTTGGGTGCGCTCGACGGAAGAGGCGGAATCACCGCCCATGGCCGGGCGCTGGCCGCGCTGCCGGTTCATCCGCGTCTGGGGCACATGCTGCTCGCCGCAGGGCGCCGGGCCGCGCCCCTGGCCGCGCTGATGGCGGAGCGCGATCCCCTGCGCGCCGCGCCCTCGGATCTCGATCTGCGGCTGCGCGCTGTCGGCGGGGCCCGGGATCTTCCAGGCGAGGTCAACGCCGGGGCGCTGGCCCGGATCCGGGAGGACGCAAAGCGGCTCGCAAAGCTGGTGCCGAAGGGGGGGCCGGGCCTCGACCTCGCCGAGGCGGCGGCGCTGGCCTATCCCGACCGTATCGGCCTGCGGCGCAAGGGAGAGGCGCCGCGTTGGCTGCTGTCGGGCGGGAAGGGTGCGACGATGGCGGCCGACGATCCCCTGGCCGGTCAGCGCCTGCTGGTGGCCACGGATCTCGACGGCGACGCGCGCGAGGCTCGCATTCGGCTGGCCATGCCCTTGACCGAAGCCCAGCTGCGGCGCGTGTTTGCCGCAGAGATCGGGTGGGAAGACGTGGCGGAATGGTCGCGGAGGGAGCGGCGCGTGATTGCGCGGAAACAGGAGCGCCTCGGCGCGCTCGTCCTGGCGGATCAGCACTGGCGCGATGCCCCGGCCGATGCAATCGCCCGAGCCGCGCTGGACGGCGTGCGCGAACTCGGCTTGCCCTGGTCTGCGCGGGCCGCCCGGTTGCGCACCCGGGTGGAGCTCTACCGGGCCGAAGGCGGCGACATTGCCGATTGCAGTGAGGCGGCGCTGCTGGCGGAGACCGAGGCCTGGCTGCTACCGTACCTCACGGGCGTCCGCAGCGCCGAGGAAATCCGCGCCCTCGACCTGACGGACGCCTTGCGCGCACGGATCGGGTGGGAGGCGCAGACCCGGCTGGAGCGGGAGGTGCCGGCCGAGTACCGAACGCCCCTCGGGCGGCGCCTGCCGATCGAGTATGGCGGCGCGGTGCCCGAGATCGCGGCGCGGGTGCAGGAGATGTTCGGCATCGGAGTTCACCCTACGGTCGGGCCGAAACGCCTGCCGCTGAAGGTCACCTTGCTGTCTCCGGCGGGTCGGCCGGTTCAGGTGACAACGGACCTGCCCGGTTTCTGGGCCGGCAGCTATGCCGACGTGGCCAAGGACATGCGCGCGCGCTACCCCAAACATCCATGGCCGGACGATCCGCTGCAGGCCGACCCGACCCTGCGCGCCAAGCGCCGCAAGAACCAATAGAAAACGCCCTGCCCGGGGGGGACCGGAGCAGGGCGTGTCACCGTCGTTCACGGCGCCGTTCTGACGCCGGACGCTGCGCGATCAGATGCGGTACAGGTCGCGCACCGAGAGATCGGTCAGGTCAGACCGCAGCAGGCCGATGTCGGCGAGTTCGCGATCCGTCAGCTTTTCGAGCGCACGCCGCGTCAGGGCGGCTTCGCGCCCGGCGCGAATGTCTGCGACGAAATTGGCGACAGCACGGAAAATGCTGCCGGTGGCTTGGGGGCGGGCGTTATCGTAGAAGGCCATTTGGCGTCTCCGTCTGTCTGGTGGGTTACTCTTTCGGTCCCGAGGGCATCGCCCTCTGCGCCGTACCTAGGATGCCTATTTCACGCGCACAACGGCGCGAATTGCATCCCACCCTTGCAATCGGATCATAGCTCGGAAGGCAAATTTTCCGTTACTTCTCAATGGCCTGTTTGCGACATATCGATATGTCGTTTTTGGATCGCGAAAGCCCGAAACAGACGATCCAGTGTCGTTTTCTGGCCGCTTTCGCTGCTGCGGGCGCCGCTTGCTGCTGGTGGATGTTCGCGTTTCGTGCTAATGCGCGTCAAAATGTCGAAGAAGACTGTGGCGCAAAGGCCTCAGGGCCGGATGCGCGGGAGGCAGGAATGCGGGTGATCGGGATAGATCCGGGCCTGCGCAGTACGGGCTGGGGGGTAATCCAGCAGTCGGGCGCGCGACTCACCCATGTCGCGAATGGGCAATGCCGGAGCGTGGGCGACACGCTCGCGGAGCGGCTCATGTCGCTGCACACACAGCTTAGCGCGGTCGTCGCCGAGTTCGCCCCGGACGGCGCAGCGGTGGAGCAGACCTTCGTCAACCGCGACGGCGCCTCGACCCTGAAACTCGGACAGGCCCGCGGGATCGCGATGCTCGTCCCGGCCCAGGCCGGGCTTGTGGTGGGAGAGTACGCGCCCAACGCGGTCAAAAAGGCCCTTGTCGGGGTCGGGCATGCCGACAAACGCCAGGTCGCCCACATGATCGGCGTGTACTTTCCCGGCATCGACGTCGCGGGCGCAGACGCGGTGGACGCGCTCGCCATCGCGATCTGCCATGCCCATCACCTGCAATCCGCAGGGCGGCTCTCCGCGGCTCTGGCCAAGGCGGCAGCGCGATGATCGGGCGCCTATCGGGACGGGTGGACTGGAAGGGGGCCGATCACGTGTTGGTCGATGTGGGTGGGGTTGGATACATCGTCTATGTCTCCGAGCGCACCCGGGCCGCCTTGCCGGCGCCCGGCGGGTTTGCGGCGCTCTACACCGATCTTCTGGTGCGGGAGGACCTGCTGCAGCTCTTCGGTTTCCTGACCCTGCAGGAGAAGGAGTGGCATCGGCTGCTGACCTCGGTCCAGGGGATCGGCGCCAAGGCCAGCCTTGCGATCCTGGGAACGCTCGGACCGGACGGAGTGAGCCGTGCCATCGCCCTCGGCGACTGGGCCGCGGTCAAGGCGGCGCCGGGTGTGGGGCCGAAGCTGGCCCAGCGGGTGGTCAACGAACTCAAAGGACGCGCGGCGGAGGTGATGGCCATGGGCCCGGGCCCCGACATTCCGATGGCCGAGGCCCACCCCGCCGAGGCGCCCGGCACCGTGCCGCCGCCACCGGCCGAGCCTTCCGGCCAGGCCGACGCGCTGTCCGCGCTCGTCAACCTCGGCTACGGGCAGTCGGAAGCGGCCTCGGCCGTCGCGCAGGCGGGCGGCGACGGGGCGGAAGGCGCGGATCAGCTGATCCGCGACGCCCTGAAGCTTCTGGCACCGAAGGGCTGACGCATGACCGAGCCCGACCCGATCCTCAGGCCGGAGCCGCTGGACGGCGACACGCCCGACCGGGCCATGCGCCCCGAACGGCTGCAGGACTTCGTTGGGCAGCGCGAGGCGCGCGCGAACCTGTCGGTGTTTCTCGAATCCGCCCGGCGGCGCGAGCAGGCGATGGATCACACGCTGTTCCACGGCCCGCCCGGCCTCGGCAAGACGACGCTGGCACAGATCATGTCGCGCGAGCTGGGGGTAGGCTTCCGCACGACCTCCGGGCCCGTGCTGGCTCGTCCCGGCGATCTGGCTGCCATCCTGACCAATCTGGAAGCGCGCGATGTTCTGTTCATCGACGAGATCCACCGATTGTCGCCGGTCGTCGAAGAAGTGCTCTATCCCGCGCTGGAGGATTTCGCCCTCGACCTCGTGATCGGCGAAGGCCCGGCTGCGCGCACCGTCCGGATCGAGTTACAGCCCTTCACCCTTGTGGGCGCGACAACGCGGCTCGGGCTTCTGACAACGCCGTTGCGCGACCGCTTCGGCATTCCCGTCCGGCTGCAGTTCTACGAGGTGGACGAGCTGTCGCTGATCGTGGCGCGCGGTGCGAGGCTCCTCGGTGTTGGCGCGGAAGAGGCGGGCATTCGCGAGATCGCCAGACGCGCCCGCGGTACCCCCCGGGTGGCGGGGCGGCTGCTACGGCGGGTCGTCGATTTCGCGCTGGTGGAAGGGGACGGGCGGATCACCCGGACGCTGGCGGACACCGCGCTTACCCGGCTGGGGGTCGACGGTCTCGGCCTCGATGGGGCGGACCGGCGCTACCTGACGCTGATCGCCGAGAATTACGGCGGCGGGCCTGTCGGGGTGGAGACGCTGGCGGCCGCCCTGTCCGAGGCCCGCGACGCCCTCGAAGAGGTGATCGAGCCGTTTCTTCTGCAGCAGGGCCTGATCCAGCGCACACCGCGCGGGCGGATGCTGGCGGCGAAGGGATGGGCGCATCTCGGCCTGACCGCGCCAAGCACACCGCCGCCGGCGCCGGATCTGTTCGGCAAATGACCCGGGCCCAGCCCGGTGTGAATTGAACTTCCGGCGGAATGCGCCATCATCGGAGGCAGGAGGAGCCACCGATGTCGGCCACCACCGCGATCCTGACGCTCTCGTGTTTTCTCACCTGCTACGCGCTGGTCTTGGCGGCTGTGTGGCTGCGCGCCGTCCGTGCGCTCGACTGCCGCTCCCATGTCGGGCATTTCGTCGGGCTCATGGGGGTGTTTGTGCCGGGCGTCGCGTTGACGCTCGCGGTCTTCCTCGCCGGTGTTGGGCTCGGCGTCCCGCAGGTGATCCCGGTGCTCGCCCTGCTTCTTCCCGGTGCGGTCGTCGTCGGGTTGCAGGCGGAACTGGCGCATCTTGCCGCCTCCGGCCCGCGCCCCGATGCCGAACGCCTGACCATCGCGCTGGGTCTGACCCTCGCCTTTCTTGCCTGGGGCTGACCTCGTTGCTGGGACCCGCATGACAGAACAAGCGACATCCCCCTTGAACCCGCAGACCGTCGCCGCCTACTTCACCCGGTCGGACGGTGCTTACGTGTTCTCGCGCTGGGGCAGGCCGATGGCCCCGGTGGTGTTCGGCGTCGCCGACAAGACCCTCGAGACCATGAAGGGCGCGCTCGAGGCGGTTGCCTCGCTCACCGGGCGCAAACTGGCCGAGGTCGATCCCGAGCTTGGCACGAACCTCATGATCTTCTTCGTGCGGGATTGGGAGGAGTTGAAGGAAACCCCGGATCTCGACCGGCTGATCCCGGATCTCGCCCCGCTCATCGCCCGGCTGGAGGAGGCGGAGGCCAACCAGTATCGTGTCTTCCGCTTCGACAAGGACGGTGCGATCCGGGCCTGCTTCGCCTTCGTCAAGATGGACCAGCACATGGCGGTCGTCCCGGCGGAGACGCTCGCGCTGACCCAGGCCGTGCAGGTGGCGCTGCTCTGGTCCGACACCGCGTTCTCGCGCGATATGGAAGGCGCCAACCGCTCGATGCTGGCGCGGACGGAGGCGGGCCACACCATTCTCTCGCCGCAGGTCGCCGACCTGCTCCAGGCCGCCTACGACCCGGTCTTGCCGGATTACGCCCGCGACCCGTCTCACGCGCTGCGGCTCGCGGCCCGCATGGGGATGACAAAGCACTAGGTGGCCGCCGGACCCGTGCGCGAGGTCCGGCGCGCGGCGCGCCTCGGTTTGCTGCGGCCCGTATCGGCGGGGGGGCAGTGCCTTTTGCCGGGCGAAGCCGCAGACGCGGGACGGCCGGGGTCGACCGTGGGTGCCGCTTGCGCCGAGCGTCCTACAGAGCACCCGACTGGCGACGCGGCGAGGCCCCCGCAGACGATGTGGTTGACCAGCGCCGCAACCTGAGCCCCCATAGGGCCATGCAGCACCCCACACCTCCCAACCCGGGCAGCGCAGCGGCTGTCGCGCTGCTGCTCCTGCTTGCCGGCCTCCTCCTTCCAGCGTCGTCAGCCGCGGCGGGGGACGCGAAGCGGTGGATCGCGATGTCGATGGAGCGGCTCTGCGCGCGCCCGGCGCTCTCGGGGTTCGACGCGCAGCTGTTGCTGGACGGCAGTTGGCTGCTGGAGGAGACGGCGTGGCCCGATCCAGCGTCGCCGCAACGCACCACCCTGCGCCTCGCACTGCCCGATGGCGGCGAACTGACCGTGGAGCGGCGCGCAGTGGGCGGGCAGCTCAGGCAGTTTCGGGCTGCATACTCCTCGTTCGACGGCGAGCGCCTTGTCCCGGCGATGCAGGCCATCGCCGATGGCGCCTGCACGGTTCAATCCGCCCGGGCAATGCGCGCAGGCCCCGGCGCCTGGCGCCATCTGGACCAGCTCGATGGCGATCTCAGCACGCTGCGCTGGTCGGAGACCCTGCAGGCGCCCTGGCCCGAAGGGGCCGACCCGGGCGGCGTGCGTGTGGCCTTCGTCGATTCCGGGCTGGCCTACGATCTGCCGCAGTTCCGTCAGCGTCTGGCGCGCGACGCCAACGGCACTCCTCTGGGCTATGACTTCTGGGATGACGATCCCTGGCCCTACGATGGCGACGTGTCCCGCGGCGCGTTCTTCCCGATCCGGCATGGAACGGCGGTCGCGTCGATCTTCGTGCGCGAGGCGCCGGAAGCGGCGATCCTGCCCTTCCGGTATCCCCGGCCGGACATGACCCGCATGGCGGACCTCGTCGCCCGGGCAAGCGCCTCCGGCGCCCGCATCCTTGCGATGCCGCTCGGCAGCCGGAGCCCGGACGAGTGGCACGCCTTCGAGGCCGCGTTGCGGACGCATGACATCCTCGCCATCGTCTCGGCCGGAAATGACGGGCGGGACATCGATCAGAGCCCCGTCTATCCCGCTACTTTGACGGCGGAGAACCTGATCACCGTCACGTCGGCCGACCAGTTCGGACGGCTCGCCCAGGGATCCAACTGGGGCGGCAGCGGCGTCGATATCATGCTCCCGGCGGAGAACCTGGAGATCGTGGATTTTCGCGGCGCGAGAGGCGTGGCATCCGGATCGAGCTACGCCGTGCCCCGGCTGGCGGCGCTGGCCGCGCGGATCCTGTCGGACGACCCCGGGCTGAGCACGGCTGAGCTGAAGGCCGCGATCTTCGCGCGCGCGGCCCCCTCGCCGTTCGAGCGTGACGGGGCCTTGGCCGTCGGCTGGATCCCCGACCCCCTCGCCGATTGACGGACGTCCGGCGCTTCCTCTCCCACAGGCCGCGTCCGGCCGGCGCGCGGCCTTCCTGAACGGCCGCCGCTGCCACGCGGCTATCTGCGGCCGGGCGCCGGTGGGGCGTTGTCGATGAAACGCCGGGCCGCCTGCGCCTGGACGGGATCGGCCTTGAGCAACGCCTGATAACCCGCTTCCGCCAAGTCCGCGTCGTCGCCCCAAACGCCGGACTGAATCGCGAAGCGCAGGGCTTGCGGATCGTCCGGCGCCATGCCCATCAGCCAGCGCGCGTGCTCCGTCATCTCCTGAAAGCGCGCGCCGAGTTGCAGCGAGACAAGCAACGACATCCGCGCGTTGATCGAGTTGGGCACCTGCCGCACCGCGGCCCCGTGCAGCGCCGCCGCACCGTCAAAGGCCCCGGCGCCCGCCAGGATGCGCCCGGCCTCCAGCAACTGCCCGTGATTGTTGCCCGCCTCGCACAGCACGACGATATCGTCGAGGGCGGAGGTCGGCGCCGATCCGGACGCGGCGGCGTCCATCGCACCGGCGCAGGCGGCAAACGCGGCCCCGAGCCGGCCCGTCACGTCCTCGGCGGTGGCGTCGCCGCGCAGGGAAAGAAGCGCCTGAACGTCGGACATGGGGATCGCTTCGAACCGGCCGTCCCCGCCCCCCACGGCAATGCCGACCAGATCGCCATCGGCGTTGAGCAGCGCCCCGCCGCTCACACCCGGCTGCATGCGCGCGCGCACGTGGATGCGGGCGAGATCCGCCCCCTCGGCCGGTCCCGCGATCAGGCCCCCGGGCTCGAACACGCGGATCTCTTCCCGCGTTACATCGGCCCCCACTACGTAGAACTCGCCCGGCGCCGGATCTCCGGACGCGGTGTCGGGCAGATGGCCTTCTTCCGGCAGCCCGGGCACCTCGAGCAACACAAGGTCGCCGCCATAGGCCGAGGCGACGACACGCCCACCGCGCGGCCCGTCCGGCGTATGCACCACCGCATCGCGACGGTCCCCCACGACGTGCCTGTTCGTCACCAGCAGATCCGCGGCGATGCGCGTCGCAGAGCCCACGGGATCGAAGCTGGAGATCGGGAACACGGCCTGCCGCCCCAGGCACACGGGCGCGGGATGCGGGCAATCGCCGAGGATCTCGGGCGCGGCGTCCGCCACCGCCTCGGGGACGTCCTGCATGGCAACCGGCAGGACGAGCGGCGCGCCGTCGCGCTCGATGCGCACCTCGTAGCCCGGCGCGCTTTGGGGGATGAGCGCGAGGGCGGCGATAGCGTCGCGCGGAGACTGCACCTCCCGCTCCCCGATGCCGAGGATCAGATCGCCCGTCCGGATGCCCGCCGCCGCCGCAGGCCCCCCCTCCGCAACCAGCGCGACCCTTGGGGCCGCGATGCGGGCCAGCGTGGCGCGGTCCG
The DNA here is from genome assembly GCA_038757905.1 of Pseudomonadota bacterium. Classification (GTDB taxonomy): domain Bacteria; phylum Pseudomonadota; class Alphaproteobacteria; order Rhodobacterales; family Rhodobacteraceae; genus HLUCCA09. The sequence goes on along the minus strand of JBCDGG010000081.1, from coordinate 9,558 downwards.
GCATCTCCAGCCCCCAGCCGGGATCGGCATAGCGGACGCCGCCGTCGTCGAGCAGCGCATCCGTCACCCGGCGGAGCAGATCGGCCGAGACGGCGAAGTTCACGCCGATATTGCCATCGCCCTCCGAGGCAAAGATCGACGAGACCATACCGATCAGCGCGCCGGATGTGCCGACAAGGGCACCGCCCGACACGCCGGGATTGATCGCCGCATCGGTCTGGATGAAGTCCTCGACCGGGTTGAAGCCCGCATTGGAGACGCCCGTGGCCGACACCACGCCACAGGTCAGCGACAGGCCGAGCCCGAAGGCGTTGCCGATGGCGCAGGCGGACTGCGCGAATTGCGGATCGTGGTCCAGCGCGAACGGGATCAAATCCGCCTCGACGGCGAGCACGGCAATGTCGGAGGCCACGTCATGGGCGATGACGCGCGCCGGCAGAATGCGCCCGTCGGCCAAACGCACATCTATGCGGTCCGCGGGCGCAATCACGTGCCACGCCGTGGCGACGACACCGTCCCGGATGGCGATCCCGCTGCCTTCGGGCGCAGAGCCTGGGGCCGCGCCGGCTCCACCCTGGGGCTGACCGGGCCAAACGGGCAGGACCGATACGACGGAGTTCAGGGCGTCGGAGGTGTCCGCCCGCGCCGGCGCCGACGGGCCCAACAGGCTCAGACAGGCCAGGATCGGCACAAGGAACTTCGTGGGGCGCTGCATCCGGCCAGTCTGTGCCGGGCGGCAAATCATGACAATCGATTTGTGCGCCGCCGTGCCGCGCCCCTAGCCGACCTGCTGGTGGACCTCGATCACGTTCCCCTCCGGGTCATGGAAGAAGACCTGATGCCAGGTCTTCGCAAACGTCGTGCCGTAGTCGGAATAGGGGATGCCCCGCTCATCGAGCAGCTTGAGGAAGGCGGCGAGGTCGTCTGTGCGGAACGCGATGTGCCCGCGCTCGACCGGGTTGATCACCTGCCCGTTGCGGAACGCGACATCGAGGTTGCGCTCGGCAAGGTGCATCTGCATGGCATTGTCGGTGGCAAACCGGATCTTCCCGCTGTAGCCGCCCGCCTCGGTTTCTTCGGTCCTTGGGAAGTTGGCGGGCGGGATATCGTCCAGGCCAAGCACCTCCGTGTAGAACGCATGCATGCGATCGACGTCTTCGGACACGAAGTTGATGTGATGGAACTCCAGCTTCATCGCAGGTCCTTCCCCTTGATCCTCAGGGCACCGGTCGGGCGGCATGGGCGGCTGCGCAGCCGAACGCTCTGGCGCCCGTGCAAGCGGCGGGGCCGCCGGGCCGGCGGCGCGGACCCATCGAGCGCCGGGGTGTCAGACCCGCTCGATGCTCCTTGCGATCCGGTCCGCCTCCTCCTGCGTCAGCCGCGGGGGATGCCAATCGCGCCCGGGCGCCGCGGCGAGCAGGCGCTTGGTGTAGTCGTGCTTGGGGTTGTTGAACACCTCTTCGGCGGGCCCGAACTCCACCATCACGCCCTTTTCCATCACCGTGATGAAATCCGAGATCTGGGCGGCCACGCGCAGGTCGTGGGTGATGAAGATGATCGCCATTTTGTACTTGGCCTGCAAATCGTTCATCAGCCGCAGCACCTGCTTCTGCACCGACAGATCCAGCGCCGAGACGCTCTCGTCGGCGATCACCACATCGGGCTCCATCGCCAGGGCGCGCGCGATGCCGATCCGTTGCCGCTGCCCGCCGGAGAAGTTGCGCGGCTTGCGCGTGTAGGCCCGTGCGTTCAGGCCCACCTGTTCCAGCAGCTCGATGGCCCGCGCCCGCGCCTGGTGATGGTCGAGCCCTTGCAGGTGCAGGCCCCGCGTGATCATGAACCCGACACTCTGCGAGGGGTTCAGCGAGCCATAGGGATCCTGGAAAATCATCTGGATCATCTTCCGTGCGCGCACCAGATCCTCGCCGGTGAGCGACAGAAAGTCCTTCTCGTCGATGATCACCGCACCCTCGCTCGGCTCTTCCAGCCGGATCAGGGTCTTGGCGAGGGTCGACTTGCCGGAACCGCTTTCGCCCACAACGCCGAGCGTCTCGCCGGAGCGCAGGGCAAAGCTCGCATCCTTGAGCGCGTGAACCTGCTTCTTCCCGCTCTCGTAGATCTTGTGCAGCGACTGGACCTCGATGAACGGGGGATCGTTGCGGGTGAGATCGGGGCGCCGCGCCGTCTCGAGAAGCGGCATCGCGTCGACGAGAAGCTGGGTGTAGGGCTCCTGCGGCGTCATCAGCACGTCGTGCTTCGGCCCTTCCTCGATCAGCTTGCCCCAGCACATCACGGCGACCCTGTCGGCCACGTCGGCAACCACGCCGAAATCGTGCGTGATGAAGATCGTGGCGTTGTCGTAGACGTCCTTGAGGTCGTTGATCAGACGGAGGATTTCGGCCTGTGTCGTGACATCGAGCGCCGTGGTCGGCTCGTCAGCGATCAGAACGTCGGGTTTACAGGCCAGCGCCATGGCGATGACGATCCGCTGGCACTGCCCCCCCGACACCTGATGGGGATAGCTGTCGTAGATCCGCGGCGGTGTCGGAAGGCGCATCTGCTCCAGTAGCTTCAGCGTTTCCTCCCGCCGTTGCGACGCGGCGATCTCGGGGCGGTGCAGCTCGAACACCTCGTCCACCTGCCGGCCGATCTTCATGGCCGGGTTCAGCGCGGCCATAGGCTCCTGATAGATCATCGAAATGCGCGCGCCGCGGATCTTGTTCAAGTCCTTCTGGGGCAGGCGCAGCATGTCCATCCCGTCGAACAGAACCTCGCCCGACGACACTTTCAGGCGGCCCGGCACGTCGTTCATGATCGCGCTCGTCATCACGGACTTTCCCGATCCGCTCTCTCCGACGACGCAGAGGATCTCACCCCGGTGCAGCGTCAGCGAGACATCCTCGACCGCGTATTTGCGATCCCCGCCGCGGGGCAGGTCGATCGTCAGGTTGCGAATGTCGAGGATCGGCGTCTTTTCCGAGGGCATGGGCCGCGCTCCGTTTGGTCGTCGACAAAACCCGGGGGCCCGGGCATTGCGTCAGTGAACAGCATTCGGGCGGATCATTGCAAGCCTCTCGCACGGATGGGCGATGGCGCATGGCCCGTGCCCTTTGTGGGCAGTCGCCAGAGACGACGGCAGCGGGGCCACCGTACTCACCGCACGGTAAGGTCTTGGCTTCGCGGGGCACGGCCTCCGGCCCGACTGCGCTGGCGGCATGTCCGAGCCTTCGCGATCACAAGCGATGCGCCCCCGGGCCCGGGCATGGGGCGCGCGAGCGATACCTGGCGGGACCGGCCAGTTCCCGAGTCCTGGGGTGATCGCGGCAGTGATGCCGGGCAATCCGCGCCAGCTCGACGAAGCATGGCGACCGCAGAGTATCGGAGACCCAGGGGACCCGGGAACGGGTGTGCGCAAACCCTGCGTTTCAAAGGCTGTCCCAGAGGGCGCACCCGACGATAGACGTTGGGGGAGCGGGGACGAAGAAGCCCGCCCCGGCGGCGCAACCTGCCTGCCGGCGTCTACCCGGGAGCCGCTACTCGACGGTTTCCAAGCTTCGTGCTCCGAGGCCGGCACGCAGCCCCCGCGTCAGCCCTTCGATGGCGGCGCGGGCGCTTGCTGTCTTGCGGGCGGCAGCGAGGCCAGAAGGCTTTGCCAGTGCCGCCGGTCCGTCCACGGGTCGGCCCCGAGGACGGCCAGCGCCTGACCGGCACCGTCATAGAGCTCGATCTGCCAATCGCGGCCCGCGACCACGACCCACGCCGTGTCGATCCGGGCCATGTCCAGGGTCAGAACACCGTTCGGACAGGCAGCCATCAGCAGGCTGCCCGCGCGGGCCACATCTTCCAGCGCGCCGGACTGGGCCTGCAGCAGGCCGTGCCCGGGGACGGAACGCATCAGCGGGATGCTCCGCTCGCACAGATATTCGAGAAAGCTCGGCAGCACGCTTTCGTCGCAGCGCCAAGCCTTTCCTGTCCCGATATGGGGCAGGCATCTGCGCCGGGTCTTCCCTCCGTCGGCCAGCAAATCGTTCAGGTGTTCGCCGGTATCGGCGCTGTCCCACACGCGGCGGGCGGTTCGGATCGCCGTCAGCGGCACAACCCCCTCCGGCATCGGGTCGGGCGCCTCGCGGCCGCAGTCGGGCGCCGGGGCGCCCGCCTCCAGCGACGCGGCGACCCTCAGATCGTGATCGGAGACGACTTGAACGCGATGCCAGATCGCCCCCTCCCCATCCAGCACGACGATCGAGCCGGGCAACCGCATATCCGGCCGCATTTCGCTGCGCGCAAGGACCGCCGGCGCGGAAACGGCCACCCGCAGCGTGATGCGCGACGGGCACAGGCGCCACGGCGAGGCCGCCGTCTGAAACGGCCCGTATCCGCCCTGCCCCAGGATCATCGCACCCGGCGAACGCGTCGTGACAAGGGCCGATTCCAGATAGGTCCCGACCATGGCGAGGGATTCGAGATCCGCCGACAGGAGCTCCACCGCGGTGAATTCGGTCAGTTCCTCAAGCGTCTGCGGCGCTTCCGGGGCAGGACAGCCAAGGCAGGCGCGGCGCGGGTGGGAGCAGGAATCGAACATCGGCGCGACCGCCCTAATAGACGTCCCGCACGTAGCGCTTCTCGCGCTTCAGGCGGTTGACGTAGTCGGTTGCCGCCTCGGGGGTCATGCCGCCCTGGGTTTGAATAATGTCATGGAGGGCCGCGTCGACGTCCTTCGCCATCCGGGTCGCGTCGCCGCAGACGTAGAAATGCCCGCCTTCCTCCAACAGCGCGAACAGATCCTTGCCGTTCTCGGCCATCCGATGCTGGACGTAGATCTTCTCCGCCTGATCGCGGGAAAAGGCGAGCATCAGGCGGCTCAGAAGCCCGCTTGCGCTGAACGCCTCGATCTCGTCTTCGTAGATGAAGTCGCTCTCCCGGTGCTGATCCCCGAAGAGCAGCCAGTTGGTTCCGGTGGCGCCTCGCTCCCGCCGCTCCTCCAGAAAGGCGCGGAAGGGGGCGATCCCGGTGCCGGGACCGACCATGACCATGGGCACGCTGTCGTCCTGGGGCACGCGAAACGCCTTGTTGGGCGACATGAACACGCGGGCGTCGGCCTCCACCGGCACGTGGTCGGCCAGGAACGTCGAGCAGACGCCGCGATGGGGCCGCCCGGACGACATCCAGCGCAAAGCCGCGACGGTCAGATGCACCTCGCCGGGATGCGCCTTGGGGCTGGAGGAGATCGAGTAGGCGCGATGCTGCATCGGCTTCAGCCAGCCCACAACCTCCGCGGGGTCGAGCGGCAGCGCTGCGTTCAGGTTCAGAAGATCGAGCGTGTCCTTCCCCCAGAGGAACGCCTCCAGCGCCTCCTTGTCGGCGTTGGCGACGACGTGGGACAACTCCTCGTCCCCGGCGCGGGGTTCGAGGGAGCGGATCAACTCCCGCGAGGGGGTGACGATTTCCAGTTCGCGGCTCAGGAGCGCCCCGAGGGGGCGATCATGGCCGTCCACAGCGGTTTCAAAGGTCGCGCCGAGACGGGTCAGCCACGCCTCGACCAGATCGGGGGCGTTGACCGGCATCACGCCCAGCGCGTCGCCGGCCTCGTAGTCCAGCCCGCTTCCGTCCAGGTCGAAGGCCAGATGCCGGATCTCCTTCGCGGATTTGGGGCCGGACAGGATGCGGTTATCGAGCATTCGCGCAACATACGGGTTCTTGCGCGACCATTTGGGCTTGTCCGTCTTGGGCGTGGCGGCCTCGGGTGCCGCGCCGCCCGGCCCGGGCTGCGCGGTCGCCTGCGGAATCGCCTGGGCGATCCAGGCCTCGGCGGGATCCTCATAGTCGAGATCGCAATCCACCCGGTCCAGCAGGCGCTTGGCGCCGAGTTGCTCCAGGCGCATGTCGATCAGCTTGCCGGCCTGACAGAACTGATCGTAGCTCGTATCTCCCAGGGCCAGCACGCCGTAGCGCATCCCGTCCAGCCGGGGCGCCGCCGAGGATTGCAGCGCCTCCCAGAACTGCTGGGCGTTGTCCGGCATCTCGCCCTCGCCGTAGGTCGAGACGACGACGATCAGGTCTTCCATCCCGGCAAGGCTCTCCATGCCGATCTCGTCGAGCTCGGCCACACGTGGTGCGTAGCCGCGCGTCCGCGCCACCTCGGCCGCCTCCGTCGCAAGGATCTCTGCCGTGCCGGTCTGCGTTCCGTACAGGATATCGAGCGGGCGGGTCGGCGCAGATGCCTCGGCCGCCTGCACGGGCGCCGCGGCCCCCATCGCCAAGCGCGAATGCAGGCCCGCCAGAAACCCGCCGAGCCACGATTTCTGCGCGTCCGAGAACGGGGCATCGTCCGGGATATAGGGAACCTTTTTCAGCGTCTCGACCATCGCCCTCACTCCGCCGCCAGGCTTGCCGCAGACATGCGTGCCACCGCCTCGGGCACGGCATGCTGAGCGAAAAGGGCATCGAAACTGGGGATCTCACCCAGCGCCGCCCGGTTCTTGCGATCCTGATACAGAACCCAGGCATAGGTGCCGGGACTGTCCATGCTGAGGATGTTGCGCAGCGACAGGGCGCGCTTGAAATCCATCAGACGCTTGTTGGCCACGAGCGTCGCGAGTTCCCTGTCGTCGTAATCCTTGATGGCAGTCTTGGCGTGCTTCGACAACGCCACCATCAGCGCGAAATCCTCCGTCAGGATCAGGTTGCGCGCCGCCCGGTCCAGCAGGCGCCGCTCGGCCCCGGCCCGCTTTGCGGCGATGGCCTGGGCCTGCTCCAGCACGGTGTAGCTGTTGAGCAGGCGGAACATCTCGGCGGTGTCCATGTCGCCGTAGGCGGGCACCGCGCCCTTATGGACGGGTACGCCGGTCTTCCAGGCCGCCTTAAGTTCGGCGATCTGGTGGGCCGCCAACGCCGTCGCCAGCTCCTCGATCAGGTCCTTTCGGCTGCGCACCGCGAGGATCGCATCGGCATCCTGGTACTGAAGCAGCGCCTTAGGCATGATCCAGGCGACCTGCTGCCGGGTCGCGCCCCAATCCGCGGCCAGCCGCATCGCCCGTTTCGATCCCGTCGCCTCGATGTGCCACTCCATCAGCTGACGCACGGCCTCCTCGTGGAGCGCCGCCGCGTCCGATCCGTCCCCCAGCGTGCCGAAAAAGACGGAATCGTGGCTTACCATATCGGGCAAGCGGCCATCGGGATCGTATTGGTAGGCAAATCCGCCGGACATGCCGTTGCCATAGCCCTTGGCGAACCCGCCCAGGTTCAGGATCGCGCCATTGGTCATGTACTCAGCGCAAAAGTCCCCCACGCCTTCGACAACCGCCGTCGCGCCGGAATTGCGGACGGCGAAGCGATCCCCGGCCTGACCTTCGATGAAGGTGCGCCCGCCGGTCGCGCCGAAGAGCGCAAAGTTCCCTACCAGCACGTTCTCGCCGTCGCCCGCGCCGCCGCCAGCCGGGGCGCGCACGATGATCTCGCCGCCGCAGGCGCCCTTGCCGACCCCGTCGTTGCAGGTCCCGGTATGCTCCATGACCATGCCGTCATTGCAGAACGCCGCAAAGCTTTGCCCGGCCGCGCCCTGGGTGACGACGCGCAGCGAGCGATGATCGAGGAAACGCCGCCCGCGCGCATCCTCGAACGCGGCTTGGGGCGGGCGCTCCGCCTCGTGGTTCAGAAACCGCTCGATGTCGATCGCAAGCTGGCCACCGACGGACTTGTTGCGGGTGGTCAGCGGCGCGTTCGGCCGAAGCTCCACCGTCGTTTCGCCAGCGATGAACAAACGGTCCTCGACCTGGGCCAGCAGCGCTTCATCGACCTCGAAGTCCCGCTCCAGATACACCGGATCGGAAACCGGGTTCTCGGGCACCCGCGCCAGCATCGCACGCAGATTGAGCTGGCCGACGGAGGCCGGGTGATCGAGCAGGTGCAGCAGATCGGCCCGCCCCCGCGCCTCGTCCAGAGATCTCAGACCGAGGGATGCCAGGATCTCGCGCACCTCATGAGAGATGTTGAGCAGGTATTGCGCCAGGGCGCGCGGGTCCCCGTCGAAGGCCTCGGCATTCGTCGTCAGCCCGGCGGGGCATTTCACGTTGCAGTTCTTGGCCATCACGCATTTCAGCATCATCAGCGCAGTGGTGCCGAACTCGAAGCTGTCGCCCCCCAGCAGCGATGCCTTTACCACGTCGGAGCCCGTCTGCATCGCACCGGAGCAGCGCAGCATCACCTTCTGGCGAATCCCGTTGGCGCAAAGCGCCTGATGCACCTCTGCGATGCCGATCTCGGCCGCCCGGCCGGTATACTTCAACGACGTGACAGACGCGGCCCCCGTACCCCCGGTATTGCCCGCGACGTTGATCACATCCGCCCCGGCCTTCGCCACGCCGACAGCAATCGTGCCGATCCCTTCGGAGCTGACGAGCTTGACGATCACGCGCTTCCGGGCGGCCTTACAATCGTGGATCAGCTGGGCGAGATCCTCGATCGAATAGGTGTCGTGATGCGGCGGCGGGCTGACCAGCTCGACACCGGGCGTTCCGCCGCGCGCCGCGGCGATCTCCACCGTGACCTTCGGCGCCGGAAGCTGGCCGCCTTCGCCGGGTTTCGCCCCCTGGCCGATCTTGATCTCCAACTCTTCGAGATTGGGATCGGCGAGGTATCCGGCCCACACGCCAAAGCGGCCCGAGGCGAACTGCTTGATCCGGCTGGCGCGAATCGTGCCGTAACGCGACAGGTGCTCGCCCCCTTCGCCGGAGTTGGACATGCCGCCCACCATGTTCGTGCCATGGGCGACCGCCTCGTGCGCCGAGGCCACAAGCGCCCCGTGAGACATCGCGCCGGAGGCCAGCCGCGCGGTGATCTGCGAGGCGGGCTGTACCTGGGCAAGCTCGATCCGCTCCGGCGCCGGGCGCAGGCGGGACAGGTAGTCCAGCGCCGCGCCCGTCACGGCAATCCGCAGGGCGCCCTTGGTCACGTAATGCCCTTCGACATCCTTCCCGAACCGGTTGAGCAGCGATTGCGCCAGGGCATCGAGGCGGCCGAAGTCGCGCGCCTTCGGCCCGGTCAGATGCAGCAGGAACTCCCCGTTGCCGAGATCCGCGCAGTTCAGGCCGCGGATCACGAAGTCGCGGTTGCCGGCCCGGTTGAACAGCATCATCTCGCGCTTGATGTCGGCGACCGTGTCGAGAAACGTGATGTCTGCCGGAAAGGCCAGAACATCGCGCAGGGCCGCCGGGCGGCGCATGCGTTCCTCGGCCATCATCTTGGAGAATTTGCGGTAGCCGGGGGTGATGCGGAACCCGTTGATCTTTTCCGCCGACAGCTTCTCGAAGGACGTGTTGACGTAGCCGGCCTCGTCGATCCCGAACGCGTCGTCCATCTGTCGGATGGTCATCAGGCGGAACGGATCCGTCTCGCCCTCCGCTTCGGCGAAGGAGATCGGTTCCTCCGTCAAATCGACGAAGCCGCGAACGGCGGTTGTGCCATAGCTGTGGCCGGCCCCTTCGGAGCGCTCCTTGAACAGCCCGAGGATCGGAATGTCGGCCGGGCCCTCCACCAGAAGGGCGCGCGCGTGCCAATCGG
>JBCDGG010000080.1:0-24178 GCA_038757905.1 Pseudomonadota bacterium | reverse complement strand
GCCCACGGGGCCGGGATCGTAGGTCACCAGCGGTGTCTCGATCACCACCTCGGCTGCGACGGGGAGCGTGGGCGCACCGGGCAGGCTGGGATGGGCCGGGTTGACCTCCGCCACCAGCGGCACGCCGGACGCGGCCAGCCCGGGCACGAAATCGGCCGCGAGGCCCAGGTTCACCCCGCCCGGGGCGTGGGCCCCCTGAAACAGGACGGCACCGCATTCCCGTGCCAGCCAGTGCGGCAGGTCGCTATAGGCCAGAGGGATCAGCGTTTGCCGTTCGGCCGGAAGACCAGACAGGGGGAAGATCGCCTCAACCGGCGGGCCATCGGCCCCGGCCGCAGGATCCACCCGATTGATCCCCGGCAAGAAGGAGGTCACGATGCGGCGTCCCCGGAGGAGATCGGGCAGCTCCGCGAGCGCCGACAGCAGCCCCGTCGGACACGCGCATCCGCCCGCGACGAAGACCGCGCGGTCATGAGGCAGATCTGCCAAGATTTCCGTCCAGTCGCGGGCCACGGTTGCCGGGCTCCTGTTGCATTGATCCGGACAAATCGTTACACAAGTCCGTACAACTTTCCAGCCCAAGCCCGAACCCGAGTCATGCCGCACCCGCTCCTCGTCTCGCTGCGCGATCTCTGTCTCAGGGAGGTGCCCGACGATGCCGCGCGACGCGCTGCTCTGCACGTGGCCGACTGGCTCGGATGCGCCGTTGCCGGGGCCGCGACCCCGCCGGGGCAGGCCTTTCGGCGCGAGGCCGCGGTGAGCGGCGGCGATGGGCCGGTGCGCTCCGTCGGGCATATGGGGCGGCTGCCGGTGCGCCAGGCGGCGTTCCTCATGGGGGCCCTCGGCAACCCGCTGGAAATGGACGATCTCGACAAGCGCGCGATCCTTCACCCCGGCCCGGCGATCGTTCCCGCAGCCCTGGCCGCAGCCCAGCTTGCCGATGCCTCGGGCCCGGATCTGTTGCGGGGGATCGTGCGCGGCTACGAGGCGACGATCCGGCTGGGCCGGTCCGTCGGCGCGGGCCACTACGCCCAGTGGCACACCACGGCCACGTGCGGCCCGCTCGGGGCGGCCGTCGCGTCGGCATCGATCTTCGGCCTCGATCCGGAGGAGACCCTGTGGGCCATGGGGAACGCGTTGACCCAGGCCAGCGGGCCCTGGGCCTGCCGCCACGAAGACGTCATGACCAAGCAACTGCACGCCGCGCACGCCGCGGAGGCCGGGGTATCCGCCGCGTTGCTTGCGCGCGCCGGCGTGACCGGCCCGGCGCATATCCTGGACGGGCCGCAGGGCTTCTATGCCGGCATGTGCCCCGATCCCGCGCCGGAGGCCATCACCGCGGATCCGGAGGCCTGGCGGATCTTCGAGGTCAGCTTCAAGCCCTGGCCCGCGTGCCGCCACTGCCACCCCGCGATCGACGCGGCCCTTGCCCTGCGGCCCCAGGTCCCCGCCACGGCGACGATCACCGGCATCGAAATCAGCGTCTATGGCGACAGCGCGCGGTTCTGCGACCGTGCCCACCCCACCACCGATGTCGAGGCGAAGTTCAGCCTGCAGCACGCGGTGGCGGTGGCCCTTCTGCGGGGTCGCCCGACCATTCCCGATTTCGGGGCCGACGCCCGCGCGGACGAGGCGCTCGCCGCGCTCCGCCTGCGGGCGCAGGTGCGTGTCGACCCGGCGCTCGAGGCAGCCTATCCCGGCCATTACGGCGCGCGCCTGGCGCTCCAACTGGCCGACGGGCGGCGGCTGGAGGAGACGCGCGCGGACGCGTTCGGCGATCCGGAGGATCCGATGTCGGACAGGGAGGTCGCTGCCAAGGCCACCGGTCTGATGATCTGGGCGGGCCTCTCGAAGGAGGAGGCCGGGGCGCTGCTCGAACGGGCCGCCGCCCTGCCGGACATGGAGCTGGCCCACTGGTTTGCCGAAGCCCTCCCCATGAAGATCCGACACGACCAGCCGAGCGCCGCATGAGCTACGCCAGCTATTTCGACCATATCGATATGGCCGCTCTGCGCCGTGACCACCCCATCGGGCCGGAGTTCACTGCGACCTTCCGCGGCATGTCCCGCGATGAGTTGCGGGCGCGACAGAACGCACTGTTTCTCAAGGCGATGGCGTTTGCCTGGCAGGTTCCGTTCTACCAGCGTCATTGGGGCGCGGCCGGGATCGAGGCCGGAGATATCCAAGACCTCGACGACCTGCCGAAGCTCCCCACCTACGGCAAGGACGACCTGATGGCCTCGGTCGAGGCGCACCCACCCATCGGCGACTTCCACGGGTTGGACAGCTACGACCCCGCCCTGCGACCGCCCGTGGTTTTTCAGACGACCAGCGGCACCACCGGACGGCCACAGCCGCTGCTCTACGGCCCAAAGAGCCGGGAGGTTCAGGCGCTGCTTCTGGGGCGGCTCTATCTGCTCCAGGGGCTGTCGAACCGGGATGTCGTGCACTCCGTCTACGGCCATGGAATGGTCAATGGCGGCCACTACGTGCGCGAGGCGATCACCCATTGGCTCGGCGCGCAGATGCTGACCGCCGGCACCGGGATCGAGACGCGGTCGGCCAACCAGGTTGGGCTGATGGCTGCGTTCGGGGCGACGGCCATCGTCGGCTTCGGCGATTTCATCAAACGGTTGGCGGAGGTCGCGCGCGATGCCGGGCTGGAGCCCGGTCGCGATATCCCGGTGCGCGTGATCTCGGGCCATATGGGGGCCGAAACGGCGGCATCGATGTCGGAGGCCTGGGGCGGCGCGGCCGTGTTCGACTGGTACGGTGTCGGCGATACCGGGATCATCGCGGGCGAGATCCCGGGCGCGGCGGGCATGAATGTCTGGGAAGATGCGCACATCCTGGAGCTTCTCGACGTGGATACCGGCGCCCCGGTCGCGGCGGACGAGATGGGCGACATGGTGTGCACCTGCCTTTTCAAAGACGACGTCTTTCCCATCATCCGGTTCAACACCCACGACGTGAGCCGGGAGCTGCTCGGAACGACGGAGCTCGACCTGCCGTTCCGCCGGATCGAGGGGTTCCTCGGCCGGTCCGACAACATGGTCAAGCTGCGCGGCATCAACATCTACCCGCAGGGCATCGGGGCGCTGGTCGCAGCGTCGTTTCCGGACGCGACGGGGGAGTTCTTCTGCGAGGTCTCGCGCGCCGGCGAACGCGACGAGATGACGGCGGTGATCGAATGCCGGTCCGCCGGGGACGGGCTTCGCGAAGCCATGGAGGCGCATCTGCGCACCCGGTTGGGTGTTGGCATCGGTGTGCGCCTCGTGGCTCCGGGCGCGACCGCCGAGACGACGCAGATCGAGGTGCGTCAGAAGCCGATCCGCCTCGTCGACGCGCGCGGATAGGGCCTTGGGCGCGCGCGAGAGGCTCGACTCTGCCCTGCAGGCGATTGCGGCGCGCAATGCGGAGTGGCGGATCGTCACCGCGCTGGACGAAGACGGCGCGCGAGCCGCTGCGGGGCAAAGCGATGCGCGGCGTGCGGCTGGTCAGTCCCTCGGCCCGCTCGACGGGGCCCTGGTTGCCGTAAAGGACAACATCGCCGTCGCGGGCCTGCCCTGGACGGCGGGCCTCGCCCATTGGAAGGGGCGGATCGCCGCGCGTGACGCCGAAGCTGTGTCCAGGCTGCGGCGCGCGGGCGCGGTCATCCTCGGCACGGTCAACATGCACGAAGGCGCGCTCGGCGCGACAACGGACAATCCCGTCTACGGGCGCTGCGCGAACCCCCGCGATCCGGCCCGCACACCGGGCGGATCCTCGGGCGGGTCGGCTGCCGTGATCTCCGCGGGCTGGGCCGATGCCGCCCTGGGCACGGACACGATGGGATCGGTGCGGATTCCCGCGGCCTATTGCGGCGTGTTCGGGCTGAAGCCAACGATTGGCGCGGTGCCGCATGACGGCCTCACCGCATTGTCGCCCAGCCTCGACACGATCGGGCCGCTTGCCCGCAACCTGCCCCTGCTGTCGGCGATGCAAAACGTGCTTGCCGATCCGCCTGGCCGCGCATCCGGGCCTGCCCGGCTGGCGGAGGTGGTCGGTCTGCCGGTGCAACTGTCACAGGTCACGCTGGAGCCAGAGATCGCCACTGCCTACAAACGCGCACAGATCGCAGCCGAGGCGCTCGGGCTTGCCATACGTCCCATCGATCTGACGGGCTGGGAGCCGGACCGGGCCCGCCGGGGCGGCCTGATGCTGACGGAGGCCGAGGGCGCCGTGGCGCTCGCAGACGCAATGCAGAGCCAGGAGGGGATGAGCGCCACGCTGCGCGCGCTGCTGCAATTCGGTGCAGATCTCTCCTCCGCACGGCTCGTCGAGGCGCTCGCCCGCATCCGGCGCTCCGCGCGCGCGGCGGACAGGGCCTTTGGCGAGGTCGATCTGCTGATGATGCCCACAGCGCCGCAGCGTGCCTTTCCGCATGGTCGCGACGCGCCCGCCAATCAGGCCGACCTGACCGCGCTTGCAAACTTTGCCGGTCTCCCGGCGCTGAGCCTGCCGGTGGGGGCAGAGGGGCTACCGGCCGCGGTGCAACTGGTCGGCCCACGGCACGCCGAGGCCCAGCTGCTGGACGTTGCCGCCCGCCTCGCGCCGATCCTTCACGTCAAAGGGTCGCCGTAATCGGGCGGCCGCTTTTCTCGGAAGGCGGCCGCGCCCTCGCGGAAGTCGGCGCCAGAGAACAAACCATCGAACGCGGCCAGGTCTTCGGGAGACGGCGCCCCCCGCTGCACCGCCGCGACCATCCGTTTGGTCACCCGGTGGCTGGCGGAGGATTGGGCCGCGATCCCGGCGGCGTACGCCGTCACCTCGGCCTCGAGCCGGTCCGGGGGAACGACCTGGTCGACGAGGCCCAGACGCAATGCCTCGGCGGCGGCGACCATCCGGCCGGAAAACAAAAGATCCTTCGCGGCAGCGGGGCCGACGGTTTCGATCAGCCGCCGTGTATCTTCGAACGAGTAGGCGAGGCCGAGTTTTGCCGGCGTTATTGCGAAACGCGCCCGCTCCGACGCAAAGCGCAAATCGGCGTGGAGCGCGAGGCCGCAGCCGCCGCCCACGCACACGCCGTCGACCATTGCGATGACGGGGCACCCAATGTCGGCCACCGCCTGTTGCCCCGCGCGCACAGCCGCGTTGGAGGCGGCAATCGTCGCATCGTCGGCATAGACGCGGTCAAACTCCGAAATGTCGGCGCCGGCGGAAAAGTGGCCCCCCGCCCCGCTCAGGACGACGACGCGCGCTCCGGCAAGGTCGCGGCAGATGCCGGGCAGGGCCTGCCACATGGCTTGAGAGACCGCGTTGCGCCGGGTGGGCACGTTGAGCGTGATCCGCGCGACCGTGCCGCCTTCGACGGCAATCGCACCGTCGGCGTAGGTCTTGTGCAAGGTCATGCTCGATCCCCCATCTTGGCCCGACGATCTCGCCGGAGCCACTGCCACGTCCCTCCAGCAGGTTTCCCAACCGTACCGTGGCGCGTTGCTCCCTCCCGGCACCGGGCAGCGCTCCGTCAAGGCGGGTGCTCTACCGCCCTCACCCTAGTCAGACCGGGTTTCGCTCGATCAGCTGTTTGGCGATGATCATGCGTTGAATCTCATTGGTGCCCTCGCCGATGCACATCAACGGCGCATCGCGGAAGTAGCGCTCCACGTGATACTCTTTGGAGTAGCCGTAGCCGCCATGGATGCGCATCGCCTCCAGGCTGTTCTCGACGGCGGCCTCCGAGGCGAAGTACTTTGCCATGCCCGCTTCCATGTCGCACCGCTCGCCGCTGTCATAGGCGCGTGCGGCATCGTAGGTCAGCAACCGGGCGGCCCGGTGCCGCGTCGCCATCTCGCCCAGCTTCAACTGAATGGCCTGGTGATTGGCGATGGGCTTGCCGAAGGTCATGCGCGTTTGCGCATAGGCCACGGAATCCTGCAGCGCCGCGCCGGCCAAGCCGCAGCCCCGGGCCGCGATGTTGATCCGGCCGAGTTCCAGCCCGCCGAGCGCGGCTTGCATGCCCCGGCCCTCGCCCCCGATCAGGCGATCGGCCGGAATCCGGTAATCGGCAAAGACCAGCTCGGCGCTGTCGATCCCCTTGTAGCCCATTTTTTCGAGCTTCTTGGAGACGGTGAAGCCATCCCCCTTCTGTGCCAGAAACATCGACATGCCCTTGTGGCGCGGCTCCGCCTCGATATCGGTCTTGACGAGGAGGGCGAAGATCTGCCCTTCGATCCCGTTGGAGATCCACGTCTTGGTTCCGTTCACGACGTAGTCGTCGCCGTCGCGCAAAGCGCGGGTGCGGATCGCCTGAAGGTCGGTGCCGGCATCCGGTTCTGTCAGCGCAAGCCCGCCACGCAGCTCGCCCGTGGCAAAGCGCGGCAACCACGCCTGCTTCTGCTCTTCGGTCCCCATGCGCGACACACAGGCCGCCATGATCAGGTGGCTGTTGATGATGCCCGTCAGCGACATCCATGTGCCCGCAATCGTCTCGACGATGCGCGCATAGGTCGTGGCAGACAGGCCGAGCCCGCCGTACTCCGCCGGGATCGTGGCCCCGAACAGGCCCATCTCCGCCATCTGATCGGCCATCTCGCGGGGATATTCATCGGCATGTTCCATCCGCAGGACATGCGGCTTCACATCCCGCTCCAGCCACTTCTCGATACTGTCGAGGATCATGCGCTCTTCGTCGGTCACCGTCTCGCGGATCTGTTGGTTCATCGGGATCTCCTCCGCCGGGGTCAGTACCCCGCCTTCTCCTCATGCTCGAAGCCGCGCTTGCCCACCAGCATCGTGCGGTCGAATACGATCACTTCGGTGCCATCCTGATTGAATCCCCGGGTCCGGACCGTGACGATGCCCGCCTCGGGGCGCGACTTGCTTTCGCGTTTGCCGAGCACCTCGGTTTCGGATGTCAGCGTATCGCCCACCACGACGGGATGGGTCAGCTTGATATCGGTCCAGCCGAGATTGGCGATGGCTTTCTGGCTGACATCCGACACGCTCATGCCAACCACGATGGCCAGGGTCAGCGGCGAGGCCACGATCACGCGCCCGAACTCGGAGTGTTTGGCGTATTCCTTGTCGAAATGCAGCGGGTGCGTGTTCATCGTCAGCAGCGTGAACCACGTATTGTCGGACTCGGTGATCGTGCGGCCCGGCCGATGCTCGTAGATGTGGCCGGGCTCGAAATCCTCGTAGTAGCGCCCGAAGCGCTCTCGAAATCGGTTCGGTCCTACCTGATGTGCGGTTGCGACCATGGTGGAACGCCCCTCCTTATGTCCAGACAAATCTATTTTCTTCGCCGAATTTGTCCATACAGATTACGGCGCAACCGTAAGCGCCGCAAGGCGCGCGGCGTCTTCCAACTCCTCGACCCCCTCCACGGCAGCATGAAGCGCATCCCCCTGCGCCTCGGTCATGGGCCGGCTGCCGTAGCCGATGCACCGGCGGAACTTGTCGAGGTTCTCGTCCGTGCTGAGCGGCACATCCGGGTGGCCATAGACCTGCGGCAGCGCGACCTCGACGACGCGCCCGTCCGTTGCCGTCACGACAAACCGTTGAGGGGCGAGCGCGTTCTCATCGGGGTTATCGTCGAGCACCAGCGAGACCTTCGCCGCCGCCGCGTGGACGTCCCTGTCATGGAGGACGGGCGCGCGAAACTCCGGCACGTCGACTTGTCCGCGGGCAAGAAACGCGCCTGCCACGTAGGCCAGGCAGAGCTTGGCATAGTTGGCCTCCGGCTCGGGTACGTCGGGGCGGCCGACCAGGCGGTAGACGAGCGGCGGCACATGGCCCTCGACGGCGACGATGTCGGACGGGGCGATGCCATGGTCGCGCGTCACCTGGCGCAGGGCATCGACGACACCGTGGGTCAGCCGGCCGGAGGGGAACGGTTTGTGCGCGAGGCGCGAGATCTGCCATTCCCGCCCCAGACGGTCCCAGATCGCCTGCAGGTCGAAGCGGTCATCCTCGTACATCCGGAAGTACCCGTAAGGCCCGTCGAGGATCCGGTGCGGCCCGCGAAACCCGGCGGCGGCAAGATCCACCGCGCAGAGCGCCCCGCGGGCGTTGAAGCCGATCTGCAGGCCCAGGACGGGCGAGCCCTCCGCATGGGGCTGAAGCGTGCCGGAGGTCTGCCCGTACATGATGCCCAGCGCATCCTTCACCCCCGCCGCGTCGAGCCCTGCAAGCCGCGCGATCCCGGCCGTCGCGCCGAAGCCACCCGCCGTTGCGGGCCGGAAGAACCGCACCGGCCCCTCCGCCGCCAGCCCGAAGAGCGTGGCGATATCGACACCGATGGCCAGGGCCAGCAGAAAGTCTGCGCCGTTCACTGGGGTGCCGGCGGCGCTGCGGGCTTCGGCATAGGCCAGAAGCGCGCTCAGCACCGTGGCCATCGGGTGCACGACGGCCCCTTCATGGACGCAATCGTATTCCAGACAATGGATCTGGTAGGCGTTGACGATGGCGGCGGCCTGCGCGGGCAACCGCTCGCCCGTCACCCAAACCGTGGCCTCCTGGCCCCCGCCCCCGCCCCAGCCGGAGACGGTGGCGATCAGTTCGGCGAGCCCCGCACCCGACGATCCCGCGATGCCCACGCCCAGCGTGTCGAGCAGAAAGACCCGGGCTTTCTCGCGATCCGCCGCGCCCAGGTCCTCGGGCCGAACGCCCGTCACGAAGTCCGCGATCCTGTCGAGCGGTTCCGTCATGCCGCATCTTCCGAATAGGGGACGCAGGCCGCAAACCGCTCGGCGATGGCCCGGCGCGGCGCGATCCACACGTCGGCATGCCCCGTCGCATGCTCGAGAAACGCCTTCAGCGCCCAGATGCGCCCCGGGCGCCCGATGATGCGCAGGTGCAGCCCGAGCGACATCATTCTCGGCCCGTCCTCGGCCGCCTCGGCGCGCAGCCAGTCGAAGCTGGCGACGGCGTAGTCCAGCCAGTCTTTCGGCGTCAGCGCCGGGTCGACCCACATCTTCATATCGTTGGAGTCGATAGCGTAGGGCAGGCAGACAAGGGGCCGCGTGGCGCCTTCCGGCATCTCCCAGAACGGCACGTCGCCGGAGTAGTCGTCCATATGGTAAAGAAAGCCCGCCTCGGCGAGCAGGCGCCGCGTATTGGGCGTGTGCAGATAGCGTGAAAGCCAGCCCGAAGGCCGGATGCCCGTGGTGCTCTCGATGCTGTCGGCCGCACGTAGGATGGTGGCGCGCTCGCGCTCCTCATCCATGCTGAACGTGTGCGTCCAGCGCCAGCCATGCGAGCAGAACTCGTGCCCGTCGGCGACGATGGAGGCGGTCAGCTCCGGCGCCTCCTCCAGCGACATGGCAGCGGCGGTGACGGTCGAGGTCACGCCGTAGTCCCGCAGCAGCTTGAAGATCCGGGGGCCACCCGCCTTGATCCCATAGCGATAATTGGATTCGTTCCCGTAGTTCCGGATCGGAATGCCCAGCGCGACGCCGAGTTCGTCCACCGGCTCGGGCTTTTTGTCGCCGCGCGCGACCGACATCTCCGAGCCTTCTTCGATGTTGACGACGATCGAGAGCGCCAGCGTCTTGCCGTCGGGCCAACTCAGATCAGGCATCGGCGGCCTCCTCCTCCGGGTCGAAGGCCGGCAACGGGGCCTTGCCGAGCATCAGATCCGCCGCCTTCTCGGCGATCATCATCGCGGGCGCAGAGGTGTTGCCGCCGATGATCCGGGGCATCACGGAGGCATCGGCGACGCGCAGCCCCTCCAGGCCGCGGACCTTCAGGTCGGCATCGACGACAGCACCCGCGTCGGCGCCCATGCGGGCCGTCCCGACCGGGTGAAAGATCGTGTTGGCGGCCTCGCGCACCCACGCGTCGATCTCTGCGTCGTTCTTCAGCGGGCCGGCGGGGCTGATCTCTCCGGCGTTGCGCGCAGCCAGCGGCGCGGTCTCCGCGATTTTCCGCGCGAGCCGGTAGCCACCGCGGAAGCATTCCAGATCCGACGCGGCGCTCAGATAGCCCGCGTCGATCCGGGGCGCACGCTGCGGCGACGCGGAGGTAAGATGGACGGTGCCGCGGCTTTCGGGCCGGAGCTGGTAGAAGTTGATCAGGTAGCCGTGCCGCCCCTGCCCCGCCTGCGTCGTCTCCAGGTTCAGCCCGGGCACGAAGGTGATGTGGATGTCGGGCCGGTCGAGATCCGGCCGCGTCTTGAGAAACCCGCCGACCTCGAGCGGCACCGCGGCCGCGGGCCCGACGCCCCCGAGGTAGCCCGCAACGGCGGCCGCCGCTGCCCTGTCGGGCCGGAAGAGGGCATAGAGCGTGATCGGATCCTTGCACTTGTAGGTCAGATAGACGCCGAGATGCTCCTGCAGATTGGCGCCGACCTCCGGCAGGGCGTGCCGCACCTCCACGCCCACCGCGCCGAGCACATCGGGGTCTCCGATCCCGGACAGCTCCAGAAGGTGGGGCGTGTTGATCGACCCGGCCGACAGAACAACCTCGCGCCGGGCGGTCGCGCGGAGCCGCCCGGACGGACGCCAGACGTCGACGCCCGTCACACGGCGCTCGTCCATGACGAGGCGATTGGCCCTGGCCCGTGTCCAGACCGTCAGATTGGGGCGCCCCCGCGCCGGCTTCAGAAACGCTGTGGCGGAGCTTTCGCGCCGCCCGTCCCGGATGTTGAAGTCGTAGGGCCCGAGCCCCTCCTGCCGGGCGCCGTTATGATCCTGTGTTCGCGGATGCCCGGCGGCCTCGGCCGCGGCGAGGAAATCGGCGTAGAGCGGGTTCTCCGCCTTGGCCGTCACCACGCGCAAGGGGCCGCCCTTGCCGTGATAGGGCCCTTTGCGATCTGCGTGATCCTCGGAGCGCAGGAAGTAAGGCAGGACATCGCGATAGCCCCAGCCCGTCAGCCCCATTTGCCGCCAATCGTCGTAATCCGCCCGGTTGCCGCGCATATACATCATGCCGTTGATCGAGGACGAGCCGCCAAGGACCTTGCCGCGCGGCCACTTGATCGCGCGCCCCCCGAGGCCCGCCTGCGGGGTGGTGACATGGCCCCAGTTTGTGGGCCGGTGGAAATAGGCGAGCCCCGCCGCCAGCGGCAGCCGCAGGACAGGGTGACGGTCCTCGCCGCCGGCCTCCAGCAGCAGAACGGACACGCTCGGGTCCTCCGACAAGCGGTTGGCCAGAACGCAGCCGGCCGATCCGGCCCCTACGACAATGAAATCGAACTCTGCCATCAGTAGGGAAACTCCGCTCCGTTCATCGCGATTGCTTGGCCGCTCACATAGGCGGCGTCGTCGGTGGCCAGCCAGCTTACGGCGGCGGCGACGTCCTGCGGCGTGCCGAAACGCCCCATGGGAACGGTCGCGCGAAACCCTTCGACGACCTGCTCCGGCGTCTGCCCGGTGACCTTGGCGAACCCTTCGGCGATGCCGCCCCAGAACGGGGTCTGGATGTGTCCCGGCGTGTAGGTGTTCACCCGGATCCCGTGGGGCGCAAGCTCGATGGCCAGCGACTGGCTGAACATCACGATTGCCGCCTTCGAGGCACAATAGGAAGCGAGATGCGGTACCCCGCGCCGCCCGGCCCCGGACGAGGCGTTGACGATCACGCCGCCGCGTCCCGCCGCCAGCATCGCCCGCGCCGCCGCACGGCTGCCAAGGAAGACGCCGCCCAGGTTCACATCCATCACCCGCTGCCAGTCGGCATAGGCGGTTTCGGCTACCGCCTCGATCCGGATCACCCCGGCATTGTTCACCACGATATCGGGCGGACCAAAGGCCGCCTGCGCCTCGGCGAAGAGGGCGTCCATGGCGGGCTCGTCCGTCACGTCGACGGTGACAGCGATTGCATGCGGCAGGTCAGCCGCCACCGCCGCGGCCGCGTCGCCGTCGAGATCGGCCACGACGATACGGGCCCCATCCGCCGCGAGGCGGCGGGCGATCCCTTCGCCAATGCCGCTTGCCGCCCCGGTGACGACGGCGCATTTGCCTGCGTGGATCATCCGCGCTTCTCCGGTTCCGTTTCGGTTGTGTCTGCGCGCGGATCGCGCCAGTGCGAGCCGCGCGCGGCGGGCACGGCGAGCATCGCGGGATCGAAGGGCGGCATGGCATACCCCTCGGGCTGGGGCGGCGCGGCGCGATAGCCGGTCGCGGCCTCGATCACGGCAAGCACCTGTGGATGGGTGTAATAGGCGGAGTAGACGGCCACGATTGCCGGGCCGAACACCTCGGGCCGGGCCCTCTCCACCGCGGCGATCTCGGCCGGGCCGACCCTTGGCGGCAAGGCATCCAGCAGACCGGCCATCGCCTCCGCCAGGCGCCGATCGTCCGCGATGCGGGACGTCAGGCCCAGTTCGGCGGCGGAGGGGAACCCCGCCCCGCCGGGCAGAAGCAGCGCCAGCAAGGGCGCAAGACGCGGGTCATTCAGAAGCGGATGGGTCATGCCGCCACCTTGCGCCGGTTGCGGATCAGGCCGTCGGCCGCACGCAGGGCGATGGCCTGGATCGTCGGCGTCGGATTCAGCGCCGCGGCCGTCACGAAGGCCGATCCGTCGATCACAAAGAGGTTGGGACAGTCATGAACCCGGTTCCAGCCATCGATGACCGAGGTTTCCCGATCGTGTCCCATCCGGGCCGTGCCGAGAAGGTGAAACCCCGCATACTCCACCAGATCCTGCGTCAGCACGTCCACCGCGCCGGCCTCCGTCAAGGCCTCGCGCGCCCGCTCCAGGCCGTAGGCGATCATCGACTTGGTGTTGTCGTCCAGCCGGTAGATCATCTTGGGCGCCGGGATGCCGTGCGTATCTGTCAGCTCCGCGTCCAGCACCACGCGGTTGTCGGGGTTCGGCAGATCCTCCGTCGTGACGGTCAGGCTCGCCGTGCGGCCGAAGACATCGAGGAAGCGGCGGTGGTGCGCCGCCCCCCACGGCAATCGAGGCAGATAGACGCCCACGGCCGTTCCAAGCGGAGCATCCGACCGGATCAGCTGCATCTGAAAGCCGCGCACGAAGGCGCGCGCGGGATCGGTTTCGTAGAAATGCTGGCACAGGATCGAAACGGCGAAGGGCCCCTTGAACCCCTCCAGCGGCTCCGCAAACACACCGGTCGCCATCCCGGTGGGATGGTGCATCAGGTGCCGCCCGACCAGATCGTGGGCGTTGCCGAGCCCCGCGGGATGCCGTGCCGATTGCGAAAGCAGCATCAGCCGCGCCGTGCCGACGCCGTTGGCCGCCAGCATCACCACCGGCGCCCTATGCCGGCGCGCGATCCCGGCCGCGTCGTAATAGGCGGCCCCGGTCGCGCGGCCTGCTCCGTCCGTCTCGATCTCGAAGACGCGCGCTTCGGTGACGATCCGCGCCCCCGCTGCGATGGCCTTGGGCCAGTAGGTGACGTCTGTCGAGGCGCGCGCCCGGCGGGGACAGCCCAGATCGCACGGCCCGCAATGATTGCAGGCGGCGCGGTCGCCGTCATAGGGCGTCGACGCGATGGCTGCCTCCGCCGGCCACCAGTGCCAGCCGAGCCGGTCGAAGGCCGCGGCGACGCGGGCCGCGCCTGCGCCGGCCGCCAGGGGCGGCATCGGGCGCGCCGCGCGCGGCGGATTGCCCGGGTCGCCCGCGATCCCGGAAACACCCATGATCCGGTCGTTGAGATCGTAGTAGGGCTCCAGATCCCAGTAGTCGAACGGCCAATCCTGCGCGACGCCATCGAGAGAGCGCACGCGGAAGTCCGACGGCCGGAAGCGTGGGAAGTGCGCGCCCCAGGCCAGGGTCGATCCGCCGACGGCGTTGACCATCAACGGCTTGATCGCCGCCTCCGTATCCTCCACCGGATAGTCCCACGCGTGTTTGCGGATATTGGGGGCGGGGCTGTGGGTCGTCTGGCGCGCAAGCTCCCAATCCGGACGGGTATGCGGCATCGCTTCGTAATCCGTCCAACCGCCCTGATCGAGACAGGTGACCGAGAACCCCGCCGTCGCTAGACGCCACGCCGCTGCCGCGCCACTGGCGCCGGCCCCCACAATCAGGACGTCGCTGTCGCTCATGCGTCGACCTCCAGCACGCCATCGACCACCTGCCAGCACCGCACCGCCCGGCCGTCGTCCAGCTCGTGAAGCGCCTGCGGCTCGATCCGGCACTGATCGAGCGCGTGGGGACAGCGCCCGGCGAGGTAGCAGCCCTCCGGCAGGTCCACCGGCGACGGGATCTCGCCGCCGAGGCGTTCGGGCGGGCGATGCTCGACGCGGCGGCTGGCGGGATCGGGAAAGAGATGCGCCGCCAGCAGAGCCCGCGAATAGGGATGCTGGGGATCCTGAAAGACCTGCTCGACGGTGCCGACCTCGACGATCTGGCCGAGATACATGACCGCTACGCGGTGACAGAGGTACTGCACCGTCGTCAGATCGTGGCTGATGAACAAAAAGCCGAGGCCGAGATCGTCCTGAAGTCTGCGCAGCAGGGCCACCAGGCCCGAGATCGCCTGCGGCGCCAAAACGCTCGTCGGTTCGTCGAGGACGATGAAGTCCGGATCGGTGGCGATCGCCCGGGCGATGTTCAACCGCTGCAGCGCGCCCGAGCCCAACCCGCGCGGCTTGCGGTCGACCCAGGCCGGATCGAGCCCGACCATATCGAGCAGTTCGCGCACCCGCCGGTCCTTGCCCGGCGCGTCGAGCTTGGAATGCAGGTCCAGCGGCTCGCGCAGAATGCGCCGGACGGTCCAACGCGGGTTGATGCTGTCATAGGGGTCCTGAAAGACGATCTGCATCTTCGAGCGCATCGCCCGCATCTGCCGCGCGCCCATGGCGCTGATCTCCTGCCCGCGGAACGTGATCCGCCCCTCCGTTGCCTGCTCCAGTCGCAACAGACACCGGCCGACCGTCGTCTTGCCGGACCCGCTTTCGCCGACGAGCCCAAGCGTTTCGCGCGGGGCGATGGTGAAATCCGCCCGCTCGACCGCCTGCACCACCTTTGCGCTGCCCGGGATTGGGAAGGTCTTCTTCAGGCCCTCGACGGCGAGCAAGGGCGCCTCGCCGCGTGGGCCCGTGCGCCGCTCGGCGCCGGAGCCTGCCGCGTCGCGCTGCAGGCTCAGAACCTCGCGCGAATAAGGGTGTTCTGGGTTTGCGAAGAACGCGCGCACCGGCCTGTCCTCGACGATGCGGCCCCCGTGCAGCACCGCAACCCGGTCACAGTAATTGGCGATCACCCCGAGATCCTGGCTGATCAGTAAAACGGCGGAGCCGGTCTTCTGCACCGTGTCCCACATCTGATCGAGGAATTGCGCCTGGATCGTCACGTCCAGCCCGCTCGTGGGCTCGTCGGCGATCAGCAGGCGGGGCTCGGACGACAGCGCCATGGCGATGAGCGCGCGTTGGGCCATGCCGCCCGAAAGCTCATGGGCATAGGCGGAGACGCGGCGCTCGGGGTCGTTGATCCCGACGAGGCGCAGCATCTCCACCGCGCGGGCACGCGCCTCCGCCGCGGTGGCGTCGTTATGGGCGCGGTAGACGTTGCCGATCTGCCGCCCCACCCGCAGCATCGGGTTCAGAGCGGCGCGCGGGTTCTGCACGATCACCCCGATCTCCCGGCCGCGCATCTCGCGCAGCCGGTCCTCGTCGAGCGACATCAGATCGGTGCCATCGAGCGCCACGCGCCCCGCCTCGATCCGCCCCGGCGGCCGCACGAGGCCCATCAGCGCCAACGCCGCCGTGGATTTGCCGCTGCCGGCATCGCCGATCAGGCCGACGATCTCGCGCTCCCGCAGCGTCAGATCGAAGCCCTGCAACGGGCGGACCACGCCCTCCGCGGTCGGGTAGCCGACCGTCAGGCCCTCGGCGGCCATGAGAACGGACGCCGTCATGCGATCATCCCTCATAGCGCCGCTCCAGCGCATTGCCGAGAATGGCGAAGCCGAACACGGTGAGCGAGATCGCGATGCCGGGAAAGACCGACGGCCACCACTCGCCCAGGATGATCTGGTTCGCCCCGGTGGAGATCATCAGCCCCCATTCGGGCGCCGGGGGCCGCACACCGGCCCCGACAAACGACAGACCCGCGGTGAGCAGGATCGCAAAACCGATCGTGACCGAGGATTGGATCAGCGCGGGCGCCAGCGAGTTCGGCAGAACATGGCGCAGCGCTATCACGATTTCGGGGTTGCCCAGCGCCCGAGCGGCCTCGACATAGCCCCGCACGCGCTGCGTCAGCACCTCGGACCGGGTCAGCCGAATGTAGATCGGCGTGTAGAGGAGCGCGAGCGCGATCACGATGTTCAGGGTCGACCGGCCGGCGAGCGCCACGAGGATCATCGCGGAGATGAAGACGGGAAAGCTCTGCAGCACGTCGGAGACGCGCATCAGCCCCTCCGTCAGCACGTTGCGATAGTACCCCGCGATCAACCCGAGGAATATGCCAAGCCCCAGCGACAGGGCGTTGGCGGCGAGCGCGATGGTCAGATCCACGCGCGGGGCCGAGATCACGCGCGAGAACAGATCGAACCCGTTGGCATCGGTTCCGAACCAGTTCGGCGCCGCCTCGATCTCGCCCGTCAGGCGCCCCCACCAGAGGCCGGGCCAGTCCGCCGGCGACGGCGGCGGCACCGATGGCGGGTGCATCGCGAGGGTCGGATCGTAGGGGGCAATGACGGGCCCGAACGCCGCCAGGAACGTGACCGTGGAGACGATGCCGACCCCGATCCAGAACAGCCAGTCGACCCGGCGCCGGGGCGTCGACGCCGCTCCGGCCCGATCGTCGAGCGAGGCATCGGCCATCAGTAGGCCACCCGCGGGTCGATCGCGGCATGGATCAGATCGAGCGCCAGGTAAACCAGAAGCGATATGGCGGTGATGATGAGGATCACACCCTGAATGGCGGGGTAGTCGAACGCCAGGACGGAGCGGATGGCATACTGCCCCAGACCGCCGAGGGAGAACACGCTTTCGATCAGGACCGCGCCGCCCAGCATGAACCCGTAAAGAATGCCGATCAGGGTAACCGACGGGGCCATCGCCGCGCGCAGGGCGTACATGGCCACGCGCCCCTTCGGCAACCCCGCACAGCGGGCGTAGAGCACGAAATCCGAGGCCAGCGCGCGCACCATGTTCTGCCGCACCATTTTGATGATCGGCCCCGAAAGGATGAAGACCATGGTTGCGACCGGCAGCATGTAATGGTGCAGCACCTCGCCCAGCACATCCCACCGGCCCGCCAGGATACTGTCGACGGTGACAAAGCCGGTCACCGTTTCGGGCGCAGAGGTCAGCGGCGACATCACGCCAAGCGGGGCAGGCGCCCAGCCCAGCGTGAAGAAGAAGACATAAACGAAGAGCAACCCCCACCAGAACTCCGGCTGGCTGCCCGCGAAGAGCGAGTAGACGAAAACGCCCTTGTCGGCCGCGCCTCCGGGGCGCAGGGCCGCCAGCATCCCCACCGGCACCGACACGAGAAGCGCCACCATGAAGGAAAACGTCAGCAACTCGATGGTGACGGGCAGGGCGCCCGCGATCTCGGTGGCGACCGGGCTGCCGGTGACCCAAGAGGTGCCGAGCGAGCCTTGCAGCAGCCCCGGACCTTCGGAAGGCAGCAGGCCCAGATAATGGCCGAGCTGGACCATGATGGGCCGGTCGAGGCCCAGGTTACGCTCCGCCTGAGCGTAGGCCTCCGCGCTGGAGTTCAGCCCGACGAACCGGCTGACCGGGTCCGCCGGCAGAAGTCGGATCAGGAAGAACACCGCAACGACCAGCAGCAGAAGCTGAACTGTCCCGATCGCAAAACGACGCAGAATGTAGCGGGTGATCATGGCGGCCCTGAAAAAAACACGCGCCGGGGCGGATAGCCCGCGCCGGCGGCTGTCACCGTCGGCTCATTCGAAGCTGAGATCGAAGAAGCGTACCGAGTTGTCGGGATACCAGCGCAGGCCCTTCAGGCCGTCGGCGAAGGCCCATTGGGTCTTGTACTCCACGACGGGCGCCCAGACGACATCCTCCATCAGCATGTCCTGCATCTCTGCCAGCAGGTTGTCCCGGACGGAGGCGTCGGCTTCCACCCGTGCCTCTGCCCACAGCCCGTCAAACGCCGGGTTGCGGTAGTTGACCATGTTGTTCAGGCCCCCGCTCTCGGGCGAGACGAAAAAGAGCTGCGAGGCATAGCCGGCATCGACGCCGATGGGCTTCTCCTGATCGTTGACCGCGAAGGGCAGATCGCGCTTCACCAATTGCCGATCCCCGTATTGCGTTTGCGGGATTGGGTTCAGATCGACGGGCATGCCGAGCCCGCGGAGCGCTGTTGCGATGGCGTTGACGATGGGGCCGAGCGTCGTCTCCTTCTCGGCGACATAGGAAAGCTGCAGCGCATCCGCATAGGCGTCGAGCCCCGCGCCCCCCGGATAGCCCGCCTCGGCCAGAAGCGCCGCAGCGCCCTCGGGGTCGTAGGGATACTGGCGCTCCGGCTGGTGATAGCCCGGATAGCTGGAGGGCACGTGGCCGTTCCAGACCGTCGCCTGCCCGAAATAGGCGTTCTGGATGATCTGCTCCGTCGGGATGGCATGGGCGATGGCCTGCCGGACAAGCGGATTGTCGAAGGGCGGCGTGTCGAAGTTCATGTGCACGAACAGATTCTCGTTGCCCGCCACGCCGCCCACGGCGATCCCAGCGGCGTCGCGCAGGCTGTCGTATTCGCGCGGCGTCAGCCCCTGCACCAGTTGGGCCTGGCCCGTCCGCAGGATGACCACGCGGTTCGAGCTTTGCGGGACGCGCTTCATCACCACCGTCTTGATGGCGGGTGCGCCGCGGTAATAGTTTTCGTTGGCCGTCAGAACGATCTCGTCATCCTTGGTCCAGCGCTCCACGCAATAGGGGCCGAAGGAGGCCATCCCGACATTGTTGGTGAAGTCGTGCGACCAGGGGTCGGCCTCTGTCGCCTGGGCCTCCATCCCTTCCTTGTCGAACATGTAGAGGCCGAAGATGGTCAGCACCGGCAGGAAAAGCGCGTTCGGTTCCGATTGGGTGATCGTGACGGTGTAGTCGTCGATCTTGGCAACCTCGGCGCCGAGGGACTTGTCCGCGCCCTCGCCGAAGACATCCGGTGTGAAGCCCGCAATGGACCCGACATTCGACAGAAACCAGCCGATGGGCGCGGCGCCCGACACGGATTTGGCGCGCTCGAAGGTGTAGAGCACGTCGTCGGCCGTGAACTCGGCCCCGCCGCACCCGGTTACGCCCTGACGCAGGTTGAACGTCCAGGTCAGGCTGGCCTCGTCGAAGCTCCAGCTCTCGGCCAGGCGCCCTTCGAATTGTCCGAATTCGGGGGTGGTGATCCCTTCGTCGTTGGTGCCGGCCGCCGCGTAGTCAATCAGCGGCTCCATGACGTTCACCATGCCCGTCTGGCTGGTGGGGATGGCGGCGGCGGGCCCGTCGTAGTTCAGGCCGGCGGGCACGTCCGACGCAAGAAACAGCAGGTCCTGCGCGGCGGCGGCACCGGCAAAAGCCAGACCTCCGGACGCGGCCAAAGCGAGAGTGACGCGTGATCTCATGAAGAACCCCCCGTATGGTCTGGCGGGACGTTCCGCCCTTATTTGTCCGGACAATAGAATGTCAGCCTGTGACGATTTGTCAATGCCGCCGGAGGGTTGGACTGGGCTTTTCGGCTTGTTGCTCCCTGCAGCAGGCCATCCATAGCCACAAGGCCGATCAGGAGCTTGACTTGTCAGGGCATTCCCCTCTTATTTGTCCGGACAAGAGGGAGGGTTGCCATGCCGCGCATCGTCGTGCTGTTCAACCTAAAGCAAGGGGTCTCGGCGGCGGAGTACGAGGCATGGGCGCGGGGAACCGACGCGCCGACGGTACGCGGGCTAGGCGCGGTGACGTCCTTCACCATTCACCGCGCGACGGGCCTTCTCGGCGGGGGGCCTTCGCCCTACCAATACGTCGAAGTGCTCGACTTCACCGATATGGACTTGCTGCTGGCCGACATCTCGGCCGATCCCATGCCGGAGATCGCCGCTGCGTTTCAGGCGTTCGCCGACGCGCCGCACTTCATCGTCACCGAGGACCTCGACTGACCCGATGCCCGCCACCCGCTCCCTGCTCTTCGCGCCGGCCAACCGACCGGACCTGTATCCCAAGCTCGATAGCTCGGGGGCGGACATCGCGTGTCTGGACCTCGAAGACGCCGTCCCGCCGTCGGACAAGGAAGACGCGCGCGCAATGGCGCTGCCGTGGATCGCTGCGGCGGCGTCCGGGCCGCGCCGCGCCCTCCGCCTGAACCCGCTCTCGACGCGCGCGGGCCTGAGCGATCTTCATGCGGTCAGCGGCGCAGCCCATGACGATGCGTTGATCGTGCTGCCCAAGGTCGACGACCCGGCGGAGATGCGGCTTGCCGCGGCGGCGTTTGCCGAGACCGGCAAGGCAACACGCCTCGTGGCCCTGATCGAAAGCCTGCGCGGCCTGCAGCAGGTCGACGACATCGCCAGCGCGTCGGACCGGACGGAGTTCCTGCTGTTCGGTGCGGTGGATCTGACGGCCGAGCTGGGCGCGGACCTGGCGCATGAGCCGCTGCTGTATGCCCGGTCCCGGATCGTGCTGGCGGCCCGCAGCGCCGGCATCGGCGCGATGGACGTGCCCTGCCTCGACTTTCGCAACCGCGACGCGGTGGAGAAGGAAGCGCACGCGGCCCGCCGTCTGGGCTTTTCCGGCAAGGCCGCGATCCATCCGTCGAACCTGGAGACGATCAACGCGGCCTTCACCCCCGGGGAGGCCGAGATTGCCCGCGCCCGCACGGTGATCGCCGCCTATGAAGCCAGCGACACCGGCCTTGTGGTGATCGACGGCAAGCTCATTGAGAAGCCGGTCATCCGCTCCATGGCGCGGATCCTTGAGGCCGCGCGCGCGGCCGGGGTGGCCTGATGATGCTGCCGCTGCGGGGTCTGCGTGTCCTCTCGATCGAGCAATATGGGGCCGGACCGTTCGGCAGCATGTATCTGGCCGCCATGGGGGCCGAAGTCATCAAGATCGAACCGCCGCGCGGAGGTGACAGCGCGCGCGCCTCGGGCCCGCATTTCCTGGGCGAGAACGACAGCCACTTCTTCCAGACGTTCAACCAGGGAAAACAGAGCCTTACGCTCAATCTGAAAAGCGCAGAGGGCCAAACGATCCTGCGCGAACTGGCCGCGACCGCGGATGCGGTGATGAACAACCTGCGCGGTGATCAACCGGGCCGGCTGGGCCTGACCTACGACGCGCTCGGCTCGGTGAAGCCGGCGCTGGTCTGCCTGCATCTGTCCGGCTACGGACGCACAGGGCCGCGCGCGGCGTGGCCGGCGTATGACTATCTGATGCAGGCCGAGGCCGGGTTCCTGGCGCTCACGGGCGAGCCCGATGGGCCGCCGCAGCGCATGGGCCTGTCCATCGTCGACTACTTGAGCGGCGTGACGGCGGCCTTCGCGCTCACAGCCGCCTGCTACGGTGCGGCGCGGTCGGGCGAGGGGCACGATGTCGACGTCGCTCTGTTCGATGTGGCGATGCATCAGCTCACCTATCCGGCCACGTGGTACCTGAACGAGGGCACGGAGACGGGCCGCCGGCCGCGCTCGGGCCACCCATCCGTGGTGCCGTGCGAGTTGATCCCGACGGCGGACGGCACCATCTTCGTCATGTGCGTCCTGCCGAAGTTCTGGGTGGCGCTGTGCGAGATCCTGGAGGTGCCGGAGCTTCTGTCCGACCCCCGCTTCGCCAAGCCGGAGGACCGGCATGCCAACCGGGATGCGCTGATGACCATTCTCGATGACGCCGCCCGGACGAGACCGTCGGAAGACTGGCTGACACGCATGGCGGGCCGCGTCCCGGCGGCGCGGGTGCTGACGATGGAAGAGGCGTTGGACAATCCCTACCTCGCCGACATCGACGGCATTGCGGCGTTCGACCATCCCGCGCGGTCCGATCTCAAGGTGCTCCGCACGCCGATCCGTCTTGACGGAGAACGGCTCGATCCGCGCCCCGGGCCCGGCCTCGGCGCCGATACCGACGCGATTCTGCGCGGCCTCGGTTACGACGCCGCCGCCCGCGACGCCCTGCGCGCGCGCGGCGCGATCTAGGGAGCGGCGCGGTGAAACTGGACGGCCTCCGCGTCATCGACCTGTCGCAGTTTCTGCCGGGGCCGTGGCTGACCCAGGTGATGGCCGATCACGGGGCCGATGTGGTCAAGATCGAGCCGCCTTCGGGCGAGCCTGTGCGCAACGTCGGATACCGGACGGCCGACGGCGTCTCTGTCTGGTTTCGCAACACCCACCGGGGCAAGCGGGCCATGACGCTGAACCTGAAAGCGCCCGTGGACCGCGAGCGCCTTCTCGCCATGGCGGACGACGCGGATGTCTTTGTCGAGGCGTTCCGGCCCGGCGTCGTCGACCGGCTCGGGATCGGCCCCGACACGCTGCGCGCGCGCAATCCCCGGCTCGTCTATGCCTCCATCGCCGCTTTCGGCCAGACCGGGCCGCTCGCCGCCCGCCCGGCGCATGACCTCGCCATTCAGGCGCTGGCCGGAACCGTGTCACTCAACCTCGGCGCCGATGGCAAACCGGCCAACCCGGGCCTGCCCGCGGCCGATGTCTGCGGCTCGATGATGGCGCTGACGGGCATCCTGATGGCGCTCTACCGGCGCGAGCGGACGGGGCGGGGCGATTATGTCGATGTGTCGATGATGGACAGCCTGATGTCCTGGCTGCCAAACGTCACCGGCCCGGTTTTCGCCGAAGACCGGGCACCGGTTGTGAAGGACGAACGCAGCTTCGGCGGATACGCCTTCTTCACCACATATGAGACACGGGACGGCGGCCACATTGCGCTTGGCGGGGTCGAGCGGAAGTTCGTGGTGAACCTGTTGACAGCACTCGACCGGACCGACCTGATCGACGCCGCGACCGGCCCCAACGGCCCCGGTCAGGCGCCAGTGAAGGCCTTTCTTTCCGACACCTTCGCGCAGAAGACCCGGGCCGAGTGGGAAGACTGGCTGAGCCATGTCGATGTCTGTGCGGCGCCCGTGCTCGATCTGCACGAGGCGTTCCACCAACCCCAGGTCACGGCGCGTGAGATGCTCGTGCGCGATGCGGAGGGCAACCTCCATATCGGCGTCCCGATCAAGTTTGCCGAGGAGCCCGGGCGGCTGAACCCGGCGCTCCCGATCGGGGGTCCGGGCTGATGGCCGAGCGGGACGCCGCGATGCCATATGGCGGCAGCACGGGCGCGGCGGCGCGCCGCCGCGCGTTCACGGCTGGGCTCCCCCTCGTGCCAAATGTTGGCAGCACCGGCTCGCCCTTTTCGTCTTCCGACCGATGCGGCACACGCGTCAGGGCCCGCGGTTGCTCGCCTGCACGAACAAGTGGCGCGCCTACCGGCGCCGTTCTGGCATGAGCCGCGCGCCCGACCCTATGCACGCCGACGCACCTCCTGCGCCATCCCCCGTCCCGACGCTTGGCGGCGAGGCCTTTGTGGCGGCGCTGGGCCATGCGGCCCGGATTGCGGCCTGCGAACCTGGCCCGGAGCGCGCGCTCGGCCATCTGACGGCCCTGGCCCACGATGCCCTCGGCGATCTGACGGCCGTCCGGCGCCCCGGCGCGCTGCTTGACGGCGAACGCGACTACCGTGTCGCGGGTGTTTTCGTGATCACGCCCGACCAGCGCTACAACATGCTCGTCGCCAACCGCGGATTTCCTGCCGAGCAGCGTCGGCTTGCGATCCCGATCACGTGGAACCATCCGGGCGAGGTTGTGCGCACAGAGGCCCCGATCCTGCTGAGCAACACAGACGAGCACGGCGCGTTTCGTCAGTTCCTCAAGACCTCGCGCATGGGCAGTTCGATCTACTATCCGATCCACACCCGGTCCGGGATGGTCGCGCAGATCGTCGCCGCAGCCCAGACGCGCTGGACCTACGGACCGGCGGATCTGGAGCGGCTGGGCGCCCTCGCCGGGATCGCGGCGGCGCTGTGGCAATCGACCGGGGCGTCCGACTGGCTGGCACAGGACTATCCGGCGGCGGATCTCTGGCGCGCCGAAGAGAAGGCATGACAAATACGGACAACATGATAAATTGGTCCGGACAAGTTGAGTGGGATGGCAGGCCGGGCCGGCGCCACCGGGCCGCACGCAACCTGCGCGCTACAGGGAACGACGCGATATGGACCTCGGGCTAACGGGGCGCAGTGCGCTGGTCACCGGCGCCTCGAAAGGGATCGGCAGGGCCGTGGC
>JBCDGG010000079.1:0-24631 GCA_038757905.1 Pseudomonadota bacterium | reverse complement strand
CGTTCGAACCAGCCGTAATGGTTGTCCGCCATCATCCGCGTGGCCCGTGCTACCCCAGTGGCTTTGGCCACCTCGGCCCCCCGCGCCGGGCCATGCGCAGCCAGATAGCTGCGCAGCCGCTCCGCGTCCTGCCGGTAGGCCGTCACGCGTCCGGCGGCGGCGGGCAGGCCGCCGGCGACCGGATCGCCCTCGCGCCGGGCGAACTCGCGCAGGAGCCGACCGCGCTTCACTTTGTTCTTGCGCGGCGCATAAGGGCCGGGGTCGAGGGCCACCTGCGCCACGCCCCGATGCACCAGGATCAGCCCGAGACCGAGCCGACGGCACAAGCCAGCATTGGCCTTCAGCGCGGCGCGCCAGCGTCGTCCCCGGCCTTCCGGCACGGCGACATAGACGGCGTCGGTGAGCCTCAGACGGTCGATCGCCTGGTGAAACAGCGTGAGGGAGAAGCCGCGTTTGAGTTCCACGATCACAACAGCCTCACCGTCGCGGCAGCCGACGACGTCGGCGGGGCCGACCTCTCCCTTCACCTCGAAGCCTTGCGCCTCGAGCAGGGCCTTCACTGGCGGATAAAGGTCCGCTTCGGCCTCGAGCGTGCCAAGTGGTGTGTCGGGCGACGCGTCCGGACAAGGCGCTGTCGGCGGCGTGTCAGAGCCCGTCATGAAACTCGTCGATCAGCGCGGCGACGATGGCCCGCATGGCGCCGTCATGGTCCGCGCCAGCATCCCGCGCCGCCCGGTATCCGGCGCGCTGGCGATGCGAGCTCGTCCCCTCGGCGACGATCCGGTGCACGCGCTCCAGCTCCGCGATGCATCCCAACGCTTCGGCGTCCTCTCCGATGAGGTCGAGCATTTCGTCCATCAGGGCGCCGAACGGCACGATTTCGCGGGCGCCGAAGTCGATCAACCCCTCGGCGATGCCGTAGCGCTGCGCCCGCCAGCGGTTCTCGCCCACAAGGAAGGGTTCGTAGGTCCGCCAGCGCTGGTTCAGCCGGGACAGACGCCACAGCATCCGCGACAGGCACTGGATGGCCGCCGCCAGCATCAGCGTGTCTTCGATCCGTGACGGCACATCGCAGATCCGGGTCTCGACTGTCGGAAAGCGGGAGGATGGCCGCAGGTCCCACCAGATCTTGCTGGTGTCTTCGATGATGCCGAGCTCCTCCAGCACCCCCGTCGTCCGCTCATAGGCGGACCAGGACGAGAGATTGGGCGGTAGCCCGGTCCGGGGCAGGTTGTCGAAGATGGTCAGACGGTACGAGGCCAGCCCCGTATCCTGTCCCTGCCAGTAGGGCGAGGAGGTGGAGAGCGCGAGAAGGTGAGGCAGGAAGTAGACGAGTTGGTTCATCAGGTCGATGCGCGTCTCTTTCGCCTCCACCCCGACATGCACATGCATCCCGCAGATCAGCATCCGTTCCGCGACCCCGGCGAGATCGTGGTACAGCACGTCGTAGCGTTCTTTCTTGGTGTGCACCTGCCGCCGCCAATCCGCGAACGGGTGGCAGGAGGCCGCGATGGGGGCGAGGCCGTAGGCTTTTGCGCACTGCGCCACGGTCGCGCGCAAGCGCTTGAGATCCTCGCGGGCGGTCGCGATGTCGGCGCACACCTTGGTGCCGATCTCGATCTGACATTGCAGGAATTCGGGCGACACCTGGGTGTCGAGCGCGCCGGCGCAATCCTCCATCAGCCCTTCCGGGGCGGCCGCAAGATCGTAGGTTTCGAGGTCGACCAGCAGGTATTCCTCTTCGATCCCCAGGGTGAATGGGGGTGCCGTGTATGCCATATGCCCTCCCGCCATGCGGCGCCGCGACGTTGAACGCTCACACTGGCAACCGCCCGCGCGCGGCGCAAGTCTGGGGCAGGGGGAGAGGGGAGAGAGAGGCGCCCGGCTTAACGGCCGACGATGCCGTTGGGCTTCGTTGACGTCGTCGCTTCGGGCGGGGGGCGATCAGGCGTGCAGACGCGGCGCGATCAGCGGAAGTGTGTCCGGCAAGACCGCGACATCGGGCATCAGAGCGACCGCTGCGCGTGCCGCGGCACGCTCCATATGCGCCACGTCCGAGCTGCTCCAATCGCGCTTCTCCGTGCAGATCGCGCAGATCGCCGATGCGACGCTGTTGCCAATGTAGAACGGCACGCCAAGGTAGGAGCCGATGCCCACCTCCAGAACGGCCAGGCTGTTCTGCACCAGCGGGTCGGCATGGGCATCTGTAATCACCAACGTAGAGCGGTTGGCAGCGGCATGCCGGCAGATCGAATAGTCGATCGGTGTCGCGTAGGCATCGTCCGACGCCATGGGCCAGCCCGAGTTGACCAGCACGATCTGTGTCTCATCGGTTACGAGCGTCACCAACACACCCAAGCTTCGGACATGCATCCGAGCATTATCGGCGACCTCGGCGATCGTCGATGGTTCGTGTTCGCTCATGAAGTCCTCCCAGTGCGCGCGACCCGTTTTTGTGGTAAGCCGGGGCCGAGTTTTGTGCTCGGGATGCGCGGCCGCGTTTAAATGGCCATGCGGTTATAGTGCTATGATATATCAAAAACTGTTACATAGCGCGACTGGGGAATGATCCAATGCGCCCGGTGCGGCAGGAGGACCACGTGAGCGATTTTTCGCAAAGATTGGCCCGGTTCGCCTCGGCGCTTGACAGCGCGACGAACGTCGAATCCGTCTGGGAGCTTGGCTGTGAGTTCGCCCGGGGCGAGGGCTTCGACAAGGTCAGCTATCATGCTGTGCGGCCCGATGCCGATGCCCCGGACCACAGGGCGGAGTACCACGTCAAGACAACCGGCTTTCCCGAGGAATGGCTGCAGCGCTATCTCGATGAACACCTGCACCTGATCGACCCGATCACCCAGCGCGCGCTGGTGTCCACGGCGCCGTTCCAGTGGTCGACCGTCACCGAGGCGCCCGACCTGGAACCGCGGGCGCGTCAGTTCGTGCGCGATCTGAAGGCCGCTGGCGTCGGCGACGGTGTTGCGCTTCAGGCCTTCGGCCCGAACCTGCGGTCTGCCTATGTCGGGCTGGGCTTTGCCGAACCGCCGGCGGAGCCTTTGCCGAGGGAGCGGTTGCTTGGCCTGTCCTTCGCCGCGCAGGTCGCGCATCTCGCCGTCTGCCGGATCGACGATGCCCAGGTGGAGTATGACACGGCGCAGATCTCACTCCGCGAAGCCGAAGTGCTGACCCATATGGCGCAGGGCTACTCGACGGTGCGGATCGCCAAGGCGCTTGGCGTGTCGCGGCACACGGTGGACGCGCTGCAGCGCCGGATCTTTGCCAAGCTCGGCGTCAGCGACCGCACGAGTGCGGTGGTCTATGGGTTGGCCGCGGGGCTGATCCAGGTGCCCGTCGTGCACCCCACAACACCGCCTGCACGCACGCCTGGGGCATCGCGCAAGGGCGCGGCCGAGCACGTATAGCGGGCTCGGCCGGCACCAGGAGCGTCCGCGCGATCCGATGTGCGCCCCGTGCGATCCGATGTGCGCCCCGCGCGCCGATGTGCCCGGGGGCTTGCGTTCGGGCCGCTTCGGCGCCCGCCCGCGGCCTATCTCTCGCCTGTCTCTCAAGGCGCCCATGGGCGCCATCGCGTCGGGCGATCAGTCCATCTGCTTGAAATGGAACTCGCCGCCTTCCTTCAATCCCGAGGGCCAGCGCGCGGTCACGGTCTTGGTACGGGTGTAGAAGCGGAACGCATCGGGGCCGTGCTGATTGAGATCGCCGAAGCCCGATTTCTTCCAGCCGCCGAACGTGTGATAGGCCAGCGGCACCGGGATCGGCACGTTGATCCCCACCATGCCGATGTTGATCCGGCTGGCGAAATCGCGCGCGGTATCCCCGTCCCGGGTAAACATCGCCGTTCCGTTGCCGTACTCGTGATCCATGGCGAAGCCGAGCGCCTCCTCATAGCTCTTGGCGCGCACGGTCGACAGCACCGGGCCGAAGATCTCCTGCCGGTAGATGTCCATATCGGTCGTTACCCGGTCGAACAGATGCGGGCCGACGAAGAAGCCGTCCTCGTAGCCTTGCATGGAGAAATCGCGCCCGTCGACCACAAGCTCCGCCCCCTGTTCGACGCCGGAATTGACGAGCCCCAGGACACGCTCCTTGGCGGCGCCTGTCACCAGAGGGCCGTAATCCACATCGCTCCCGGCGGTGTAGGGGCCGACCTTCAGCTTCTCGATCCGCGGCACCAGCTTCTCGATCAGACGATCGGCGGTTTCGTCACCCACGGGCACTGCCACCGAAATCGCCATGCAGCGCTCGCCCGCCGCGCCGTATCCGGCGCCGACGAGGGCATCCGCGGCCTGATCCATGTCGGCATCCGGCATGACGATCATGTGGTTCTTGGCGCCGCCAAAGCACTGCACGCGCTTGCCGTTCGCGCATCCCCGGCTGTAGATGTACTCGGCAATCGGTGTTGAGCCGACGAAGCCGACCGCCTGGACGGTGTCGTTGTCGAGTATCGCGTCGACGGCTTCTTTGTCGCCATTGACCACCTGCAGGATCCCGGCGGGCAGGCCGGCCTCCCGCATCAGTTCGGCGAGCATCAGGGGCACCGACGGATCGCGCTCCGACGGTTTCAGGATGAAAGCGTTGCCGCAGGCGATGGCGGGCGCGAACTTCCACATCGGGATCATCGCCGGAAAGTTGAAGGGCGTGATTCCCGCCACAACGCCAAGGGGTTGGCGCATGGAGTACATGTCGATCCCGGGTCCGGCGCTGTCGGTGAACTCGCCCTTCAGAAGATGCGGCGCGCCGATGCAGAACTCCGCCACTTCGAGGCCGCGCTGCACGTCGCCCTTCGCGTCGGGCAGGGTTTTGCCGTGCTCGCGAGACAGCGCTTCGGCCAGCTTGTCCATATCCCGGTTCAACAGGCGCACGAACTCCATCAGAACGCGCGCGCGGCGCTGCGGGTTGGTGGCACCCCAGGCGGGCTGCGCGGCGGCGGCCCGCGCCACCGCATCGTCGACCTCTGCCGTCGAGGCCAGGGCAACCTGTGCCTGCACCTCGCCCGTGGCGGGGTTGAAGACGTCGGCGAACCGCCCGCTCGCGCCGGCGACGCGGGCGCCGTCGATGTAATGGCCCAACTCCTGCATGCTGTCCTCCCATGTGGCGAAGTCGGTCTCCTATAGCGAAGCGGGCGGGGGGCTGGAAGCCGCCAATCCCACGCGCGGCCTCCAGGTGGCGGATCGGAGAGACTTGACATGCGTTCCGGGACTGGCCGGGCAGGGCATGGGGCCGATCTCGGCCGGCGGCTCGGCGAAAACGCGCGGCGCCCCGGCAGAGCCTGTAACGTTCTCGGCCGGTCCGTGATCGAAATCGCGGCCGGTCGGCACGAACCTGCGGCCCAACGAAGCTTGCCCAGACACAACCGTCAGTTTCAGTTGACAGCCGTACCCCTGACGCCCGACGCTTGCTTCAGACACAGGAGGAGGAGAGGAATGACCGTTGCAAACATCCTGAAGTCAAAGGGCAGCGTAGACGTGGAGACCATCGCGCCGACAGCCACCGTGCAGGATGCCGCCAAGAAACTTGCAGATAAGAAATTCGGATCGCTTGTCGTCTCGCGCGACGGATCGCATGCCGAGGGGATCCTTTCGGAACGCGACATCGTGCGGGAGATCGGGCGCAGGGGGCCTGCTGTCCTGAGCGAGACGGTGGACCGGGTCATGACGCGGCAGGTCGTCACCTGCAAACGCGCCGACCGGGCCGTTGCCGTTCTGGCGACCATGACCGAGGGCCGGTTTCGCCACATGCCGGTCTTGGACGGGGACGCAATGGTCGGGATCATCACGTTGGGGGATGTCGTGAAGTACCGGCTGGAAGAACTGGCCATGGAAAAGGACGCCCTCGAAGGCATGATCATGGGCTTCTGAGGCCCACCACTCGGCCTCGGGACGGGCCACGGGCAAAAACGGCGTGCCCGGTCGGCGCCGAAGGGCAGGACTGTCACGGCCGCCGTCCCGCGTCATGCGGGCGCCTTGCGTCTCCGGTAACGCTCATGTGACGTGTGACCGGGAGGCGCGCCGTAGTGCTTAGCGCGGCGCCGAAACGGCACGGAAGATTCGCATGCGCATTGGCCTTTATCCGGGGACCTTCGATCCAGTAACTCACGGGCATCTAGACATCATCCGCCGCGCCACGGTTCTGGTCGACCGGCTGGTGATCGGCGTCGCGATCAACCGGGACAAGGGGCCGCTCTTCACACTGGAAGAACGCGTTGCGATGATCGAGGCAGAGGTTGCCGTGATCGCGGGCGAGACCGCGTGCGAAATCGTGGCGCACCCGTTCGAGAACCTGCTGATCGACTGCGCGCGGGACGTGGGCGCGGGCATCATCATCCGCGGCCTGCGGGCCGTCGCGGACTTCGAATACGAGTTCCAGATGGTCGGGATGAACCGGCGGCTCGACGATACGATCGAGACTGTCTTTCTGATGGCCGAGGCCGAGCACCAGGCGATCGCCTCCAAGCTGGTCAAGGAGATCGCCCGGCTGGGGGGCGACGTGTCGAAATTCGTCACGCCGACCGTCAACGCCGCATTGCTCGAGCGGCTATCCTAGGGGGCGCAGGCGGCGGCCAGCGCGCCCAGGGGCGCGTCTGTCACCAACGCGACAAAGGTGTCCTGAGGCGCCGCCCGGACCCAGACCGAGACTTCGGCGGGCACCGGCGTCGTCGAGCACGGATCGGACGTTACGCTGAACGCGCCGCGCGTTCTGGGCGCCTCGGCTTTCCAGCGCTCGATCACGGCCCGAGTTCCGGCCAGCCGCGCCCGGTCGTCGCGTGACACGCGGTAGGCGAATTGCGCCCCCGGCGGCAGGTCGGCTGTCGTGAGGTCGAGCGTAAAGGTTTCCTCGACGCGCCGCCCATCGGGGTGCCGCGCCCCGAGCGTCATCACGGCATCGGGCGGGGTGCTGGAGGCCGGCGCATAGGCGAGCGCGACGGTCATCTGCGCCGGGTCCTGCGCGATGGGGTCGTAGGAGAGATCCGGGCCGGGGCTGTGGGCGCAGGCGCACAGGGCCAGAAGAAGGGCCAGAAGCAGGGGTAGAGCAGGTCGCATGACATCTTCCTTTGTGTTCAAAACTTAATGTAATTCATTAAATGATTCTTTTTTAACATCAAGGGGAGATCTCATGTCTCCACGTTTCGGAGTGCTCTGCCGCGGGCTTGCTGTCGCTGTCTGGGGGGCGCTGGCGCTGCTCTTGGCGGGGCTTGCCTTCATCGTCGCCGTGCCCGCCGCTTGGATGTCGGGGCTCCCCGGCGACATCCCGCCGCTGCTCGCCTTCTTGCAGCACCTCGCGCTTGGCGTCCTTTTGGTGGGGGGCGCTGCGCCCATGTTCCTGGCGCTGCTGGCCATGCACGGGCTCTTTGCCAATTACGGCGCGGGGCGGGTCTTCGATGTCGAGAGCGCCGCCGCCATCGGACGCATTGGCGTCTTTCTGGCCCTTGGCACCGCCGCCAAGAGATCCGCGCAGCCCCTGGGCTCGGCGTTGTTGACCCTCTCTCTGCTGCAGGGGCAGCGCACCGTCGCGCTGGGGCTGTCGTCGGAGGGTCTGGGGCTGGGTCTGCTGGCGCTGCTGCTTACCCTCATCGGCCGCGCCATGTCCGAGGCGGTGCGCATCGAGGCGGACCACCGGAGCATCATCTGGTGCCCATCGTCGTCCGCCTCGATGTCATGCTGGCCCGGCGCACGCTGCGCGCGCGCGAACTGGCCGCGCGCAGCGGCATCACCGAGCAAAATGTATCCGTCCCGCGCTCGGGGCGCGCCAAGGGCCTCCGGTTCGAGACCCTGGCCAAGATCTGTGCGGTGCTCGAGTGTCAGCCCGGCGATCCGCTGGAATACCAGCCGGACCCGCCGGATCAGGCGCCGTAAACGGCCCTGTGCGCAATCCGCTCCGCGTCTTCGCGGTAGATGTCGAGATCGAGCGCCACGTCGAGCGACATGGCACGGAGTTCCGAAACGGTACGGCGGTAGCGCATGTGCCGGTCGGCCATCGCGCGGACCTCTGTCATGAGAGCAGTCATGTGTCACCTCCATAGGCATAGGCGCAGCACGGCTGCGCTGTCCCTATGATGGCGATAACGGTGGGATCGAGTAGGTCAGGAAATGGAATGCCGGCCTTGCGCATGCTGCAATGCAGCACGGCACGGTGTCAGGCGGCGGGCTCAAGCCCGAGATGGCGCGCGAACTCCGCTTTCAGGGTGCTGGCGGGCGTCACTCCGTGGATCGAATGCACCCGCGTCCCGGCGCCATCGAAGAGCACGAGCGTGACGTGGCCGAGGCCCATCTCCGACGCGAAGGCCGCGCCTTCGGTGTTGCGGATGTTGGCCACGAGGTAGGTCACCGCGCCGTCGTCCACCTCGCGGAGCGCCCGGCGCGTTTCCTTCTGCAGCGCGCGGCAGAGCTGGCATTGCGGATCGTGGATCTGGACGATGGCCGGAGTGCCGTTGCCGATCTTCGACAGGTCCTGCTCCCCCAACGTCTTCATGAAGTCATAGGCAAAGGCCGTGCCGCCGCCGCCGATCACGACGGCGCCCATCGCGTACAAACCGATCTTCGACAGGCTGGCCCGGCGCCCCGGGTTCGGCGGCGCGGCGACGGGCGAGGGCGCCCGCTTCGGGGCGTCGTTCCGGGCGGCGCGCTTCTTCCGGGTCTTCGACTTTCGGGCCATGCAATCCTTCCCTCCCACACGGCGTGCCCCTTCGCGTATCACGTAGGGGCAGGCACCGGTGTTCAGGATCGCTCACGCCCGCTCACCATTGGGTGAGGGCCCGCGTCGTGGATCAGAGGAACTTGCCCACGACCACCGCGGTATCGAGCATGCGGTTGGAGAAACCCCATTCGTTGTCGTACCAGGTCAGAACCCGGCACATGGTGCCCTCCATCACCTTGGTCTGATCGGTGGCAAAGATCGACGAATGCGGGTCGTGGTTGAAATCCATCGAAACGAGCTTGTCATCCGTCACGCCCAGAATGCCCTTGAGCGGGCCCGCGGCCGCCTCGTGGATGGCGCTGTTGATCTCGTCGACGCTCGTCTCGCGCGCCGCTTCGAACACCAGATCCACGACGGACACGTTCGGCGTGGGTACCCGGATCGCCACCCCGTCGAGCTTGCCAGCCAGATCCGGCAGCACCAGACCCACGGCCTTGGCTGCGCCGGTCGAGGTGGGGATCATGCTCATCGCCGCCGCCCGCGCGCGATAGAGATCCTTGTGCATCGTGTCGAGTGTCGGCTGATCGCCGGTATAGGAGTGGATCGTCGTCATGAAGCCGCGTGCGATCCCGATCTTGTCCTGGATCACATGGGCCACCGGCGCGAGGCAATTGGTGGTGCACGAGGCGTTCGACACCACGATATCGTCGGCCGTCAGTACGCTATCGTTCACACCATAGACGATCGTCTTGTCCGCCCCGGCCGACGGCGCGGATACCAGAACCCGGCTCGATCCGTTCTCCAGATGCACGAGCGCCTTCTCCTTCGCCGTGAAGATCCCGGTGCATTCGAAAACGATATCCACGTCCGACCACGGAAGCTCCTTGGGATCGCGGATCGCCGTGACCTCGATCGGACCACGGCCCATGTCGAGCGTCGTGTCGGTGGTCGTCACGACCCCCGGAAACCGGCCATGGACGGAATCGTAGCGCAGCAGATGCGCGTTGGTTTCCACCGGGCCAAGGTCGTTGATCGCGACCACCTCGACATCCGTACGCTCCGCCTCGACCAGCGCGCGCAGAACGTTGCGCCCGATCCGGCCGAACCCGTTGATCGCCACTTTGACAGCCATCTCGAATCTCCTTTTGTGCCGCCCGTCCCGGCGGGCGTATCGAGCGCCTTGAAAGCCGCTCCTGCGGGCGGCGTCAACTGCGGGCCGCTGCGGCCTAACGCCAAAATGCCAGCCATTCGATGGCGGCGATCATCCGGCGCCCGAGCGCCACCTCAAGCTCCCAGCCGAGGGCAAAGTTCGCCGCCACCGCGCCGGCGATCAGCAGGCCGAGCGCAATCGCAATGCCGTTCGTCACAGCCGCGTCCCGCAACGGCGCGGATCGCCCGCCGCTTCATCTTGCCAGAAATATCCCCGCCGGAGGCTCCGCCGGCCGGGCCCGGGCGATGCGTTCGGGCAGGGGGGGGCCGTTTCAGCCATTGCCGCGCCGGGCGAACCGGCCGGCATCCTCGGCGGCGCTGCGCAGGGCCCGCGCCTTGTTGACGGTCTCCTGCCACTCCGCCTCCGGGTCGCTGTCATAGACGACAC
Organism: Pseudomonadota bacterium; assembly: GCA_038757905.1. Lineage (GTDB taxonomy): Bacteria > Pseudomonadota > Alphaproteobacteria > Rhodobacterales > Rhodobacteraceae > HLUCCA09. Next base: position 14,382 of record JBCDGG010000079.1, on the reverse strand, counting down.
CGCCCCCGGCCTGCACATAGAGCGTCTCACGCGCGAGCACGGCGGTGCGGAGCGCGATGCACATGTCCATATCGCCGTCGGCCGAAAAGTAGCCCACTGCGCCGCCATAGACGCCTCGCTTCTCGGGCTCCAACTCGTCGATGATCTCCATCGCGCGCACCTTGGGCGCCCCGGAGACGGTGCCTGCGGGCAGCCCGGCCAGCAGCGCCGACAGCGCGTCGTGCTCGTCCGACAGCTCGCCGACGACGTTCGACACGATGTGCATGACGTGCGAGTAGCGCTCGATCACGAACTCCTCGGTCGGGCGCACCGTGCCGATCTTGGCCACCCGGCCCACATCGTTGCGGCCCAGATCGAGCAGCATCAAATGCTCGGCCATCTCCTTTTCGTCGGCCAGAAGATCCGCCTCCAGCGCGCGGTCCTCCTCTTCGTTGGCGCCGCGCGGCCGGGTGCCCGCAATGGGGCGGATCGTGACCTCGCCGTCGCGCACGCGCACCAGGATCTCGGGGCTGGCGCCGATCACCTGGAACCCGCCGAAGTTGAAGAAGAACATGAAGGGCGAGGGGTTCGTGCGGCGCAGCGACCGGTAGAGCGAGAACGGGGGCAGGGCAAAACGCGCCGCCCATCGCTGCGACGGTACGACCTGGAAGATATCGCCGGCGCGGATATACGCCTTGGCCCGTTCGACGGCGGCCAGATAGTCCGGCTTGGTGAAGTTCGAAACGGGCTCGCCCACGCTCGCGGCCTCGCCCAGGGCCCGGGTTTCGCCCGGCACCGCGCCTTCCACATCGCGCACCGCGTCGGCGACGCGTTCGGCCGCCTGGGCGTAGGCCGCCTTGGCCGACAGGCCGGAGGACACGAAGACCGGGGCCACGACGATCACCTCGCCCTTCACGCCATCGAGCACCGCAACGACGGAGGGGCGCATGAGCACCGCATCGGGCAGGCCGATAGGATCGGGATTGACGTCCGGCAAGTGCTCCACATGGCGGACCATGTCGTAGCCCAGATAGCCAAAGAGGCCTGCCGCGGCAGAGGGCAGCCCGGCGGGCAGGTCGATCCGGCTTTCTGCCAGGAGGGCGCGCAGGCTCTCCAGCGGCGCCAGGGCCTCGCGCGCGAAGGCCTCGCCGTCATAGCGGGCTTCGCGGTTCAGCCAGGCGCTCGGCCCCTCGCAGCGCCAGATGAGGTCGGGCTTGAGGCCGACGATGGAGTAGCGGCCTCGGATCTCGCCTCCGGTCACGGATTCGAGCATGAAGCTGTCGGCCCGCGCATCGCTGAGCTTCATCATCAGCGAGACCGGCGTGTCGAGATCGGCGGCCAGGCGGGCGTAGACGACCTGGTTCGCCCCCGCCTCCCATCCGCGCGAGAACGCTTCGAACGAGGGGGCGAGCGCGACCATGCTAGTTGAAAACCTGGGTGTGGATGGCGTTGAGGCCCGCCGGCTCGAAGCTCAGCCCCTCGCGGTTGATCAAAGCCTGCTGGTAATAGCGCAGGAGGTCCGCCGTCAGCCCTTGGGCGGTCTGGGCCGTGATCGCCTCGCGCAGGGCGGCCGCGCCCTCGTCACCGCGCGCCGGAACGTCGATGGCGTCGAGCACCATCACATGGAGGCGTTCGTCGCCCACCACGATGGCGTCCTCCCCCGCGTCGAGCTCGAAGGCGCGGGCCACGAGATCGGGCGGAACGCCTTCGAGGAACGCGTCGCGGCCCACATCCGTCGCCGTTTCGACGGCCCCGGTCGCGGACAGGGGCGTGCCCACGGCAAGCTGCGCCGCGATCCGCTCGCCCTCGCTCTGCAACTGGCGCACTATCTCTGCGGCGCGCCAGTCCGCGCCGACCGTGGCCCGCACCTCGACGAGCGGCTGCACGGTCGGCGGCACAACCTCGTCGAGCCGCAGCGCGAAGAGGCTGCCGTCGCCCAGCACATCGATCTCGGGGAAGTCTTCGGCGGTGACCGCATCGGCCGCCGCGCGGAAGGTTTCATAGCCGGTGATGTCGGCGGCGAGGCCGGGATAGTAGCCGATCTGCGCCAGCTCCATCTCCGATTCCGCCGCAAGGTCTTCGAGCGTCGCGCCGGCGGCCAGCTGGTCGTCGAACTCCTCGCGCAGATCCTCGAGCATCCGCCGGGCGCGCTCGATGCTCAACTCCGCACCCAGCATGTCGCGCACCTCGTCGAGCGCGATGTTACGCGCGTCGAGGATCGCGTTCATCCGGTAGAGCGCCGGGCCGAAGGGCGAGGGCAGGGGGCCGACAACCCCGGGCGCGTCCATCGCGAACACGTCATTCGCCGCCTCGCCCAGATCCTCGCGCGCGACATCGCCCAGATCGATATCGGCGAGATCCAGATCACGCGCGGCAACGGTTTCGGTGAAGCTCGTCTCGCCAGCCGCGATGGCGTCTGCCGCGGCTTGCGCGGCCGCTTCGCTTTCGAACACGAGCCGTTCCACCAGACGTCGCTCCGGCTGCACGAAATCGTCGATGCGGCGTTGATAGAGGTCTTCCAGCGCGGTCTCTTCCGGCTCCAGCGTCTCGGCCAGCGTCTCCGGACGCAGGATAACGTAGGTGATCTGCTTGGTTTCCGGCAGCGTGTAGGCCTCCGGCGTGGCCTCGTATTGCGCCCGCAGGTCGGCCTCCGTCGGCTCCGGCAATGCCTCGCTCAGATCCGCGGCGCCGAGCGTCCGCCAGGTGAAGCTGCGCGTCTCGCCGAAGAACGCAGTGAGCGTGTCGACGAGCGCGTCCGGCGCCATCGCCCCGCCGGCGACGGCCCCCTGCAGGATGGAGCGGGCGGTTTCCTCGCGCACATCGGTTTCGAACCCCGGCACCGTCCACCCGTTCTGCCGCAGCGTGAACTCATAGGCCTGCCGGTCGAACTCGCCCGTCGGGCCGACGAAGGCGGGCTGCGCCAGGATCTGCGCGCCGACCGTCTCGTCGCCCACCGAAATGCCGAGGCTCGCCGCCTCGCCATCCAGCGCCGCTTCGGCGGCGAGCTCCAGCTGGACGGCCGTGAGCAGTCCGATCGCTTCGGCATCGGCGCGCGACACCGCCGCGCCCCGTGCCGCCCGTTCGGCGCGCAACGCCTGATCGAGGCTGCGGAAGTAATCCTGCGCGGTGATCTCGCGGTCGCCCACGCGTCCGATGGCGCTCGCAGCCCCGCCGAAGCTGCCGATGCCGAACCCCGCAAGGCCGACAATCAGCAGCGATAGCAGAATCCACACGACGACCTTCCCAGTCTTCTTGCCGATCCCGTCCGCCATGCCGCCCTCGCTCCGTGTTTGAAACCACGCCGGGGCGTGTCTATGCGGGCCGTTCTGCGGGGGCAAGATCCGGTGATGTCACGATGGTGCGGGGCCCATCGCGCGCAGCCGGTCCGCCAGCGCCGCGATCCCGGCGCGGTCGATGTTGGCGAAAGCCACGCGCAGGTGCTGCTGACCCTGGCCCTCTGGCATGAACATCGTGCCCGGCAGGCACAGAACGCCCGCATCGCGGACCATTCGCTGGGCAAGCCGGTCGGAGGGCTCGTCGAACGGATGGCGGATATAGGCGAAGTAGGCCCCACAGCCCTCCAACCGCCAGCCCATGGGCGCAAGCCCGGCAAAGGCGGCCTCGATCGCCGCGCGCCGGTCGAGGATTTCCGCACGTTCCCCGCCGAGCCACTGGCGCAGGTTGCGCATGCCCCAGAGCGCCGCCCGCTGGCCGAGCTGCGGCGGGCAGATTGCCACCGTATCCAGAAACTTCTCCAGCTCCGCCAGCCGCGCCTGGGACGCCACCACGGCCCCCACCCGATGCCCGGTCAGCCTGTAGGCCTTGGAGAAGGAGTAGAGTTGGATCAGCGTGTCGGGCCACGCGGTGTCCTCAAAGAGCGGATGCGGGGCGGCCTCCCGCGAGTCGAAATCGCGGTAGGTTTCGTCGACGATCAGCGCGAGCCCGTTGTCACGCGCGATCTTGGCGAAGGCGGCGACGGTCTCCGCCGGATACTCGACGCCTGCCGGGTTATTCGGTGTTACCAGAACGATGGCGCGCGTTCTTGAGGTGATGCAGTCGCGGGCTTGCTCCGGGTCCGGCACAAGGCCCGGACCCGGCGGCAGCGACAGCGCCACCACCCCCGCCATGTCAAGCCACATCTTGTGATTGAAATACCAGGGTGTTGGTAGGAGAACCTCATCTCCCGCACCGGCCAGGGTGGACAACGCGGCCGCGAAGGCCTGATTGCAGCCCGCCGTGATCGCGACCTGATCGGGTAAGATGGTGCCCCCATAGGCGGCGGAGAACTGCTGCGCCACCTCTTCCCGAAGCGTTGGCAGGCCAAGAACCGGGCCATAGAGGTGCGCGCTGTCGTCGTGCAGGGCGGTGTCCGCCAGGGCCTCGCGCAGGGCCTTCGGGGGCGGGTCGACCGGTGCGGCTTGGCTGACATTGATCAGTGGCCGATCCGCCGGAAACGGCACCCCTTCGATCCAGCGCCGCGCTTCCATCACGGGCGGGGCTTCCGTCGCCGCCATCGCGGGGTTCAGCTGCATTCCGGCCTCCTTTTCGTTGGGCGGCACCGTAGTGCGAAACGCATTGCTGGACCAGCGCCCGCCGACGCCCTAAACCCGGACCATGAGTGCACACCGCCATAGGGATCCGTCATCCATGACGGAGGCCGACGCCTCTGCGGAGTTGGAAGAGCTTCGGGCGCGGCTGATGCGCGCCAACACCGCCTATCATACCGAAGACGCTCCCGAAATCTCGGATGCGGAGTATGATGCGGCCAAGGCGCGCGCCCTGGCGCTCGAAGCCGCGTTCCCCGCGTTGCGATCCGACGACAGCCCGACGCGGCATGTGGGTGCGGCGCCGTCGGACACCTTTGCAAAGGTTCAGCACCGGGTGCGGATGTACTCCCTCGGCAATGCGTTCGACGATGAGGATGTGCATGAGTTCCTACGCTCCGTGCGCAGCTTTCTGGGCCTCGGCGAAGACGCGCCCCTGGCATTGACGGCGGAGCCGAAGATCGACGGGCTGTCGCTCTCGCTACGCTACGAGAAGGGGCGGCTGGTTCAGGCGGCCACCCGCGGTGACGGCGAAACCGGCGAGAATGTGACAGCCAACGCCCTGACCGTAAAGGATATTCCCGAAGTCCTGAACGGGGCGCCGGAGGTTCTTGAGGTGCGCGGCGAGGTCTATATGAGCCACCGGGACTTCGAGAAGCTGAACGAGAGTCAGGCCGAGACGGGCGGCAAGACCTTTGCAAATCCGCGCAATGCGGCGGCGGGCTCGCTGCGCCAACTGGACGCCGAGATCACGCGCGCCCGGCCGCTGCGCTTCTTCGCCTATGCCTGGGGCGAGCTTTCCGCACCGCTCGACACGACGCAGTTTGGATCAATTGAGCGGCTCAACGCCTTGGAATTCGAGACAAACCAACTGACGGTGCGAGCCGAGACTGCCGCCGATCTGTTGGCGCACTACGCCAAGATCGAGAGCCAGCGTGCGACCCTGGGCTACGACATCGACGGCGTTGTCTACAAAGTCGACGATCTCTCCCTGCAGGAGCGCTTGGGCTATCGCTCCACCACGCCCCGCTGGGCGATCGCGCACAAATTCCCGGCGGAACTGGCCTGGACGCGCCTTGAGGGGATCGACATCCAGGTGGGGAGGACGGGCGCGCTTTCGCCCGTGGCACGGCTGAAACCGGTCACGGTGGGGGGCGTGGTCGTGTCGAACGCAACGCTCCACAACGAGGATTACATTGCCGGGCGCGATGCCAAGGGGCAGCCGATCCGGGGCGGTCACGACATCCGCGTGGGCGATTGGGTGCAGGTCTACCGCGCCGGCGACGTGATCCCGAAGATCGCCGATGTGGATCTGAGCAAGCGACCGCAAGGCGCTGTGAAGTATGAGTTTCCGACGCGCTGTCCGGCCTGTGACTCGGAGGCGGTCCGCGAGGAGGGCGACGCTGTCCGACGCTGCTCCGGTGGAATCATCTGCCCTGCGCAAGCCGTTGAGAAGTTGAAGCATTTTGTCTCTCGCGCCGCGTTCGACATCGAAGGGCTCGGCGCAAAGCAGGTGGAGGCGTTTCACACCGATGGCTGGATCAAGGAACCGGCCGACATCTTCGATCTGCAAGACCGGTACGGCGCGGGGCCCCGTCAGCTAAAAAACCGCGAAGGGTGGGGCGACAAAAGCGCGAGCAACCTCTTTGAAGCCATTGATGAAAAAAGGACGATTCCGCTCAACAGGCTGATCTTTGCCCTGGGCATCCGGCATATCGGCGAAAGCGCCTCGCAGCTTCTGGCACGCCACTATGGCTCCTGGAGTGCTTTCCGGTCCGCGGTGCATGCCGCCGCAGATCGCGAAGGCGAGGCATGGGCCGATCTTGTGGACATCGACGGCGTCGGCGAGGTGATGGCCGAGGCCCTTGTCACCGCCTTCGCACAGGAGGCGGAGCGCGCGTCCATCGACCGGCTAGCGGATCGGCTCACGGTCACCGACGTCGCAGCGCCAGCCACCGAGGGCAGCCCGGTCGCCGGAAAAACGGTTGTGTTCACAGGCACTTTGGAGCGTATGAGCCGCGCCGAAGCCAAGGCCCGGGCGGAGGCGTTGGGTGCGAAAGTGTCGGGTTCCGTTTCGGCGAAGACCGATCTCGTCGTGGCCGGCCCGGGCGCGGGCTCCAAGGCCAAGAAGGCGGCCGACCTCGGGATCGAAACGCTCGACGAAGACGCCTGGCTCGATCTCATCGGCACCTCCTAGGGGCGGTGGCCATGCGTCCCACGGTGCTCTTTCCGCTCTTCGCCGGGGTGGAGACGCTGCCGGGCATCGGGCCGCGGCTGGCGGAGCGGCTGTCGCAGATCGAGGTATCGCGTCCGCGCGATCTGCTGTTCCTGTTGCCGCAGAGCGGGGTTGACCGACGGCGCCGCGCTTCCGTGGCGGATATCGGTGCGCCGGCCATCGCAACAGTCGAAGTCACGATTGGACGGCATTTCAAGCCCTTACGCAAAGGCGGCCCGTATCGGATAGAGGCGACGGACGCGCGCACGACGTTTCAGATCGTGTTCTTCCATGCGCGCGAGGACTGGCTGTCGCGCCATCTGCCGACCGGGCAGAAGCGTGTGGTGTCCGGAAAGCTTGAGATCTTCGACGGGGTTGCGCAGATCGTGCATCCGGACTTCGTGCTTGCCCTGGACGAGGCCGACGAAATCCCGCCGTTCGAGCCTGTCTACCCGCTGACGGCGGGAGTGACCCAGCGGGTCATGGGGCGGGCCGCTTCGGCGGCTCTGGAGCGGGCGCCGGACCTTGCAGAATGGATCGATCCGCATCTGATGACGCGGCAGGAGTGGCCGACGTGGCGGCACGCCTTGGACGCAGCCCATCGCCCGGCAGATGCGGCCGCCCTGGCGCAGGAGGCACCCGCGCGCCAACGCCTTGCTTATGATGAGCTTTTTGCCCATCAGGTGACGCTCGCCCTGGCGCGAGAGGCCTATAAGCGCGGCCCGGGGCAATCCAGCATCGCGACGGGAGAGTTGTCGCGCAAGGTACTGCAATCGCTTTCCTATTCCATGACGTCGGCACAGCGGCGCGCGGTGGATGAGATCGTCGCCGACATGGCGCGCCCGGTACGCATGATGCGCCTGCTTCAGGGCGATGTGGGCTCGGGCAAGACGCTCGTGGCGGTGCTGGCGATGCTCGCCGCGGTGGAGGCCGGGGGGCAGGCCGTCCTGATGGCCCCCACTGAAATCCTCGCCCGGCAACACCTTGAGTCGATCCAGCCGCTGGCCGATGCCGCAGGCGTGCGCGCGGCCGTTCTGACCGGGCGCGACAAGGGCGCGGAGCGGGCCGACAAGCTCGCGCGCCTTGCGGCCGGGCAGATCGACCTTTTGATCGGAACGCACGCCGTTTTTCAGGCCGATGTGGCCTTTGCCGGCCTGCGCCTCGCCGTCATCGACGAGCAACACCGCTTTGGGGTCGCGCAGCGGATGGAGTTGGGCGCGAAGGGGCGCGCCGCCGATGTCTTGGTCATGACGGCCACGCCGATCCCGCGCTCGCTCAGCATGGCGCAATACGGCGATCTCGACCTGTCCGTGCTCGACGAGAAGCCCCCCGGGCGCACGCCCGTGCAAACGGCGCTGGTGTCGCTCGGGCGCCTGGGCGAGGTGGTGGAGCATCTGCGTGCCGCGATCGCCGACGGGCGTCAGGCATATTGGGTGTGTCCCTTGGTCGAGGACAGCGAGAACTCGGACCTGACATCGGCCGAAGCCCGTTTCTCGCATCTGCGCGCGGCGTTGGGCGAGGATCGGGTGGCGCTGGTGCATGGGCAGATGCCAGCGGCGGAGAAAGACGCCGCGATGGCGCGTTTCGTTGCGGGGGAGGTCCCGCTGCTGGTGGCCACCACCGTGATCGAGGTCGGCGTGAACGTGCCCAACGCCTCGATCATGGTGATCGAGCGGGCAGAGGCGTTCGGCCTTGCCCAGTTGCACCAGCTGCGCGGGCGCGTCGGGCGAGGGGCGGCGGCCTCGACCTGTCTGCTGATGTACCGGCCCCCTCTCGGCGAGACGGCGCGGCGCCGGCTCGATATCCTGCGGCAGACCGAGGACGGCTTCCGGATCGCCGAGGAGGATCTTGCGCTGCGCGGCGCGGGCGATCTGATCGGCACGGCGCAGAGCGGTCTGCCGCGATTCCGGATCGCCGATCTGGAGCGGCAGACGGCGCTCATGGACATGGCACAGCAGGATGCGCGCGCTTTGCTGGCGGGCGATCCCGATCTTTCGAGCGCGCGCGGGCAGGCGGTGCGGGTTCTGCTCTGGCTGATGGAGCAAGACCGGGCGATTCGCCTGATTTCAGTAGGTTAGTATTTTGTTCGCGAATGTTCTTAAAAAGTTCTTTACTCGCCGCGCGCCATGTGAGAACAAAGTGGCAACTTGAGCGACGGAGGATCACATGCTGAAAGACTTGAAGCGCATTTCACAGCGGGCCGACGTGTTGGTGGCCGATGCGCTCGGCGCGATGGCCCTCATGGTGATCCTGATGACCGGGCTGCATCTGCCGCTCGTCCTCTGACGCTCTGCCCGTCCTGCCTGCGGTCTGTTCTCCGGCACGTGCGCTCTTATCCCCAACCCTGAGCGCCCCCTGTAGACCTCTTGCGCCACTATCCCCGTGGCCTTCCGGAAAGCCAGACACGCGACTTGCCGCCGCCATCCCCCGGATGCGCGGCGGTTTTTTTCGTTCCTGCAGAACGGGCTGGGCGGTGTCGTTCAGGCTGCGTCCTCCGCCTGATCCAGCGCATCGAGGGTGGCATCGAACGCAAGCAGAATGGAGGCATGCCGGTTGACGAATTCGCGCGCGGGAATGAGCACCTCCAGCGCGTCGAAGGGGGCCGCCGGAGGGGGTGCATCCGCGGTGAGCATCGCGGCCAGAGCGTCACGCGCCGCGGCAACCTCGGCACGGGTCTTGCCAATCACCTCCCGCCCGAGAACGGAGGCGGAGGCCTGGCCGAGCGCACAAGCGCGCACGTCCTGCGCGAAATCCGTGATCACATGATCCGCCACCACGAGATCCACCGTCACCGTCGACCCGCATTGAGGCGAACGCGCGCGCGCGGTGCTCGTCGGTGCGTCCAGGCGGCCGAGATGGGGGATATCCGCGGCAAGGGCAAGGATCCGCCCCGAATAGAGCTTGACGAGGTCTGTCTCGCTGGCCATGGCTGCCTCCCGGTTCCGGCATTGGTGGCGTCGTCAGGCGACACTAGTGTGACTGGCGCGCTTTGCAAAGGAGATGAAATGCCCTTTGATCCCGAGAGTTTGGCATGGGATGACCGCGGCCTGATCCCTGCCATCGCCCAGGACGCGGCGAGCGGAGAGGTGCTGATGATGGCGTGGATGTCGCGCGCCTCTCTTCAGGCAACGCTTGAAACGGGCCGCGTGACCTATTGGTCGCGCTCCCGGAAAGCGCTGTGGGCCAAGGGCGATACCTCGGGCCATATCCAGCGCCTCGTCGATCTGCGCGTCGATTGCGACAGGGATTGCATTCTGCTGATGGTCGAGCAGACGGGGCCGGCCTGCCACACCGGGCGCCGCACGTGCTTTTTCACCGCCATTCGCGACGGCGCGGAGACGGAGCTGATGGCCCCCATGACGGAGGGGTGAGGGCGTCCAGTGCAGCGCGCGAAGGGGCGGGAGGATGCGAGGCGCCCTTTGTTGGAGGCTTCGACCCCCAGCGCGATGTGTCACGGATGTCGCGTTGAATCCTCAGCCAGCCCGACGCGGCGGCGCAGGTCCTCCGGGGACATGCCCTGGGCACGGTAGGTCGCGATGGCCCGGGCATCGTCGCGCTTGGCGAGGCGCTTGCCCGCTTCATCGCGGATCAGGCTGTGATGGTGATAGCGGGGCGAGGGCAGGCCGAGGAGGCGCTGCAGAACGATGTGGATAGCCGTCGCATCGAACAGATCCTCGCCGCGAACAACCTCGGTGATGGCTTGATCGGCGTCGTCCACCACGACTGCAAGATGATATGCCGCGCCCATGGCGGGCCGGCGTACGGCCACATCGCCGACCTCGGCCAGCATTCGGGGCCGTGAGATCGCGATATGCCCGGTCTCGCCGTTGGGCCCGGCCCCGGTTTCGGCCCAGTCCGCCGGGCCGACCCTTTGCATCGCGCGGGCCATGTCGAGCCGGAGCGCGACGCCGGGGGGCATGGGCCCTGACGGCACCGCGCGGCACGTGCCGGGATAGACGAGCCCGTCCGGCCCATGAACCGCTTCGCCTTCCTGCGGCGCGGCGACGGCGGCCTCGATGTCCCGCCGTTTGCACGTGCACGGGTAGAGGAGACCCATCTCCCAGAGCTGCGCCAGCGCCCGGTCATAGGCCGCGCCGCGCTCCGATTGTCTCAGAACGGGGACGGGATAGGCGATTTCCATCCACGCCAGATCCTCGTGGATCTGCGCCTCCCATTCCGGGCGCGCGCGGGAGGTATCGAGATCCTCAATGCGGACGAGAAAGTCGCCGCCCTGCGCCTTGGCGCGGGTGGCGCCAATCCATGCGGAATAGGCGTGGCCGAGATGGAGCGGCCCTGTCGGGCTTGGCGCGAAGCGCGTGCGATAGCTCACGCTTTCTCAAATACATAGACCGTGGATTTCATCCCCATGGCAACCAGGTGCTCGCCGTAGCTTTCATGCAGGACGGTCATGCTCCGATTCGGCAGATCCCGCAGCGCCTCGATATAGCTCGGATCCGACAGGGCGTGATCGTTGAAGGAGAACGCGAGCCGCCCCCCGGGTTCCAATGCATCCGCAAGCGTTCCCAGCAATTGGGCGGGGGCTGCGCCGGGGCTGACAACGCCCACGGCGGCGATCACGGCATACTCGCCGGGCGCAATCGTCACGGGCGCATCGGGATCGGTGAGCCAAAGACGCCCGTAGATCTGCTTGGCTTCGGCGGCGGCGAGCATGTTGGCGGAGACATCCGTTCCGTCGATCAGGGTAAACCCATGGGCCACGAACGCTTCGCCGCCAAGACCGGTGCCGCAGCCGTAATCGAGAATGCGGCTGTCATGCGGGGTGTCGACATCGGCGAGGGCCGCGGCGAGCCGCTTTGGCATTTCATATTCGTTTTCAGCGAGTTCGCTGTCGTAGCTGCCCGCCCATGCATCGTAGTAACCGGTCAGATCGGCGCGGGCTGCGTCGCCGTAGACGTCGGGAAGGTACTTTTTTGGCATGGGTGTCTTTAACATGCGGACGCGCGGGACGGAACCGGATGCCCTCAGGCCGCGGCGCGCGGCGCCGCGCCGAGCCACGCGACCCACGCGGCTTTCGCGCGGTCGGTGTAGGCGCGGTAGCGCTCCCTGCGGCCTTTGCGCCCGCCCTTGGCCTCCACCGGCGGGAATAGGCCGAAATTGACGTTCATGGGCTGGAATGTCTTGGCCTCCGCCCCACCGGTGATGTGGGTGAGCAGAGCCCCCATCGCCGTTTCCTCGGGGATGGGGGCCAGGCGCACGCCCTTGAGTTCCGCTGCCGCCAGCCGACCGGCAAGGAGCCCCATCGCCGCCGACTCCACGTAGCCCTCGACGCCGGTGACCTGGCCCGCAAACCGCAGGTTCGGGCGCGACCGCAGGCGCATTTCAGGATCGAGCAGGGTCGGCGCGTTCAGGAATGTGTTCCGGTGAATCCCGCCGAGACGCGCAAACCGTGCCTCTTGCAGCCCAGGTATCATTTTTAGAACAGAGGTTTGTGCTCCATACTTCATCTTCGTCTGAAATCCGACGATGTTGTAGAGCGTGCCGAGCGCGTTGTCGCGGCGCAGCTGAACCACCGCCCACGGCTTGTCGTCCGGCGCGTGGGGGTTGGTGAGCCCGACCGGTTTCATCGGGCCGTGGCGCAGCGTCTCGCGGCCGCGCTCCGCCATCACTTCGATCGGCAGGCAGCCATCGAAATAGCCGGCGGTTTCGCCGGGCTTGAAGGTGGTGACGTCGGCGCTCAGCAGCGCGTCGATGAAGGCGTCGTATTCCGGTCGGCTGAGCGGGCAATTTATGTAAGCGGTACGCTCTTCTTCGGTGTCGCCCTTGTCGTAGCGGGACTGGCGCCAGGCTTTCGACATATCGATGCTGTCGGCATAAACGATGGGCGCGATCGCATCGAAGAAGGCGAGAGCCTCTTGCCCGGTTTCTGCGGCGATGGCGTCGGCCAGCGCGCCGGATGTCAGGGGCCCGGTGGCCACGATGGCAGGGCCGTCGGGCAGCGCCCGGACCTCGCCATGGTCGATGGTGATCCGGGGATGGGCGGCGAGACGGCGGGTCACGGCCTCGGCGAAGGGCTCGCGGTCCACGGCAAGCGCGCCACCGGCGGGCAGGGCATGGGCATCGGCCATTTCGATGATCAGCCCGCCAGCCTGCCGCATTTCCCAGTGCAGAAGGCCAACGGCGTTGTTCTCGTCGTCGTCCGACCGGAACGAGTTCGAACAGACCATTTCCGCGAGGTTGCCGGTACGATGGGCAAAGGTGCCCACCTCGGGCCGCATCTCGTGCAGGATGACGTCGATGCCCGCTTCAGCCGCCTGCCAGGCGGCCTCCGACCCGGCCATTCCGCCGCCGATGATATGAAGAACGCGTGTCATGGCGATGAGCTAACGCGCGGGCCGGGGGATGTTAAGCCCAAAGGCCGATGTCACGGAACGAAAGGCTAAAGCCTGGATCGTCGGCTCGGCAGTTGCGCGGGGTGAAGGTCGCCCTGCATGCCCTTGCCTTTGTTCCACTTCTTCTTCCAGCGCCGATGCACCCAGAACCATTGCTCCGGATGGGCGCGGATCCGCGCCTCCACCGCGGCATTGTAGGCCCGAATGGTCTCGGCCGGATCGCCCATCGGCAGCGGCGCGTCGACATCCACGGTGAAGGACAATCCATCGGCCTGCCGCGTGCCCCAGACCGGGATCATCAGCGCATCGACCCGGGCGGCGATTTCGGCCGGCGCGAGCGAGGTCATGGCCGGTTGGCCGAGGAACGGCATTTCCGTGCCGGTGCCGATATAGAGATCGTTCAGCACCAGAACCATGCCGCCCTTCCGCAGATATCCGAGCAGGTTCTTCATCCCGCGCGCCGTCGTCGCGAAGGTCGGCCCGCCGAGCGCCTCCATCGCCGCGACGTAGCGGCGGTTGAACGCCTCGTTGCTGAGGGGGCGGTAAAGGCCGCCAACCGGATAGCCCCGGGCAATGAGACTGGGGCAGGGCGCGACGAAGTTGCCGTAATGCCCTGTCATCAGCAGGACCGGACGCTTGTCCTTGTGCGCCTGGGCCAGCGCCGCGACCCCGGGCCCGACGGGATCGACCGGCGCCATGCGCGCCTTGAGATCGCGCCACGAGAAGATCTCGATCGCCAGCCGGCCGAGGCCGTCGGCGGAGGCGCGCCCGATGCGCTCGCGCTCGGCGGCGGACATCTGCGGGAAGACGAAAGACAGGTTTTCGTCGATCCGGCGGCCAAACCGGCTGGTCGGGGCGAGGATGCGCGCGCTGAAGGCGCCGAGGGCGCGGACGCGCGTTTCATAGGGCAACAGGCTCGCGGTGCCGAGAAACGCGCGCACGGCCATATCGTTGAGCGTCGCCGACAGGCTGCCCGTCGCGTCGTCTTTCGGTCGGGCCGTCGGCGTCTTCTGTCCCATGATCGTGGGAATAGGGGGAGCGGCGGGGCCGGGCAAGAGGGGGCGGGGCAAGAGGGACGGGGCCGGGCGAGAGGGGCTCACGGTCCCACGTGCAGGGCCTCGCGGTTCTCCAACCCTGCCGTTGCGTCGGGCGGAAAGCTGGCGCCTTGCCCCGGTGGGGCAGACGGGAGGCTGCGCGTCAGTCGTCTCCCGCCAGGAGAACTACTTCACCGGCGTCGGCGAGCGGGCGGTGGTCGGGGAGCCCTGAGGCGGCGGCGTCGTCTCCCGGGGCGCTG
>JBCDGG010000078.1:0-24778 GCA_038757905.1 Pseudomonadota bacterium | reverse complement strand
TCGGCGGCGTCCTCGATGGCGCCCGTATCCGCGTCGGTCAGGCAATCCGAGCCGTCGGGCCGCAGGATCTCGCCCCGCAACCGCAGGGTGCCCCCGTCCAACTCGGCAAGCCCCGCAATGGGTGTCTCGCAGGAGCCATCGAGCGCCGCGAGATACGCGCGTTCGGCGGCCAGACGGTGCCCGGTTTCGCCATCGTGGATCGCCGACAGCATCTCGGCCGTGCGAGAATCGTCAGACCGGCGCTCGATGCCGATAGCGCCCTGCGCGACGGCGGGCAGCATGTCTTCGGTCGACAGGGGCATGCGCTTCACCTCCTCCATGGCCAGCCTGTTCAGCCCGGCACAGGCCAGAAAGGTGGCCTCCGCCACACCGTCGGACAGCTTGCGCATCCGCGTCTGCACATTGCCGCGAAACTCTACTACCGAGAGATCCGGCCGCCGCCACAAGAGCTGCGCCCGGCGCCGGAGCGAGGAGGTGCCGACCACCGCCCCCACCGCGAGCGACGCGAAGGCCCGGCCGTCCAGGGTGACGAACGCATCGCGCACATCTTCACGCGGCAGATAGGTGTCCAGCATGAGGCCCGGCGGCTGGACTGTCGGCATGTCCTTCATGGAGTGGACGGCGATGTCGATTCTCCCGGTCGTCAGATCCTCTTCGATCTCGCGGGTGAACAGGCCCTTGCCGCCGATCTCCTTCAAAGGCCGGTCCAGGATCTTATCGCCGGTCGTCTTGATCACGACGATTTCGAAGGCGTCTTCGGGAAGATCGAACGCCGCGGCGAGGCGGCTTCGCGTCTCGTAGGCCTGCGCCAGAGCCAGGGGGGAGCCACGTGTGCCAATTTTGAGCGGGGACGCGGGCGAGGGGAGCGTGATAGTCATGGAGGGACCCTAGATTTGTCAACTTGGCTTGACAACGCCAATTGTAACGTCAAGTTGACACCAGACATGACATCGGCGCCCGCCGAGGCGCTGAGACAGCCTATGCGAGGAGCCGGATGCCCGAAACCAAGAAGTTGCTGCGCACGCTCGCAGGCGAGACGCTCCCCGTTCCTCCGATCTGGATGATGCGCCAGGCGGGCCGTTATTTGCCGGAGTATCGGGCCACGCGCGCGCAGGCGGGCGACTTTCTGTCGCTGTGCTACAACTCCGAACTTGCCGCCGAGGTGACGCTGCAGCCCATTCGCCGCTACGGGTTCGACGCCGCGATCCTGTTCGCCGATATCCTGCTGATTCCCGATGCGCTCGGGGCCGACCTCTGGTTCGTCACCGGCGAGGGGCCGCGTCTGTCCACCATCGGCTCGGAGGCGGACTTCGCCAAGCTGAAGGGGCCGTCCGACATCCACGACCATCTCGCCCCCGTGTACGAGACCCTGCGCATTCTCGGCCGCGAACTGCCGCGAGAGACCGCGCTGATCGGTTTCGCCGGGGCGCCCTGGACGGTCGCCACCTATATGATCGCCGGGCGCGGAACGCCGGATCAGGGACCGGCGCACGCCCTGATGGCCGAGAATCCCGCGCTCTTCGACGCGCTGATCCAGCGCTTGACGGACGCCACGATCGAATACCTCTCCGCACAGGTCGAGGCCGGCGCCGAAACGGTCAAGATCTTCGACAGCTGGGCCGGGTCGCTCAAGGGCGACATCTTCGACCGCTATGCGCTTGCCCCGGCCAAACGGATCATCTCCGAGCTGAAGGCCCGCCACCCCGGCCTGCCCATCATCGCCTTCCCGCGCGAGGCCGGCGACCGCTACATCGGCTTTGCAAGGGCCACCGGCGCGGATTGCGTGGCCCTGGACAACTCGGTCGATCCCTTCTGGGCGGCCAAACACGTCCAGTCGGACGGGTGCGTACAGGGCAATCTGGCCTCCGCGCATATGGTAAGCGGCGGACAAGCGCTGGTTGACGAAACCCGGGCCATCGTGCGCGCCTTCTCCAACGGGCCGCATATCTTCAATCTCGGGCATGGCATCACGCCGGATGCCGACCCGGCCAACGTGCAACTCATGATCGACACGGTGCGCGAAACTGTCGACGCCTGACCGTCCCGTCCCCGCGGTTCCGCTCGCCTGACGCCTGACCGCCGCGGTCTGCCCCCGCGGCCCTGCCGGACCGCCGCGCCCCGGCCCCCGCTGCACGGCTCGCCTGTCGTGCGACCACCGGTCTCCGCGGCCCCGCCCGCGCGACTTGAGACTGACGGATCGCTGTCCCCGCGGCCCTGCTCCAGAGACCGGTGAGGACGGCTGTCCGGCCATGCTTCACATTGCTGCAAATATCCCCGCCGGAGGCATCCAACGGCAGCCACGCGCGCACAACGTATGGCCTCCGGGCGGGGCGCTCCCCTCAGGACACCCCGCCTGTGCCCCACGTCCGCTGAACCGCGCCCAGGTCTGCGGCGGACGGGCTGTCGCGACACAAGCTAGACGTTCAGCAGCAGGTGCTCGCGCTCCCACGGAGAGATGACCTGCAGAAACTCCTGGTATTCCAGATCCTTGACCGCGCCGTAGATCTTGGTGAACTCCGCGCCGAGGATCCCGTGCAGCGCCGGGCTGTCCTGGAACAGCGCAAGGGCTTCGCCGAAGGTGCGCGGGATGTCGGCGTCCGTGTCGTAGGCGTCGCCGGTAAACTCGGCCGCCGGCGGGCGGCGCTCCGTCAGGCCGAGATACCCGCAGGCCAGAGAGGCCGCGATGCCGATGTAAGGGTTGCAATCCATCCCGGCTAGCCGGTTCTCTACCCGTGTGGCCTCGGGCTTTGACACCGGAATGCGCAGGCCCGTGGTGCGGTTGTCGCGCCCCCAGGCCAGGTTGATCGGCGCGGCGTAGTCGCGGACATACCGCCGGTAGCTGTTGACGTAAGGCGCGAGCAGGGCGATGGCGGCCGGCAGATGATGCTGTAGTCCGCCGATGAAATGGGAGAACGCATCCGTTTCGCGGCCGTCTTCGTGGGCAAAGATGTTCTGCCCGGTCCTCAGATCGACGACCGAATGGTGGATATGCATCGCCGACCCGGGCTCGCCTGCGATGGGCTTGGCCATGAAGGTGGCGTAGCACTCGTGGCGGAGCGCGGCCTCGCGGATCAGCCGCTTGAAGAAGAAGATCTCGTCGGCGAGGCGGACGGGATCGCCATGGGCCATGTTCAGCTCCACCTGGCCCGCGCCGCCTTCCTGCAGGATCCCGTCGATTTCGATGCCCTGGGCCTCGGCGAAATCGTAGATGTCGTCGATCACCGGGCCGTATTCGTCGATGGCCGACATCGAGTACGCCTGCCGCGCAGCGGCACGGCGCCCGGACCGCCCCATGGGGGGCTCGACCGGCTTCGCAGGGTCAAGGTTCGGCGCGACGAGATAGAACTCCAGCTCCGGGGCCACGATCGGGCGCCAGCCTTGCCCCTCGTAGAGCTGCACCACGCGCCGCAGCACATTGCGGGGCGCGTAGGGAATCGGCGTGCCGTCTCGCTCCGTGATGTCGTGGATGATCTGAATCGTCCGATCCGCGGTCCAGGGGGCAGCCGTCGCCGTCGAAAAGTCGGGCGTCAGGAGCATGTCGGGCTCGGTGAAGGGCATGTCGTCCACTTCCGCCCAATCGCCCGTGATAGTCTGCAGAAAGATCGAGTTCGGCAGGTAAAAACGCGCGTCGCCGTCGAACTTGGCCGCCGGCATCGCCTTGCCGCGGGCTACGCCGGCAAGGTCGGCCACGATGCACTCCACCTCCTCGAGGCGCTTGTCCCTCAGATAGTCCTGGGTGGCTCCGGGGACGTCGGACAACCAGTCATGCGACATCTGGCGCCTCGGCCGCTGGGAGCGCGCGGCCTTGGGCCGCCTTCAGAAACGCGGCGATCTCGGCCCCCACGTTCTGCCGATCGGTGGCCCCGCCGAGACGGGTGCGCGCGTCGGCCAAGCGATCGGGATCGACGGCGCCGCCCCTGTGGGTCATCAGGGCGCCGAGGGCCTGGGTGCCGTATTCCGGGTGCGGCTGCCATGTCAGCACCGTATCGCCAATGGTGAAGCCCGCGATGGCGCAAGTGTCGGACGTGGCGAAGGTCCGGGCCCCGTCGGGCAGGTCGAGCACCTGATCCTGATGCCAGGCGTTGAGCGTGCGGGTGCTGCCGTCATCCAGCCGGTACTGCGTCGGGCCGACGGTCCAGCCGCCCGCGAACTTCTCCACCCGCCCGCCGAGCGCCGTGGCGATGATCTGGTGGCCGAAACAGATCCCGACGATCGGTCGGCCGGACCCGACGATGTCGCGGATCAGGGCCTCGAGCGGCGGAATCCAGGGATGGTCCTCGTACGCGCCGTGGCGCGAGCCCGTGATCAGCCACCCTTCGGCTGCCGCTGCGTCGGTCGGAAACTGCGACGCTTCGATGTCCCACGTCGTGAAGGTCAGGCCGTGCTGGCCCAGCAATGCCACGAACATTTCGTCGTAATCGCCCGTCTCCGTGCGGGCGGCGTCGACCATATGGCCGGTCTGGAGGATGCCGATATGCATTGGGTGCCTCTGTTGTGGCTGCTCCGGGCTTACTCGCTGGCCGGGGGCGCGGCAAGCGCCGCCGGGGCCGGGATGTCGGGCCGGGGCGCCGGGACTGGGCGCCGGGATCTAGTTCGCGGCTTCCACGGCGGTCACGACCTCGCCCACGATGTCCTGCAACAGCGCCGCATCTTCGCATTCCGCCATGACGCGGATCAGCGGCTCGGTGCCGGACTTTCGAATCAGGAGCCGGCCCTGTCCGTTGATCCGGGTCTCGGCGGCCTTGATCGCGGCCTGCACCTCGCTGTCGTCCAGCGGGGCTGTTCCGGCACGGTAGCGCACGTTCCGCAGGAGCTGCGGCACTGTCTCGAACTGTTGCGCGAGGTCCGAGGCGCGGTGCCCTGTTTCGACCATGGCCGCAAGGAACTGCAGCGCCGCGATCAGGCCGTCCCCGGTGGTGGTGTAGTCCGTCATCACGATGTGGCCGGATTGCTCGCCGCCGAGGTTCCAGCCGCCCTGACGCATCCGCTCGACGACGTAGCGATCCCCGACGGGCGTCCGCTCCAGGGTCAGGTTGCGGCTCTTCAGGAAGCGCTCGAGGCCGAGGTTGGACATCACCGTCGAAACCAGCGTGCCCCCTTTGAGCCGCCCCTCCGTGGCCCAGCGGTTCGCCAGCAGCGCCATGATCTGGTCGCCAACGGCGACCCGCCCGGCCTCGTCGATCACCATGACGCGGTCGGCGTCGCCGTCGAGACAGATGCCGATATCGGCGCGGTACTCGACGACGGCTTTGGCGGCGGCGGTCACGTCAGTCGAACCGCAGCCCTCGTTGATGTTCAGCCCGTTCGGAGAAACGCCGATGGTCTTGACCTCGGCGCCCAGCTCCCAAAGCACCTCGGGCGCCGTGCGGTAGGCCGCGCCGTTGGCGCAGTCCACGACGACGCGCAGCCCGCTGAGCGACCGCGCCGACGGAAAGGATGCCTTGGCCCGTTCGACATAGCGGAAGCGGCCATCGTCGATGCGTTTGGCCCGCCCGATATTGCCAGCCTGCGCGGGTTCCACCCCGTCGAGCGCCAAGCGCTCGATCTCGGCCTCAGCGGCATCGGACAGTTTGAAGCCGTCGGGGCCAAAAAACTTGATGCCGTTGTCGTGGTGGGCGTTGTGGCTTGCAGAGATCATGATGCCCAGATCCGCCCGCATGGACCGGGTCAGATAGCCGACCGCGGGGGTCGGAACAGGGCCAAGCAGGAGGGCGTTCATGCCCGTGGAGGTGAGGCCGGCGGTCAGCGCATTCTCGAACATGTACCCGGACAGGCGCGTGTCCTTTCCGATGACCACGCGGTGATCGTCGACGCGGTCCTTGCGAAAGTACCGGCCGGCCGCGGCGCCGAGACGAAGGGCCATTTCGGCCGTCATCGGATAGGTGTTGGCCCGGCCGCGGACACCATCTGTGCCGAAGAGCGTGCGAACCGGCGCTTGGTCCGTTTTCGTCTCGTCCTTCATCGCCGCCTCTCGCATACCGCTTCTTTCGCGCGTGCTACCACGGATAGGGGCAGAGGTAACCAGCTTCCCCGCACGCTACAGCGAAGCGTTGCCGCCTTGGACCAGAGGCGCGTGCGGGCGGGCCAAAGCTCGCCCGTACGCGCGGTCTTCAGGAGCTTGGCGAACGGTAGAAGTGGTGAACGCCGATCGTCGCGGTGCGGGGATAGGTATGCGCCCAGCGCGGGTTGACGGCCTTGGTATGGTAGTGGGTGGCGCCTTCGGTCAGCGCGCGGGGCGCCCCGTCCAGCATCAGCCGGGCGACCTTGCCCACCCGCATCCACGCGTTTTCTTCATGGATCCGTTCCGCATGGCCGTCGCAGGTATAGGTGAACTGGCACTGATAGCGTTTGCCGGTGCCCTGATTGACCACACCGCACACCGTGTCGGGGTAGCGGGCGCTGTCGACGCGGTTCAGGATCACCTCGGCCACGGCGAACTGCCCCTTCAGGCGCTCCCCCCGCGCCTCGAAATAGAGCGCTTCGGCAAGACACTCCCATTCGGCGCTGCCGACGGCTTCGGGCAGCCTGTCCAGCCAGTCGCGGTCATAGCGGACATAGCCTTTCGGCATCGTGTCGCGCGTGCCGCTATCGGCTTGAAGCGCCACACCGTCTTCGCCCAGAAGGCCTTCCAGGCGGTCGATCAGCGGCGGCACCGACGCGGGTGTCACCTCGACACCGGGATCGAGCGGATCGGTTGAGGTTGAGAGGAAGACGTCGGCTTTCGCCGGGTCTTGCGGGACAAGGAACAAACACGAAGCGGCGCAGGCCGCGACGAGCACGGAACGAAACGGCATCATCACACAGTCTTTCTGTATCGGCAGCCAGAGTGGCAGCGAAGCGCCACGTTCTTGTGGCACCCCTGTCCCGGTCGGCGTCCGTGAGTACGAGCCGGCGATCCCCCGATCGGCCTGTCCCGAGCCATCCCCACCATGCGCCCCGACGCGTTTCCGCGCTCATCCGGGCCGACAGCCGCCCTAGCGCAGGCGTTAACGGGGTGTAAACCGTGACAGGACGGCGCAGTTAACGCGATGGTCCTGAAAAAGCCTCATTTTTGTGCTGATCGGCAGAATCTCGCCTATTCTGCAGCGGGCTGCTGGCGGGTTTCCGCTAGAGATCGCCGCTGCAGGAGTGCTCCCCGGCGCCGTCTCCTGCGGGCTGCTCCAGGTCGCCCAAGGCCAGATGGGCCGCCGCAAGGCGCGCGACCGGGACACGGAAGGGCGAGCAGGATACGTAGTCGAAGCCCGCGTCGCGGCAGAACGAGATCGTGTCGAGGTCGCCGCCATGCTCGCCGCAGACAGAGAGCGTCACCTCCGGTCGGGTGCGGCGGCCGCGTTCCGCCCCAAGCAGCAGCAACTCGCCCACCCCGTCCCGGTCGAGCGTGTGAAACGGGTCCTCGGGGAAGACCTCCTGCGCGACATAGGTGCCCATGAACCGGCCCGCGTCGTCGCGGCTGAGGCCATAGGTCATTTGCGTCAAGTCGTTGGTGCCGAACGACAAGAACGAGGAATGCGCGGCAATCTCGCCGGCGCGCAGCGCGGCGCGCGGGGTTTCGACCATCACGCCCAGGCGAAAGTCGAAGGTTTGGCCCGTCTCGTTGCGCACGCCCACCGCGACCGCGTCGATCCGGCCTTTTACAAGCTCGACTTCGCGCTTGGCGGAGACCAGAGGGATCATGATCTCCGGCACCACGGCCGCCCCGGTGCGGCGGCTGGCCTCTATCGTGGCCTCGAAGATCGCGCGCGCCTGCATGTCGTAGATTTCGGGCAACGTCACGCCGAGGCGGACGCCCCGCAGCCCCAGCATCGGATTGAACTCGCTCAGCGCCTCGACCCGGTGGGTCACATCCGACAGGGGCATGTCGAGCGCCTCGGCCAGGGCGCGGAGCCCTTCCCGGTCGCTGGGGAGGAACTCGTGCAGGGGCGGGTCGAACAGGCGGATGCATACCGGCTTGCCCGCCATGATTTCGAACAGTTCCACGAAATCGGCCCGCTGCATCGGCAGCAGGCGTTCCAGAGCGGCGCGGCGATCCACCTCGCTGTCGGTGAAGATCATCTCGCGCATGACCGTCAGGCGCGCCTCTTCGAAGAACATGTGCTCGGTGCGGCAAAGCCCGATCCCCTCCGCCGCAAAGCCCTGGGCGGTGCGCGCGTCCTCCGGTGTGTCGGCATTGGCGCGCACGCCGATATCCCGGGCGTCGTCGGCCCAGGCGAGCAACTGTTGAAACTCCCGGTCGAGCGCGGCCTCCAGCATCGGCGCCGCCCCGCGCAGCGCCTCGCCCTTCGTGCCGTCGACCGTTACCACGTCGCCCTCCCTCAGGACGGTGCCCGAGGGAGTTGTGAGCTGCCGCTTGCGCGGCGACAGGCGAATCCCGGTTGCGCCGACAATGGCGGGGAGGCCGAGACCGCGCGCGATCACCGCGGCATGGCTCGTCATACCGCCGCGTTCGGTGATAACGGCACGGGCCGCGTGCATGCCGCGGATGTCCTCCGGCACGGTCTCGCGGCGTACGAGGATGCAGGGCTCGCCCTGGGCTGCGGCCGCTTGGGCGGCTTCCGAGGAGAAGACGAGCTTGCCCACCGCCGCGCCCGGGCTCGCGGCCATGCCTTTCAGGACGACCTTGCGCGGGGCCGCCGGATCGACCTGGCGGTGCAACAGCTCGGGCAAGGCGCCGGGCGGGACGCGCAGAACGGCCTGCTGCGGCGAGATCACATGCTCCTCGGCCAGGGTTACCGCCACACAGACCTCGGCGCGCGCCGACCGCGGAACGCGGACTGCGTCGAGCAGAAAGAGCTCGCCGTTCACCACGGAAAACTCGATCTCCATCTCTTCGCGCAGGCGCGACCGGCAGGTTTCGGCAATGTCGATCAGTCGGTCATAGACCTCAGGTGCCTTGCTTTGCAGCGATGGGCCCCGCGCGTCCTCTGCCAGAAACAGCGCCTCATCGCGCCGCCCGAGCGCGTCGCGGCCGAGCGAGTGGGGCAGGTAGCGGCCCGAGATCTGCCGCTGGCCTGTGGCGGCGTCGATCATCCGGATCACGCCGGAGCCGCTCTCTCCCGGCCCCATGCCCAGCGCCATGGCCTGAACGACGAGGCCGAGCCCGGCATCGGCCGGTGCCCCGCGCGCCTGCCGCAAGAGCCGGGCCGAGGTGCCCTCCCACGCCCGGGCCATCGAGCGCAGCACATCCGACAATTGCCGGGTCGGGTCCTGGGGAAAGGG
This sequence comes from Pseudomonadota bacterium, assembly GCA_038757905.1. Taxonomy (GTDB): domain Bacteria; phylum Pseudomonadota; class Alphaproteobacteria; order Rhodobacterales; family Rhodobacteraceae; genus HLUCCA09. The sequence continues at coordinate 15,562 of JBCDGG010000078.1, read as the reverse complement.
CTCGTCGGCCTCGTCCTCGTAGACCGACAGGGCGGCCTGCACCGCCGCCGCGCCGCCGGGTTCCGCGGCGTGTTCGAAGGGTTCGGGATCGAGCCGGGCGACCTCGATGGCGTAGGTCAGGATGTAGCGCAGGTAGAGCGTGTTCGCGGCCGCGCCGCCGATGCTGTCCGACAGCGCGTCGCGGCGGGCGTCGCACATGCCGATGTTCAGCACCGCGCCGGGCCCGCCCCAGTCCGGATCGGCCGAGGACGGGCGCACGGACACCAGAGGCGTGCGCCCGAAGGCCGCGACGAGGCGCCCCGTGTCCGGCCGGTGGCCCTGCGCGATGCGGTGCACCTCATCGAACGAGAGCGCCACCGTCCGCGGGACGGGGGCTCCGAGCCGCACCAGCCGCTGCAGGCATTTCGCACGCCCGCCATGCGCGGCGGCGGACATCGACGCCTCCGGCGTTATCAGCGTGAAATCCTTGAACGTGCTCATTTGCTGCACTGCGGCACACCTCCGTCGTGCGCACCTTACGCGCCCCCGCCGACCGCGCAACCGCCACCTATCGCCGCGCCCCTGCCACTCTTTCGGGCATGTTGCGCGCCGTCCCGGCGGACGCGGCCCGGCGGAGCCGCCGGCGCCGTGCCTCCGGCGGGGATATTTCTGGCAAGATGAAGGGGGGCGGCGGGCGCGCCCTCAGCCGTCGAGCTTGGTCAGATCCGCGGCCTGCAGGCAGGTTTCCCGGATACGGTGCAGGAGATTAAGGCGGTTACGGCGAACTATCTGGTTGTCGGTGTTGACCTGCACGGCGTCGAAGAACGCATCGATCGGCGCCCGGAGGGCCGCCATGGCGGACATGGCCCGGGTGAAGTCCTCGGCGGCGAGGGCGGGGCCGATCTCGCGGTCGGCGGCGTCGAGCGCGGCGAAGAGCGCGCGCTCCTCGTCCGTTTCGGCGAATTTCGGGTCGGGTCCATACTCGTAGGCGACGCCATCGGCCGCTTCGGCCTGGGCGAGAATGTTCGCGGCCCGCTTGAACCCCTGGATCAGGTTTTCGCCATCCGGGGTGGCCAGTTCGGCGTTGAGCGCGCGGGCACGGGCAACCAGCAGGGTGAGATCGTCGGCGCCCTCCGTGGCGAGACAGGCGTCGATCACGTCGTGGCGAATGCCCTCGTCCCGCAGGTGCACCTTGAGCCGGTCATGCAGGAACGCGCGCAGGTCGGCGGCGGTGTCGGGCAGTGTCTTGCCGATCCGTGCGACGGCTTCGGGGGCGTCTTCGCCGCCCTCCAGAACGGCACGCATAGCTGCGCCGAACACCCCGTGCCGGGCGATCTCGTCGATCATTTCGCCGACCAGGGCGCGGCTCTCCGCGTCTTCCTGGGCCTCCTCATGCAGGGCGTGGCGCAGCAGCTGCGCCTTGACGAAGCGGTCGAGATGGAGCCGCGCGCCGGTGCCGAGCACGATCCGGATCACGCCAAGCGCCGCCCGGCGCAGGGCGTAGGGATCCTTGGAGCCGGTCGGCTTTTCGTCGATGGCCCAGAAGCCGGTCAGCAGGTCGATCTTGTCGGCCAGCGCGACGGCTTGCGAAACGGCGTTCTCGGGCAGGGAGTCGGAGGGGCCGAGCGGCTTGTAATGCTCCTCGCACGCGGCGGCGACCGCTTCGGGGCGTCCGGCGGCCAAGGCGTAGTGGCGGCCCATGATGCCCTGTAATTCGGGAAACTCGTAGACCATCTCGGAGGCGAGATCGGCCTTGCAGATCCCGGCGGCCTGTTCGGCGAGGTCCGGGTCGGCGCCCACGGCCGGGGCGATTTCGCGCGCCAGGGCCGCGATCCGGGCGATGCGGTCGGCCTGGCTTCCGAGACGGCGTTCGAAGGTCACATCCTCGAGCTTGGCGATCCAGGCGCCCATGCCGTCATGGGCGACGCGCAGGTCGTTCTCCCAGAAGAACTTCGCATCCGCGAGGCGCGCAGCGAGCACTTTGCGGTTTCCCGCCAGGATCGTGGCGCCGTTATCGGCCGTCTCGCGATTGGCCACGGTGATGAAATGGGTGATCCGGTCTGCCCGTGGGTTGCGCACCGAGAAGAACTTCTGGTGTTCCTTCATGGAGGTCTGCAGGACTTCCGCCGGCAGATCGAGGAACGCGGCGCCGATCTCCCCCATCAGCACCACGGGCCATTCGACGAGGCCCGCAACTTCCGCCAAAAGGCCCTTGTCCTCGATGACTTCCAGCCCGCGGGCGAAGGCGTCGGTGGTGGCGTCGTGCCAGATCGTCTCGGCCCGCTCGGCCGGGTCGAGGATCACGTGGGCGCGCTTCAGCGCGGCGGCGTAATCGTCGAAGCCGGTGACGGCGAAGGGCGCGGGGGCCATGAAGCGGTGACCCTCGGTGACGTCGCCCGCTTCGAACCCGTCGAGGCGAAGAGGCACGACCTGGGTGCCGCTCTCGTCGGAGAGCAGGCACAAGATGCGGCGCAGGGGACGCACCCAGCGTAGCGTGCCGGCGCCGGAACTGTCCGCGCCGCCCCAGCGCATGGATTTGGGCCACGGAAAGCCGCGGATCGTGGCCTCCAGCACGTCGGCGACGATGTCGGAAGCGGGGCGCCCGGGGCGGACGATGGTGGCGAAGTACACGTCGCCCTTGGGGCTATCCCGGCGTTCGAGTTCGTCGAGCGACAGCCCTGTGGCGCGCAGGAACCCCGCGATGGCCTTTTCCGGCGCGTCCGCCCGCGGCCCCTTGCGCTCCTCGCGGGTGGTGGGGCTTTCGCCGCTCACCCCCTCGACATGCAGGGCGAGCCGCCGGGGCGTCGCGTAGGCGCGAGCGACCGCATAGGTCAGTCCGGCCTCGACCAGACCGTCCGTCATCAGGCGCTGCAGATCGGCGCTGGCGCGGGCCTGCATGCGGGCGGGGATCTCTTCCGAGAAGAGCTCGATCAGAAGGTCTGGCATGGGTTACTCGGTGTTGGGCGGGGGCGGGCAGCCTTCGGGCGGGGGATCGCCATCGAAGACGCGTTCGCCGCAGCGGTTGATCTGATGCCAGGCGAAGGCGTCGCCGTTTCGGGTGATCGCCACGATGCGGTCGATGCCATAGGGCGTGTTCGTCTGGCCGAGCACGGCCGTCGCGGCGCCGTCCTTCAGATCTTGCGCGATTGCATCGGCGTCGAAGCAGTCGAACGGGCGGGGCGCGACGGTGGGGGCCGCGTCAGGTGCCGGGGCGAAGGAGGCGAGGCGGTCGAGCAGCGCGTCCTCGACGCGGAAGCAGGCGCGGAACTTCAGCGGCGAAGACGATCCCTCGGCGTGCTGCAGCGCGATGACGGTGACGTCCTCTACGGTGCCGTCGGCGGCGGTCAGCGCCATCGTGCCGGTGCCCTCATACTCGATGTCGTACCAGTAGAAATGCTCGAGCCGGTAGAGCGCGATGCCCGCGACAAGGGCGGCGCCGAGGATCGTGATGCCGACGGCTGACCCGTTCATGAAGCGTGCCCCTCCGGAGCGTTGCGGCCTGCGCCTGTATGGCGGGTCATGGGGCGCTATGCCCCCCGGCCGCGGTTTCGACGAAGGCGTCGGCGCAGCCCTTCGCCAGGGCGCGGACGCGTCCGATATAGGCCTGGCGCTCGGTCACGGAGATGACGCCGCGCGCATCGAGCAGGTTGAAGAGGTGGCTGGCCTTGATGCACTGGTCGTAGGCGGGGTGCACCATGACGATGCGCTTGCCGGTCTTGGGATCTTCCGCCGGGGCGGCGAGGAGGGCGGCGCATTCCGCTTCGGCCTCCTCGAAATGGCGCAGCAGTACCTCGGTATTGGCGGTGTCGAAGTTGAACCGGGAGTATTCCTCCTCGGTCTGGCGGAAGACATCGCCGTAGGTCAGCGGGATCGCCGTCTGGGGATCGTTGAACGGCATGTCCATCACATGGTCGATGCCGAGCACATACATGGCGAGCCGTTCCAGGCCGTAGGTCAGTTCGCCCGAGACCGGGCGGCAATCGTGCCCGCCGACCTGCTGGAAGTAGGTGAACTGGCTGACTTCCATACCGTCGCACCAGACCTCCCACCCGAGGCCCCACGCGCCCAGCGTGGGGCTTTCCCAATCGTCTTCGACGAAGCGGATATCGTGCAGGCCGGCTTCGATCCCGATCGCCTCCAGCGAGCCGAGATAGAGCTCCTGAAGGTCGGGCGGGCTCGGTTTGATGAGCACCTGGAACTGGTAGTAATGCTGCAGGCGGTTCGGGTTTTCGCCGTAGCGCCCGTCGGTGGGGCGCCGCGATGGCTGCACATAGGCCGCGGCCCAGGCCTTGGGGCCAAGAGCGCGCAGGGTTGTGGCGGGGTGAAAGGTGCCCGCCCCCACTTCCATGTCGTAGGGCTGCAGGAGGGCGCAGCCCTGGGCGGCCCAGTAGGTTTGCAGGCGGAGGATGACCTCCTGAAACGATGTCGGCTTGCTGATTTCGGTCATGACGCGCCTGTTGCCCGTGTTGGCTGCGTCCTATTGCGGGGGGTCTCGATGGTCAACCGGAGGGGGAGGGCTGGGGGCGCTGCCCCCGTCGCCTGCGGCGACTCCCCCGGGATACTTGGAGCAAGATGAAGGGCGGGCGGGGGCTGCAGGCGTGGCTGCGGGCGGGGCTGCGGGCGTGGCCGGGCGCGGGCTACCACCATGCGGTGCCTGCGGCGCCCTTCACGGTGCCCGACAGGTTCGGGGTGACCCAGCCGCCGTAGAAATCGCCGGGCTGCGGGGTGACGCGGGTGCCCGCGATGAAGCATGCCTCCATAAGGCCGGGATAGACGGCGATCTGGTGCCGGAGCGGCAGGAACGGCTCGGTCGGGTCAGAGTAGGACCAGGCTGCGCGTCTGCGCAGAACGCCGCCCCCCGAGAGCGACCAGTAGCGGGCCGTGCCTTTCCATTCGCAGAACGACGTCCCCGGGGCCGGGGTGAGCGCCCCTGGCACGAAAGCCTCCGGCGGCAGGTAATAGGTGGGAGCGTGGTGGGTTTCGCATACGCGCAGGACCCTGTCGGTCATCGCGATGTCGGTGCCGCCGAGCACGATCCGAACCGGCAGGTCGACCTGTTCGAGGGCGGGCGGGCGCGGATAGTCCTGGACGTTTTCGGGCGCGAGCGCCGTGCGGGTGATCACGCGCCGATCTGCGCGGACTCGAGGATCGAGACGCCGGCGATCTGCCAGCTGTCGCCAGCGGGGACGAGCGTGTATTCGAGCGTGTGCAGGCGCCCGGCCGCATCGGTGATGTAGACTTGCTGGACCACGGCGGCGCCGCGCGGTTGCGCCGCGCCATAGCGCACCTCGGCGGGTCGCCAGACCATCGGATACCCTTGCTGCACCATCCGCCCGAAATTCTCCGGCGTGCCGAACAACCGCTTGATGCCGGGTGCGGCGAAGGTGAAGGCGGTGGCGACATCGTCGGCGAGGAAGGCCTCGATCTGGGCGCCGATGATCTCGGTCGGATCGGTCTGGGCGACGGCCATGCGGGGCGCGGGCAGGGACAGGGTCAGGGCGAACAGCAGGGCTGCGACAAGGCGGGTCATGGCTCCTCCGTGGCGGGCGAGAGAACGCGTGCTTTGCGGGGGACGTGGCGCGTTTTGGCGCCAAGGCAATGGCGCGGGGTCAGCCCGGCCGCGGCATCGCCGGGGTTCGGGGGCCGAGGAGCGCGAAGGCTGCAAGCCCCGCCACGAGCGGATTGAGCGGCAGATGGAAGCGGTCGCTCACGAAGATCACGCCGTGGACGGCCGCGAAATAGCCGATCAGCGCGACGGGGATAGAGATGAACACGGGAAGCGCGCCGCGCTGCCGGATCAGCCGGACGACACCGAGCCCGGCGAGGGCGAGCATGGCGTACCAGTAGGCGGTGGATATCGCCTTGAGCGGCGCGACGACGCCGGGGCCGTAGCGCGTCGTGAGGCCCCGGGCGTTCCAGGTGACGCCCGTCGTTTCGCGGCTGAAGAGGTAGCCGATCTTCGTGACGAACCGCTTTGCGAAGGCGGCCGGGTCGCTGCGGATATACGCGACCGCCTCGGATCTGAGATGGGCATCCCGGGTGATCTCGTCCATCTGTGCCGTGTCTTCGGGCAAAGGCTGATAGCGGCCTGTCGTCTCCGGGTTGTTGCCCATCCACAGATTCGGCCCGAAATTCGTCGAGACGATCACAAGCTCTCCGAAGACCGCCTGGTTGCGGAGCGACCAGGGCGCCACCACGAGCCCGATGCACAGAAAGGCGAGCAGCGCGGCGGTGCTGCGCGCCACGAGGCGGGGGGAAGACGGCTCCGCCATCGGGCGGGGGGCGATGGCCAGAACGACCGGCACCAGAAGCGCGATCGGACGCACGAGCGTTGCCGCACCGAGCAGAAGCCCGGTGAACGCGCCGCGCGACACCGTGGCCCCCGCCCGCCCCCAGGCCCAGAGAGCGGCCAGCAGAAGCGCCGTGAACAAAAGCTCGCTGTTGGGAAAGGTCACGAACTGGATCAGTGCAGGCCAAAGCGCGACGAACAGGCCGGCCAGACGCCCGGTGCGCGGGCCGAACCAGTCGGAAATGACGGCAATCGTCAGCCAGACGATCGCGAGAGACAGGGCGATGTTGAGCGTGGCGACCACCGCCGCCGACGGGCCTGCCACGGCGTAGGCCGCGCCGTAGAACGCCGCGGCCCCGACCGCCCAGAAGGCGGTGGCGGTTTCTGTGTCCCATCCGTAGATGCCGTGCGCGGCGAGGTTCCGGGCCAGTGCATCATAGGCCGCGGGGTCCGAATAGAGCACCATAGGCACCGCGCCCGCCCAGAGGAGGCGCGCCAGAAGCGCGATGGACAGGATGACGGGGACGGAGGGGAGAGAAGCGCGCAACGATCGACAGGCCTATGGACGAGGGGCGGCCGATGCGCCGCGCTTGCCCCATATGCGGTAGCAAAGTCGCGGGGCCGATACCATGCACTGGCGTGTCTCTGGGGCCTAAGTGGGGCGGCTCTGTCGCTTTTCGCCGTCACCCGGGGCCGCCAGACAGAGAGAGGACGCGCGCGCCGTCGTGATCTGAAGCCCGTGGCGGGGTACTGACCGCGCGATGTACCCTAGGCGCGTCGGATCCGCACGAGCATGTAGAGCCCGGCAATCAGGAGGAGTGCCGGCACCGGCAGCGGGACCGCCGGCACGTCGCCGTGCAGCCGGACGGCGTCCAGGAAGTTGCCGACAGAGACCGAGCCGCTGCCCGTCGACACTGCGGTGAAGGCCACCTGCACGTCGCCTCCCAGGGCGGTGACCTCGGAAAAGCTCGAACTGCGCGAAAAGATCCATGCCTCGGTCGTCGCCGAAAAGACGCGCGAGAACAGGGTCGTGTCATCCGCTGTGCCGGCCGTGTCGTCGGCGCCGAGATCGACGATCTCAACGCGCATGGTGTCGGTGCCCTTCCGGGCGCGATGGGCAAACTCGAGCACGAGGTCCGCGCCCGCGACGATCCCGGTCACGGTCTGGAACAGGGTCCCGAAACGTTTGGCGTTGATCTCGGCGTGCTGTGTGCCCTCGAAGGAGGTGACCCCCTTGAAGCCGTTGGCCCAGATCTCGATGTGGCTGTCGGTGGTGTCCCAGCCCTCGACGCGGCTTGGGGTCACGAACGAGAACGTCGAGCCCGTGCCGATGTCGGGTGTCTCGAACCCGCCATTGAGGAGCGTGGCCGCCGGTGCCGGCGTGAATGTCGAACAAATTGCCAGGAGTGCGCCCGCTAGAACGGGAGCGAAACCGGCGCGCAGCTTTCGCACGCCTGCCAAAGGCGAAACATGCGCCATCCTAAAATCCAGAAACATGGACCAACCAACAAGAAACTCAGTCGGTTGGAAGCATGGCCCAAGACTGTGGCGCCCGGTTGGCGCGCCCGCGTCTGTGATGTGGCATGGGCCGCGCGGGCGGCGTCAGGCGGCGAGGCTGCCCGACAATCCGTCCTCGATGAGTTTCACGGTCTCGTCGACCCCGTAGAGCGCGACGAAGCCGCCGAAGCGCGGGCCCTGGCTCTGGCCGAGGAGCACCTCGTAGAGCGCCTTGAACCAGTCGCGCAGCGGCTCGAACCCATGCTCCCGCCCGACTGCGAACACCACGGATTGGAGCGCTTCGGCGTCGGTTTCGCCGCGATGGGTTTTCAGGCGCTCCGCCAGATCGCGCATCGCGGCGGCTTCGGCCTCGGTGGGCCTGCGGAACGTCTTCGCGGGCTTGACGAAATCGTTGTAGTAGCGCACCGCGCCTTGCGCCGCCGCGTCGAGCTGCGGATGCGTGTCCGGGCTGGCGTCCGGCGCATAGCGGCGGATGAACCCCCAGAGGGTCTCGGTGTCCTCGGCATGGGCGACGGAGGCGAGGTTGAGAAGCATCGCAAAGCTGACCACCATGTCCGAGGCGGGCGGCTGGCCGCGGTGGATATGCCAGACGGGATTTGCCAGGCGCTGCGCCGTGGTCTGCTCCGCGAAAGCGCCAAGGTGCTGGTGGTACTCGTCCACCGCCTTGGGGATCACGTCGAAGTAGAGCCGCTTTGCCGTCTTGGGCTTGCCGAACATGAACTGCGACAGGCTTTCCGTCGGCGCATAGGCGAGCCATTCGTCGATCGTCAGGCCGTTGCCCTTGGACTTCGAGATCTTCTCGGCGTTCTCGTCGAGAAACAGCTCGTAGGTGTAGTGCTCGGGTGCGCGACCGCCCAGGATCTCGCAGATCCGGTCATAGACCGGCGTGTTGGTCGAATGATCCTTGCCGTACATCTCGAAGTCGACATCGAGCGCGGCCCAGCGTGCGCCGAAATCGGGCTTCCACTGGAACTTGACGTTGCCGCCCGTCACCGGGAGCGTCCATTCGCGGCCATCCTCGTCGTCGAAGGTGACTTCGCCTCGGCTGGCGTCGACATGCTTCATCGGGACGTAGAGAACCCGGCCCGTCTCCGGATGGATCGGCAGGAAGATCGAATAGGTCTGGCGCCGCTCCTCGCGCAGCGTCTTGAGCATGACCTTCATCACATCGTCATAGCGTTCTGCAGCGCTCAAGAGCGTCGCATCGAACTGGCCGGATCGGTAGAACTCGGTCGCCGAGATGAACTCATACTCGAAACCGAACGTGTCGAGGAACCGCCGCAGCATGGCGTTGTTGTGGTCGCCGAAGCTGGCATGGGTGCCGAACGGATCGGGCACGCTCGTGAGCGGCTTCTGCAGATGCGTGGCGAGCGCTTCCGGATCGGGGACGTTTTCCGGCACCTTGCGCATGCCGTCGAGGTCGTCCGAGAAACAGACGAGCCGCGTGGGAATGTCGGAAAGGGTCTCGAAGGCGCGGCGCACCATCGTCGTGCGCAACACCTCGCCGAACGTGCCGATATGGGGTAGGCCGGACGGGCCGTACCCCGTCTCGAACAGAACGTGCCCCTTGGCCGGAGGGCCGTCCTGGTACCGCTTGGCGATCGCACGGGCGACCTCGAAGGGCCACGCCTTCGAGTGCAGGGCGGCCTCGGACAGATCGGGGCTCTGGTCGGACATAGGATCGGGCCTTCGTCGGGAAGAGATAAGGGAAGCCGGGCTTATGGCCCGGCGCCTTCGCCCCGTCAACGCGCTGTGCCGCTTTCCGGTATGGCGGTAGGGTTGAAGTGCCATGAAGGGGGCCGCCCGCATCGGCTGGGCGTCCGCGCCCTCCGCCGGCACGGGCTGAATGCGCCGCCGCCTCTGCCATGCTGCGCTGCAGCGCTTGCAGCGCAGCGGATGCCCGCCTATGTCCAGCCGAGGCAAAGGAAAACAGATGTCTGACAAACCCGAACAACCGCTTTCCCCGCAAGATGCCCTCGTCGCCGTCATGATCGCGACCTCGGTGTCGGACGAGACGGTACGCACAGCCGAACTCGTAACCATCGACAGAATCGTCAACCACCTGCCGGTGTTTGCGCATTACGACGCCGACAGGACGCGCCTTGTCGCAAATCTCGTGTTTGACTTGTTTTCCGAAGAGGACGGGCTCGCGGCGCTGTTCGGCATCGTCCGGTCGGCTCTGCCCGACCATCTGAACGAAACCGCCTATGCCATGGCGTGCGACGTTGCCGCCTCCGACGGCCGGCTCGATGAGGCGGAGCTGCGGATGCTGGAAGAGATCCGGTATGAGCTTGATGTGCCGCGTCTGCATGCGGCGGCCATCGAGTGGGGCGCCCGCGCGCGGCATCTGACGATCTGACACGCTAACGAGCCCGCCGGCGCAGCGCCGTTGTGCTCCGTCCGCCTTGCGGCCGGTCTGTGCGGCAAGGCAGACATTGCTCGCCCGTCAGGCGTAGAGCGTGTGCCACCGGTCGATCAGCCGCAGCTGCAGGATCCGCGAGCGCCGCGCCCAACTGCGCCCGCCCTCGGGCCGCTCGCGCTGGGCGCGGGGAATGGCCGCCCGCCGATCCAGATCCGCCGTGAAGATGGCAAACGCCATCCGCCGCCCCTTCGTGGGGGCCACGTAGCCCGACAAGGCGCTAACGAAGTTCAGCGTGCCTGTCTTCGCGGCGATCTGTGCGGGGTAGCCGGGCACGGTCTCGTAGCGGCGGTTGCGCATCGGAATGTCCTTGAGCAAGCCCGACAGGCCGGCATCGGGGCCAAGGCGGACAAGGGCGCGCACCATATCCGTGGCGGTCAGACGCGACCGGTCGCCGAGGCCCGAATGATCAATCAGGGCGGGCTTGGGGCTGCCGATCGTCTCGCCGAGCCACCCGCTCATCCGCAGGGCGGAGGCCTCGAGCGTCTCGGGCACGCCGCCGCGGCGGGCTGAGGCCGAAAGGCCCACGGCCTCGGCGGTCACATTCGTCGAATACTTCAGCATGTCGTAGACGATGCCGCTGAGCGGGCCACTGGCGACCTCGGCCAGAACCGCGCCCGTCGGTGCCGCAAGCGCCCGGCTCGCCTTGCCGAGCACGATGCCCTGCGAACGCGCGAACGTGGAAAAGACATCGGCGGCGTAGAGCGCGGGCTCCCGCACGGGCAGCCATCGCGCGCCCCCCGATCCCAACGCGCCGGACGCCACCGTCCAGACATCGACATCGCCCGCGTCCTCATAGGTGTAGACCGGGGTCGAGCGGGAGACGACCTGCATCCGGGCCATCTGAACATCGGGGCGATAGCGGTCCGACCGGGCATCCATCGTCACCTGATAGCCGCCGCCATTGCGGCGCCACTCGAAGTGGACCCGGTTGAAGTTGAGGTTCAGCCCGGAGACGGACGGGTTGTACCCCACATGGTCGGGCTGGCCCGGGTCGATCCTGTCGATCCTGGGCAGCGTCCCGTCCCACACCAGGAACTTCCCCGTGATCTCCCGCACTCCGGCGGCCTTGAGTTGCGCGGCAAGGTCGGCCAGAGCATTCGTCTGCAGGGTGGGGTCGCCGGTTCCGGCGAGCACCAGATCTCCGTCGAGCCGCCCGTCGGCACCGACCGGGCCGGTCGCGCGCAGATGCGTCTTGTAGCGATGGTCGGGGCCGAGCGTCTCCAGCGCATAGAGCGCGGTGACGGCTTTCGCGACGGAGGCGGGGGGCTGCTGCACGAGCGGCGACCGTGCCTCCAGAACCTCGCCCGTCGTCGCATCGGCCACAACGTAGGAGACCTTGGCCGCCCCGAGATTGGCATCGTCGACGATGGATTGGCCGGCGGTGGCCAGTCGGCGCCGAGACGCTTCGCTGCCGGGCCGGGGCATCGGGCGCAGGGAAACGGCGGGCGGCGCGGCCAGGGCAGGGGCGGCCACCCCGGCCACGAGCCCCGCCACAAGGGTGCGGCGCGTCAGGGCCCGGTTCGTGCTGTGCGGCCTGGCGGAGGGTGTTTCAGCCATGCCCGCACTCAATCAAAGCAGGCGCGCCTGAGCAACTGCGGAGCGCTCACTATGGTGTGGGCGTGACAGGTTCGCCGCCATCTGAGGCAGACCAGCCTCCGCTCGCGCGCAGCTTCGTGGAGGAGATGTCGCGCAGCGGCACGTTCACGAAGCACCACGCGGGCGGGGAAGCGCCGGCCAGCAGCCCCGCGGCCGAGGCCGGCAGACGGGCGGCCGCGAAGCGCGCGGCGGCGACGGAGGTGCGGGCGGGCAGACGGTGCCCGGGGCGGGCCAGAACGCCGATGGGGACCATGGTCATGATGCGGTCCCAGCTCTCCCACAGGTGGAACTGCGCCAGATTGTCGGCGCCCATGAGCCACACGAAGCGCACCCCGGGCCGTGCCCGCTGCAGCCAGCGCAGCGTCTGGGCGGTGTAGCGCGTGCCGATCCTGGCTTCGATGTCGCTGATGTGGATCCTGGGATGCGCAGCAAGCGCGCGCGCCGCGGCGATGCGCCTGCTCATGGGGGCGGGCCCGTCCGCCTTCAGCGGGTTGCCCGGGCTGACGAGCCACCAGACCGCGTCCAGCCGGAACCGCTTCAGCGCCTCCAGCGTGATGTGGAGATGTCCGGCATGCGGGGGGTCGAACGAGCCGCCCAGCAAGCCGATGCGCTGACCCCGCCGAACGAACGGCAACGCGGCCTGTGCGGTGCGGGCCGGGTGCAGAACAGTCGATCGCACGCCGCCTCCTCCCTGATCGGTCCACGCCGTAAGTGCCTGATGCGCAAATGCGCTTCTTCTTGTCAACGTCACCTTGCCCGTCCGCGAGACGGCGCGCCCGCCGCTGCCCCCGGCGTGACAGGCGCGGTTCCGCCAAGGGCTGCGGCCCCGTTAAAGGCCGACGCTGGACGCACGGGCCAATGGCGATTAACCTGTATCTTATGAACGGGTTGGACCGAACGTGCCCCGGGTGAGGGGGAGGCAGCGCTCCGGCGCCGCAGGGTGCGGGCCGATGCTGGCGCTCGTCGCGGGCCTGCTCGGCGGGGCCGAGGGTGCGCGCGCCGAGTATGCGGCACCGTCCCAAGCCCCTATCGACGTAAGTGCTCAGGCCCTCATCCGGCAGCCAAACCCGCAGAATGCACCCGACGTTTCAGACCCGGTGCGCGATGCGGTCGGGCACTACATCGGCTGCACGGTGACGCTGATCACGCCAGAGATCGTGCTGACGGCCGGGCATTGCGTGCCCGAGGATCTGCGCGCAAAGCACGACGGCTACATCCGCGGCGACGCCTGCCCGCGCTTGCCTCAGCAGTCGCAGCTTCAGGGCAACGGCTGGGAGGAGCCATTGCGCTGGTACCCGCTATCGGATGATCGGCCCGTGCGGTTCGGCAACCTGAGCGACGCGCCCTTGCTGGAGATCCGGCCAGCCGCTTACTCCTCGCCGCGCTGTGCGGACATGGCGCTGATTCGTCTGGGCAATCCAGTGCCGGAGGATATCGCCGTCCCCATGCCGGTGCTGACGACGGGGACACCGGGTGGCACCCTGCCACGTGGCGGGCCGCTGCGGCATGTCGGCTGGGGCGGCTACCTTGAGGACCCGCCGCCCTCGGCATTCCGGGGCACGGGACCCGTCGACTACTGGGGCGAGAACAACTGCGTCATCGTGGCGATCCCGCCGCTGCGCACGGACGGCAAGCGCCTTGCCTCCGGTGATAGCGGCGGCCCCTTGCTCATGCAGGGCAAGGAGGGAGAGGAGGTTGTGGCCGGGGTTCTGTTCGTGATCGGCCAGCCGGACCGCGAGGTTTGCGGCTCGATCCAGCCGCGTCCGCGCCTGCAGCACGGAAGCTGGACGCCGACTTTTCGCGGCCCGATCCGGGGAACGCTCGCGACGCCCATCGGATCGTGGTTGCGCGCCATGGTGCCGGAGGCGGACCACCGCTGACGCCGCCCCCTGCCGGCACAAGAACACCGACAGGGGGAGGGCCCGGGGGGACACACGGGCCCTCGGGCACCGGCGCGGCTACCAATGACGCGACCAGTGCGGCGGCGCTTCCGGCTCCGGCGGCAGGCCCAGATCGCGCCGCAGGTTGGACGGCACGCCGGAAATGCCGGCAAGGCTCTCGCGCCGCTGACGGACAAGGGCCTGCATCAGGGCAAGCAGAACCGTGCGGGCGCCGTGCGCCTCCAGAATGGCATAGAGCTGGTCCGTCACACTGGCCGGTTTCGGCGTCTTCAGAACATGGATCATGACAATGTCCAGCGGCGCGGGGCAGGCTGGCTCCAACGGGATCGGATCGTCTGTCACAGCGCACGCAGGGTCCCTGTCGGGTGCGTGCCGAAGCTCAACGATGGTGGTGCAGGGGGAAGATGCGGACTTACCGCATCGCAGGCGGGTGGCTTATGCCGTCCATCGCCCTGTCGTGCGATCGAAACAGCGAAGCCGGAGCGAAAGGCTGAGATAGGTCATCATGTGCCGTCCTCCTGTATCTGTTTCGTCGAACGCGCGGCTTGCATAACGCAGAATCCAGGGTTGCGCCACCCCGGAGTCGCGGGTCAGGCGCGCCTTGTGCCCCCGTCTCGCGCGCGGGCGGCTGCTTGTCCGGGACCGCAGCCATTGACGCCGCGCGACCTGATCTCAGAAACGCTCCACCCATGGCCGCAGCGCGACCTCGTGGCTCCAGGCGGATCTGTCCTGCTCGGCCAGGTGGCGATAGGTGCGGGCGATGGCGTCGGGATCCAGCATGGACGCTGGCGCGTCCGGCGATTCTGTGCGCCCCGGGTTGCGAATGCCCCCGTCGATATTGACCCATGCCACGTGAATGCCCTTGGGGTGCAACTCGCGCGCCATGCTTTCGGCCAGGCCGCGCTGGGCGAACTTGCCCATGGCGAAGGGGGCCGACAGGGGAAAGCCCTTCACCCCCGCCGAGGCGCCGGTGAACAGGATCGTGCCCCGCACGCCGTCCACGGGCTCGGCTGCGAGCATGACACGCGCCGCATGCTTGCCGGTCAGGAACGCGCCGATGGCGGTGACATCGACGGCGCGGCGCACATCGTCGGCCGACAGCTCCGCCACCGGGCCGCGCACGCGGGAAGAGGGGTTGTAGACGACGATCCGGGGCGCCTGCGGGAGCGCGTCGAACAGGGCCGCGACATCGGCTTCGCTTGTGGCGTCGAGCAGGCGGGTCTGCGCGCCGAGGCTGTCGCGCAGGGCCGCCATCTTCGCGTCCGACCGGGCGGCGAGCGTCAGCGTATGATCGGCGGCGAAGTTGCGGGCCAGGGCGGCGGACAGCCCGTCCCCCACTCCAATGATGACGGCATGCGGCTGTGTCATGACATATCTCCCCCTGGCTTCGGTTCCGTTACAATGCCGTCTTGCGGCGCGCTTGGAAACGCGCAGCCCCGCACCGGGCCTGTGCGGATCGGCCGGCCGGGCGGGGCCGATTGCGCACCCCCCGCCCGCACGCTAGATCACGCTCAGCTTCAGGGAACCTCAGCGCGGAGTCTGCAGATGGCCAGCTACCAATACGTCTATCACATGGATGGCGTCTCCAAGACCTATCCGGGCGGGAAGAAGTGCTTTGAGAACATCCGCCTGTCCTTCCTGCCGGGGGTGAAGATCGGCGTTGTCGGCGTCAACGGCGCGGGCAAGTCGACGCTGATGCGGATCATGGCCGGGCAGGACACGGATTTCACCGGCGAGGCCTGGGCCGCGGAGGGCGCCAAGGTCGGCTACCTTCCGCAGGAGCCGCAGCTGGATGAAAGCCTGAGCGTGCGCGAGAACGTCATGCTCGGCGTGGCGGAGAAGAAGGGCAAGCTCGAC
>JBCDGG010000077.1:0-24942 GCA_038757905.1 Pseudomonadota bacterium | reverse complement strand
GTCACCGTGATCTCATAGAGCGACGCCGCGGGATCGAACGTGACCCGCACGTCGCCCTCCGGGCCGGAATGCACGATCTCGCAGATATCCGAACTGCGCGCCTCCCATCCGAGGGCCGGAGTGCAAAGAACGCAGACGGTTAGAGCAAGGAAGCTGGCGCGTGTCATGGCGGAGAGGTAGCGGGCGACGAACGCCCGGCCACCTCCCTTCCCAGTTCAGGTGTGCGCGGGGGCTAACCCCCGCTTGCAGACTTCAGGAAGCTTGCGGGCGGCGACGCAGGAAGCCGAAGGCGAAGAGCCCGCTCAACAGCAGCGCCATCGGGGCGGGCAGCGGGATGACGGCCCCGGCCTCGTCGAAGAAGGCCTGGCCATAGGCCGCGCGAAGATGCGGATCGGAGAAGGTGACCGAGTTGGAGGCCGCCCCGGTGTTCGGATCCACCTCGAAGATGCTCCGGCCCGCGGTCCCGAAGAGCGTTCCATCGTCGGCGGTCGCGATGCCGTAGACGTTGGAGACACCGAAGGGCCCCACATCCGTCCCGCCGATCGGGTCGAGGTCGATCTCGATCAGGCGTTCGGTGGTGCTGGCCATGTAGAGGGTCGATCCGACGAAGGCGAGGTCCCCGCCCGAGGAAAACCCGATGTCGCCCAGCGAGCTGGCCGCGCCTGTCCCAGTGTCGACGGTATAGAGCTCGGTCTCCGACTGGCTCGCGGTGTAGAGCGTGCCGTCCGTGCCGAAGACGAGGCCGGTCGCACCGCCGATCCCGAGGCTGCCGATCAGCGACGTCGCCGCCGTCTGCAAGTTGACCGAGTAGAGTTCGGTGAAGGTGATGCCGAACAGGTTGCCGAACGGATCGAAGGCGATGTCGGTCAGCTGTCGGCCGAGGTCGCCGATGATCGTCGTGGCGCCCGTCCCGGTATCCACCGTGGCCAGCGTTCCATTGACGTCATGGACATACATCGTCGTCGCCGAAGCGGCGACCGGGACTGTCACGCAAGCCGAGATGCAGATCGCGGAAAGGAGTCGAAATGTCATTGATTACCTCAGAGCACTAACCTGAGGCCGGTATAGCCCGGTTCGCGCGCAGACGCGCGAGAACACACCGTTTCCGATTGTGTCAGAACCAAGGCGAAACAATGGCTTAATCTGGGGCCGGATCGTGTCGAAATTGGGGACGGAACAGGCTCAGAACTCGATCCACGCCCCGATTTCGACAGAATCCGAGGCGACGTCATCCGCATCGTAGATGTATTTGGCGGTCAGCGCGAAACGATCCGTCAGCCGGTAGCCGGCCCCGGGCACCAGAGATGTGACGCTGCGCTCGCGGGTGAAATCGTGCCACACCTCGAAGGTCATGAAGGCCCGTTCGCTGACGCTGAGCCCGATTGTGGCGTCAATTTCGCCCGAGTATTCGATGTCGTCGGTCGGAAAGTTCAGCCCCAGCCGCGCGTCGACCCAGCCGTAGCCAAGCTGGCTGGCAAAGCCCCGGCCGATGTGCAGCGCAAGGGTGGGCTGGCCGGGGTCCGCGGTATAGCGGATGGCGCCGGTCGTCTCGTCCATATGCGCGTCGAGCGCGATCTCGAATCCCACCTCGATAGCGACCTGCAGCTCCGCGTCCGGGGCGTTCACATTGCGCCGCAGAAAGACTTCGAGCGCGTGCGGGCCGATCGGCCGCTGGTCGAGGTTCGCGCCCGCCGTCAGCCGCCACGGCAAACCGTATTCGAAATAGGCCGACACGGTGCCCTCCTGCGCCTCTTCGCTGTCTGTGGGTAGGTTGTAGGAGAAGGAGGCAAAGCCGGTGCCCTCCTCCCTTTCCCACGCACCGGCATCCGCGCTGGCGGCAGAAAACAGGACCAAGAAGACAGCGATCGGGAGGGGGAGCGGACAAGCGCACAGGACCGGGCGAACCATGCGCCCGGTCATAGATCGTTAAGGTTAATGCGCGCTTAAGGAGGCGCGGCGGCAGGGCTAAAATGCCTGATACGATTGCCAGAGCCTAGGCGCTGTAGGGCGGTGGGGACGGCTCGGCACTTAGGGCCAGGTGCGCGCCGTGCGGCCCAAGATGCGCCTGTCTTCGGTCCCCGGATCCCTGCCAACGGTCACGGCCTCCGGGCGATCAGGTCGATCTCCACCAGGGCACCGACGGCCAGGGCGGTTACCCCGACGGTGGTGCGCGCCGGTCTCCGATCCGGGGGGAAATACTCTGCATAGGTTTCGTTGAAGGCGGCGTAGTCGCGCTCGAACTCCGTCAGGAAGCATCGGCACTGCACCACGTGGCCGAGATCGAGGGACAGCTCCCCGAGGATCAGCGTCAGGTTCTCCATCACGCGGCGTGTCTGCGCTTCGATGCCCTGGGGCAGGGGGGCGTCCGGCGCTTCGGGATCCGTCGGCATCTGGCCGGTGAGAATCACCCACCCGTCCGCCTCCACCGCGTGAGAGAACGGCGCGACCGGTCGCGGCCCTTTTTCGAAGAGGTGAAAGCCTGCCATGTCGTTTGTCCTCCCTGCCGCTTTGGCCCATGCGGTGCGCCCGGCGCAGCGCACTGCCTGTCACCTGGCAACGCGGATGCACGCATAGTGGCGGCCAAAGGTCCAGCCGGATCGGCACTCGCCCCCGGCCCGGAGGCGAGAGCTGCCTGCGCCCCGGCCTGGCCGCCGGGCGCGCGCTTGCACGGGCCGGTTGGCTGACATAGGCGGGAAAGGAGACCTCGGCGAGGGAGAGCGAACGATGATCACAGCCCGGGGGCACGAAGGAGAGCGCGTCGCCGTGCTCGGGCTCGGCCGGTCCGGCCTTTCGGCAGCGCGGGCGCTTGCGGCGGGCGGCGCGGTGCCGCTTTGCTGGGACGATGGTGCCGCCGCGCGGGAGCGCGCCAGCGCCGAGGGTTTCACGCTGCTTGACCCGACCCGCGCCGGCGCGTTGGACGATGTATCGACGCTGCTGCTGTCGCCGGGCATTCCCCATCTCTACCCCAGCCCTCATCCCGGCGTGGCCGCGGCGCTGGCGGCCGGCGTGCCGGTGGACAACGATATCGGCCTGTTTTTCCGCTCGATCGCCACCTCGGGGTGGGACCGGTTCGATCAGGTTCCCCGCATCGTCACGGTGACGGGCTCCAACGGTAAATCCACCACCTCCGCCCTGATCGCGCATGTCCTCGAGGCCGCGGGGCGCTCCGTCCAGCTTGCGGGCAATATCGGGCGGGGGGTGATGGATCTCGATCCCCCGGAGGATGGGGCGGTTATCGTGATCGAGTTGTCATCGTACCAGACGGAGCTGGCGCGCGCGCTCACCCCCGACATTGCCGTGTTCACCAATCTCTCGCCCGATCACCTGGACCGGCACGGCGGCATGGGCGGATACTTCGCCGCCAAGCGGCGCCTCTTCGCCGAAGGCGGGCCGGACCGCGCCATCATCGGGGTGGACGAGGCCGAGGGCCTGTTCCTTGCCGGTCAGCTCAGCACGGCGCCGTCCGACGATCGCGTGATCCGCGTGTCGTCCGACACCAAACTGGCGGGGCCGGGGTGGAACGTCTTCGCCCGCAAGGGGCACCTGTCGGAGTACCGCAAGGGCCGGCAGGTGGGCACCTGGGATCTGCGCGGCGTCCGCGGGCTGCCGGGCGCGCACAACCACCAGAATGCGTGCTGCGCCTGGGCGGTGGCCCGTGCCCTGGGGCTGGGCCCGCGCACCATTGGCGCGGCGTTCGAGAGCTATCCCGGCCTGCCGCACCGCTCCCAGATCGTGGCGGATGCGGGCGGCGTCACTTTCGTCAACGACAGCAAGGCGACCAATGTCGATGCCGCCGCCCGGGCGCTGCAGGCCTTCGACCGGGTGCGTTGGATCTGCGGCGGCCTGGAGAAAGAGGGCGGCCTCGACGCCCTGCGGCCCGCGCTTGCCTCGGTGGTCAAGGCCTATGTCATCGGGCGCGAGGCCGAGGCGTTTGCGCTGCATCTCGGGGCCGGCGTGACGACGGAGGTGTGCGGGACGA
This sequence comes from Pseudomonadota bacterium, assembly GCA_038757905.1. Classification (GTDB taxonomy): domain Bacteria; phylum Pseudomonadota; class Alphaproteobacteria; order Rhodobacterales; family Rhodobacteraceae; genus HLUCCA09. The sequence goes on along the minus strand of JBCDGG010000077.1, from coordinate 20,963 downwards.
TGCAAACCGCGGTCGCTCGCGCGGCGGCCGAGGCGGAGCCCGGAGATACCGTTCTTCTGGCCCCAGCCGCGGCCAGTTTCGACCAGTACGACAATTTCGAAACCCGGGGGGACGATTTCGTCGCCCAGGTGTCCGCCGCGACCGGGGATACGCCGCAGGACGCGTCGCGAGGAACGTAGTCAGCCGAGTGCCCGGGGAGGGGCGCGTCGCAGGGGGGCGTGATCGGCCAACTGCTCGGGGAGGGCGCATCGACCTTGGGCGGGGAGGTAGGCGCCAAGTGGGTCGCAGTGGGCGTCGCAAGGGGCGTGATCGGCCGACTGCGCGGGGAGGGCGCATCGACCTTGGGCCGGTAGGTACGCGTCAAGCAGGTCGTAGGGTGCGTCGCGGGGACGTGATCGGCCGAGCACCCGCGCGGGGCGCGTCGAATCTAGGCCGATGACTCGGTATCAACGGCGCAGCGGCCAAGCGCTCACAACGCGGGAAGAAGCAGCGCGACCGGGGACCCGGAGGCATCGAACAGGGTCAGCCGTTCGCCCGACGTGGCGAAACGGGTGGCGTCCCGCAGGGCTTGCAGCATCGCCCGGTCGCGGGCTTCCAGATCGCCCACACAGGCACGGGCCGTTCCGGCAAAGGCGTCGTCGAAGGCGATGCCGCCGTTGCCCACGCGGACCGTCCCGCTGAACGTGTTGCACCCGCCGGATGCGCTGACCCGCCCGCCCCGGTCGAAGGCGAGCGTCGGGGCCGGGGCCGTCGTGACCGTGGTGCCGTTCAGAGTAAGCGCGTCCCACGTGGTGCCCGCCAGCGCTCCGGAGGTTGCTCCGGCCGGGACGGATGCACTCGCCGGCGCTACAGCAGCGGCGCCGTTCGTGGCGGCCGGGGGCGCGGTGTCGCCGCCGCCTCCGCCGCAGGCGGCAAGGCTCAGCGCCGCACCAAGCAGGGCGGCTATTGGCGAGTGGCGAAGCATGCGGTCCCTCATCTGTCGGAGCATGATCACCCTCCCGCCGGGCCGCCGCTTCGTCAAGGTCCGCGCTCGGGCGGCCGAAGGCGCCGCGCCCTCGCGCCGCAACCCGTGTCACACGTCGAGCTCTTCCACGAACCGCGCGTTTTCGGAGATGTACTGGAATCGCAGTTCCGGCTTCTTGCCCATCAAGCGTTCCACCAGATCCCCGGTTTCGCCGGGCATATCCTCGTCGATCGATACGCGGATCAGGCGCCGCGTCTCCGGGTTCATCGTGGTGTCCTTCAGGTCCTTGGCGTCCATCTCGCCCAGGCCCTTGAAGCGGCTCACCTCGATCTTGCCCTTGCCGCCGAGGCCCTTGCCCAGCCACGCATCCCGCTCGGCTTCGTCGAGGCAGTAGACGCGCTTGGCGCCCTGGGTCAGCCGGTAGAGCGGCGGACAGGCGAGGTAGAGATGGCCGGCATCCACGAGCGGCCGCATCTGCGTGAAGAAGAATGTCATCAGCAGCGCGGCGATATGGGCGCCGTCCACATCGGCGTCCGTCATGATGATGATCTTGTCGTAGCGCAGATCGTCCAGCCGGAACCGCGTGCCGAGCCCAGTGCCGAGCGCTTGCGTCAGATCGTTGATCTCTGCATTGGTGCCCAGCTTGGAGGAGGCCGCACCGAGCACGTTCAGGATCTTGCCCCGCAGGGGAAGAAGCGCCTGCGTCTCCCGCTTGCGCGCCGCCTTGGCCGAACCGCCCGCGCTATCGCCCTCGACGATGAACAGCTCGGTGCCATCGCGGGACTGGCTGGTGCAATCCACGAGTTTGCCGGGCAGGCGCAGCTTCTTGGTGGCAGACTTGCGCGCGGTCTCCTTCTCCTGCTTGCGCCGCAGCCGTTCTTCGGCCCGCAGGATCAGAAAGTCGAGGATCGCGCCCGCGGCCTTTGGGTCCGCGGCGAGCCAGGTGTCGAACCGGTCGCGCACCGCGCCTTCGACCATGCGCGCGGCCTCCGTCGTGGCGAGACGGTCTTTCGTCTGGCCCACAAACTCCGGCTCCCGGATGAAGCACGACACCAGCGCCGACCCGCCGGTCAGCAGATCGTCCCGCGTGATCTGCGCCGCTTTGCGGTTGCTCGCCAACTCGCCATAGGCTTTCACGCCCTTCAGGATCGCCGCCCAGAACCCCTGTTCATGGGTGCCGCCTTCCGGCGTGGGAACGGTGTTACAGTAAGAGTTGATGAAGCCGTCCCGGGCAGGTGTCCAGTTCACGGCCCATTCGACGGACCCGGGCACACCGAACTTCCTTTCGAACTCAACCTTGCCGGCAAAGGCCTTGTCGGCATAGGTGGTCGCCCCGCCGAGCGTTTCGGCCAGATAATCTGTCAGACCGCCCGGAAAGTGGAACGTGGCCTCCTGCGGGATGTCGCCTTCGCTGACGGCGGACTTCCAGCGGATCTCCACGCCCGAGAACAGATACGCCTTCGAGCGCACCATCTTGAAGAGCCGCGCCGGGCGGAAATGGTGCGAGCCGAAGATCTCGGCATCGGGGTGGAAGGTCACCGTGGTGCCGCGGCGGTTCGGCGCCGGGCCGACCTTTACGACCCCGCCCTGCGGAACGCCGCGCGAGAACTCCTGCACCCAGAGTTCGCGGTTGCGCGCCACTTCGACCCTGAGGTGATCGGACAGCGCGTTGACCACCGACACGCCGACGCCATGCAGACCGCCCGATGTCTGATAGGCCTTGCCGGAGAACTTGCCCCCGGCATGGAGCGTGCACAGAATCACTTCGAGCGCGGATTTCTCCGGAAACTTCGGATGCGGGTCGACGGGAATCCCGCGCCCGTTATCGCGAATGGTGACGGTGTCGCCTTCACCCAGCTCCACCTCGATGCGCGTGGCGTGGCCCGCGACGGCTTCGTCCATCGCGTTGTCCAGCACTTCGGCGACGAGGTGATGCAGCGCCCGCTCGTCCGTGCCGCCGATATACATGCCCGGGCGTTTGCGGACAGGTTCCAGCCCCTCCAGAACCTCGATGGAGGATGCATCATAGGCGACGGCGTCATGGCCGGTCAGAAGATCTTCGGGCATGGATTGGCTGCTCTTGTTGCTCTTTTGCATAACATACGCCAGATATTGTGCCTGAGAAAAGGCTTTGTTCTTGTAGAGGCGCCGGCTGCCCGCGGCCCCGCGTATCGACATTGACCTGCGGCGGGTAAATGTCGAGCGGAGTTTCGCCCGGTGCGGACCGCCCGCCCTTTAACCGGGAGGCGCGTCCGTCGCACATAGGGGCACGCGGGCGGCGCCAGACCAGGGAAGCCGGCAGCGATCGGGAGCCGTCGCATGTGGAATGAGCGTTACGCCGGTCAGGATTACCTGTTCGGCACTGAACCGGCGAGATTTCTGGTCGCGCAGGCCCATCGCATCCCCCCGGCCTCGCGCGTGCTCTGCGTCGCGGACGGGGAGGGGCGCAACTCGGTCTACCTGGCGTCCCTCGGACACGCAGTCACCGCGTTCGACCCGGCCCCGAACGCGCTCGACAAGGCGCGCCAGCTGGCGGAGCGCACCGGCGTAGCGGTCGATCTGCGCGAGGCATCGACCGAGAGCTGGGACTGGGCGCCAGACGCTGTGCCCGTTGTCGTGGCGATCTTCATCCAGTTCGCGGCGCCGCCGGAGCGCGCCCGAACCTTCGCCAACATCGCCCGCACCCTGACCCCGGGCGGCCATCTCCTACTTCACGGATACGCCCCGCGGCAAGTCTCCTACGGCACCGGCGGCCCACCCTTCGTGGAGAACATGTACACCCTCCCGCTGCTCCATGAGGCATTTCCGGACTGGTCTGTGCTGCATGAAGCCGATTACGACGCCGAGATCGACGAGGGCACGGGCCATGCGGGCCGCTCCGGGCTGATCGACTTCGTCGTTCAGAAACCTGGCGGGACGGGCCCGTGACGGCCCGCCGCGCGGTCAGCGTCGGGAGCGAGCGGCACAAGACTGCGCGTGACGTTTGTGGACCGTTGCGGGCACAGCCACCGGACCCTACGTTTTGTCCATGACGATTCGGGATTGCATCGCCAAGCCTGTCCTCTGGGGCCTGTGCTTCGCCGTCGCCGGCCTTGCGCCGGCGCCTTCCGCCGCGCATCCGCACATCTTCATCGACACCGGGATCGAGCTGATCCACGGGCCCGACGGCCGGGTCGAGGCGGTGCGTATCAGCTGGACCTACGATGAGCTCTTTTCGTTGCTTCTTTTGGAGGATCTCGGCCTCGATGCCGATTACGACGGTGTCCTGACCGAAGCCGAGACGGAGCAATTGCAAGGCTTCGACATGGACTGGCCCGACGATTGGGAGGGCGACGTCTATGCCGAGATGGGCGGCGCGTCTGTCCCGCTCGGCCCGCCGATTGCCGGCCCGGCAGCGCTGCTGGACAATGGCATGCTGACCTCCATCCACACGCGCGCCCTGGCGCGCCCGATCGACGCCACCGCGGGCGATCTTGTGGTAAAAGTCTACGATCCGACCTTCTACACCTCCTACACCATCCTGCCGGAGCAGGTGTCGAGCCAGAGCCCGTTCTGCACCTCCACCGTCTTCGCCCCCGATCTGGACGAGGCCTACGCCTTTCTGGAGGCCGCATTGAAGGAGCTGGGCGCCCAGATCGACGATCCGTTCGAGGCGGTGGAGTTTCCCGCGGTGGGAGACCGGTTCGCCGAAGAGGTGCGGCTGAGCTGCGCGGTGGAAGGGTAGGGCCTGTGAGCTCCCGCGCCTTGATTGCCCTGATCGTCTTTGGCAGCGTCGTGCTGCTCGCGGCGTTCTGGTCGACCGGCGGGTTCGACGCTCTGGCCCGCTGGGCGGCCGAGGGGCAGCGCGCCTTTCAGAATGCGATGGCAGGCGGGTTGCGCGCGATCAAGGCCGGCGATCCCGGCGCGGTGGCAACGCTTCTCGGGCTGTGCTTCGCCTATGGGTTCTTTCATGCCATCGGCCCGGGACACGGCAAGGTTCTGATCGGCGGCTACGGTCTGGGGCGGCGGGTCCCGGCGGGGCGGCTGGTCGGGCTGGCGCTCGTGTCGTCCCTGGCGCAGGCGGCCACAGCGGTGGTTCTTGTTTATCTCGGGGTTCTGGTCTTCAACTGGTCGCGCGGGCGGATGACCGCCATCGCAGACAAAGCCCTGGAACCTGTCAGCTATGCCGCGATCGCGCTGATCGGGCTGTGGCTGCTGTGGCGCGGGGTTCGCGGCCTTCTGCGCGGGCGCGCCGCGGCCATGCGCTCGGTGCTCGGCGCCCAACCCTCCGAGGCGGCGGCGCTTGCCGGCCTCGACCAGGGCTACGCAAGACTGCATGCCGAGGCGGCTGGCCATCCCGGAGGCGGCAGCCCCGGCCATTCCCACAGCCATGCGCAGGGGCACGGGGACGGACACGAACATGAACACGGGCACGGCCACCACGCGCATGCCCATGGCTCGGGTGACGTTTGCGATGCGTGCGGCCACGTCCACGGACCCACCATGGAACAGGCGGCCGAGGTGCGCTCGCTTCGGGATGCGGCGCTGCTCGTTGGCGGGATTGCGATCCGGCCCTGCACCGGTGCGCTCTTCGTGCTCATCCTGACCTGGCGGATGGGCATCGAAGCGGCGGGGATTGCGGCGGCCTTCGCGATGGGCCTCGGAACCGCGACCGTCACCATCGCCGTCGCGCTCGCCTCTGTCTTCCTGCGCGAAGGCACGACATTCGCGCTGACGGGGGAACGCGGCGCGCGCGTCGTCGGCCCGGTTCTGGAGGTGACGGCCGGCACGCTCGTCGTCCTCATTGCCGGGCAGCTTCTGGTACGGGCGCTCTAATGTCGCCAGGCCCCTGCCGGCGCTTGCCCGGCGTTCGGAGCGGGCGTATGCGCGGTGTATGGCCCCCTCGACGTCTCCAGTCTCCTCTGCTCCGGCATCGACCCCCGGCGAACACGCACGCTCGCTTCTGACGCTTGGCCTGCCGCTCATCGGCGGGCACCTCGCGCAGTTCGGCATCGGGGCGACCGACACGCTGATGCTCGGCTGGTACGGCGTGACGGACCTGGCCGCCGGGGTGCTCGGCCACTCCTATTTCTTTGTCTTCTTCATCATGGGCTCGGGCTTTGCCTGGGCGGTCATGCCGATGGTGGCTGCCGAAAGCGAGGGCGGTCCGGACGGGCAGGGCAACGTGGCGCAGATCCGGCGCGTCACCCGCATGGGGCTCTGGCTGTCGCTCCTGTTCGCCGTCCTGTGCTTGCCCGCGATGATCTTTTCTGAGCCGTTGCTGCTGGCGCTGGGCCAACCCGAGGAGGTGGCGGACCGCGCGGCGCAATACCTGCAGATCATGGGGTGGGGCGTGTTTCCCGCGCTGTCGATCATGGTGTTGCGCAGCTACCTTTCGGCGTTGGAGCGGACCCAGGTGGTCCTCTGGACGACGCTCATGGGCGTCGTCGTCAACGCCGCCGTCAACTGGCTGCTGATCTTCGGCAATCTGGGCTTTCCGGAGATGGGCGTGCGCGGCGCGGGCGTGGCCTCTGTCATCGTGAACATCGTGATGCTTCTCGGGCTGGCCGCCTATGCCACGCGCACGTTTCCGGGTCACACGCTGTTTGCACGGATCTGGCGGGCCGATTGGCCGGCCTTCGGGCAGGTCTTCCGGCTCGGCTGGCCCATCGGGCTGACGGCGTTGGCCGAAGCTGGGTTGTTCTCGGCGTCGGCGGTGTTGGTCGGGTGGCTCGGGGCCGTGCCGCTCGCCGCCCACGGCATCGCGCTGCAGATCGCGACGGCGACGTTCATGGTGCATATGGGGCTCTCCAACGCGGCTACGATCCGCGCGGGCAAGGCGCTGGGCCGGCGGGACGCGCCGTCCCTTATGCGCGGCGCCTGGGTGGCGGTCACCATGTCCTTCGGCTTCGCGCTTGCCACGGTGGTCGTGTTCCTGACCCTGCCCGAGCCGCTGATCTCGCTGTTTCTGAGCGACGACGAACCGGCCCGCGCGCAGATCATCGCCCTTGGCATCACGCTGATGGCCATGGCGGCGGCGTTCCAGACGATGGATGGCCTGCAGGTGATGCTCATCGGCCTGCTGCGCGGCGTGCAGGACACGCGCGCGCCCATGGTGATCGCCGCCGTAAGCTATTGGGGCGTCGGCATGCCCGCGAGCTACCTACTCGGCTTCACGTTCGGCCTGGGGGCGCCGGGCATCTGGTCGGGTCTCGTGATCGGGCTCGGCGCTGCGGCCGCTCTGCTGGCGCGGCGCCTGTGGTGGACGACGTTCCCCCGGGTCGAGGGGCACCTTCGCGTCGCGACTGCGCGGGACGTGGCCGCGGGCGGAGTGCCTCAAAGCAGCGATCCGCGCCTTGGTGCCAGCCGCGCGCCCGCCCGCCCCTAAGACGGAAGAGCGTAGACCGAGGAAGGCGCGCCCGCCCTTAAGACGTAAGAGCGACGATCAAGGAGGGCGTTGCCGCACGCCGCTCCGGCCCTGCAAGCGGTGCGAGCCCTCGGCGTAGCACATCCGCTCCTGCGAGCGGTGCGCACACCCGACAAGGCCCCGGCCTAGTTACAGCCGTCGTCGGCCCAGACCTTGAGCACCTGCTTGAACCCGCCGCCATAGGGGTGGACCTTCTGCAGCGACCGCTCCGCCACGTCCTGCCGATTGACATAGACAAGGCCCTGATCGCACAGCGCCGTCTGCGTCCACTCGTGACAGTTCGAGCAGGACTGGCCCTGCCAAAGCTCGGGCGGCAACCCTTCGATCGGCGGAAAAAGCGGCGATCCCAGAACCAGTTCGGCAATCGTACGCCCGTCCAGTTCCGGGCTCGGAGACGAGATCGGCTGGCCGAAACTGATCGCGTTGGGAATGGCCAGGGTGCTGGCATCCGGTGCGGTGATGGTGGGCTCCGGCGGGGTTGGCGCCGCGGCCACGGGCAGGCCCGCGATCGGGTCTTTCTTCTGCAGGGTGTCCACCTCGGTGCGCGCGAACTCTGCAAACACGCCCTCGGGAAACTCTGTCAGGTAGGCCTCGTAATCCTCGCGGGTGCCGGACGCTTGCGCGGCGGCGATCAGCTCCTGTTCCCGCGCGCTCGGCTGCGCCGGGGCCGGGGCCGGGGCCGGCTGCGCCTGGCCGCCCTGCACCTCCTGGGCGACGAGGCCCGCCAGCAGCGCACGTGCCTCATCGGCGAACGGGCTGTCGCCATAGCCGCGCAGGAACAGCATGATCTGGACGGGATCGTTTGTGGCCTTCACGCCTTCCCAAAGCTCCTGTGCCGCGACCAGCGCGGGATCGACGGGCTCGGTTTCCACGAACGCGAACTCGGCCGTCAGCGAGGACGTGTCCCACGGTGTCTGGGCGCCGCCGGTTTCTTCCAGCACGGCGACGCGCACGTTGCGGAACACCTCCTCGATCGGGCGCCCGGGCTCCCGCATCTCGCGCGCGAGCGCGGCCGAGAAGGGGCTGTTCAAGCCGGTGCCGTCGAGCGCCACGCCGCCGGGCTCCGTCGCATAGGCCAGGAACGTGCCCGTCGGCGCCTTCATCTCGGCCAGGCCGCTGTCGCCGAAATCCGGAATGCTCTCGAACGGGTTGTTCCGGCAGGCATCTAGGATCACGATGTTGGTCCGGTTGCGCGCCGAGTACATCTGCCGCAACACGGATTGCGCCTCGAGCGCGACGAAGTCGAGATCGGCCGGATCGGTCACCTCGGAGTCTGTCGGCAGCAGATAGTTGGCGCCGAAGGACTGCACGCCGTGTCCCGCATAGTAGAACAAGCCGGTGGCATCCTGGCCCGCTTCGCGCAGATCCCGGCCGAACTCGGCCACCGCGCGTTTGAGCGTCGTCAGGTCGGTGTCCGTCAGAAGCGTGACCTGGAAGCCCACCGCCTCCAGCGACTGTGCCATCAGCTCGGCATCCGACACCGGATTTTCGAGCGGCGCGATCGAGGAATACGCCCCGTTGCCGATAATGAGGGCGATCCGCTCCTCTGCCACAGCCGCGCGCGGTCCGGCCAAAACGGCGACACACGTCACGACGGACGCGAGAACGAGGAGGGTGCGCATGCAAGAACCTTTTTGCTTCACATCACTGTTCCAATAGCTGCCATTTTTCTCTGCCATCCCTAGCATCATGTCGCAACACGGCGATTCTTGCGCAGGATGATGTTTTTTCCGCTGCAATTCGGTTACCGTTACGACACGCCCCAAGGGCCTGTTGCGTCTATCACACGCGCACCGGGCAGTTGAACCATGAGGTCCGTTATGACGTTTCGCGCCACGATCGCTGCCGTTGGCATCGCCCTCGCAGCCGCGGCAAGTCCTTCACTTGCCAATCCTTTTGAACCCGGCTGGATCCTGGAGGCCGACTCCTCAGCCCTGCGGTTCACCTCCGTGAAGAACGGCTCGGTCACGGAAACATCGAGCTTTGCCACCTACACGGGCATCATAGATCCGAACGGTGCGGCCACCGTCAACATTCTGCTCGATTCGGTCGACACGAAGGTCGATCTCAGAAATGTGAGGATGCGCTTCCTCTTCTTCGAGACGTTCAAGTTCCCCGAGGCGACCGTTTCGTTGCAGCTGACCGAGGCGATGCTGGCCGATCTGCCGGAGAAGCGGCGCAAGATCATGAGCATCCCCTTCAGTCTGACGATGCGCGACATCACCAATTCGGGAGAGGCCGAACTGGCGGTGACGCTCTTGACCGACGATATGGTCTCGGTCTCCTCGGCGACGCCGGTGACGCTGAAGACGGCCGACTACGATCTGGAAGTCGGCCGCGGCAAGCTGGAAGAGGCGGCGGGCGTCACCATCGTGCCGCAGACGACGGTAAGCTTCGACTTCGTGTTCTCGCGCCTGCCCTCGCAGGGCGGCACGCCGCCGGTTGCCTCGGCCGCCCCGTCGGCCCAGGCGCCCGCGGCCGCAGAGCCCGCATCGAGCTTCCGGGTGGCGACGCCGCAGCCGGCGGAACCCACGCAGGTGGCGCTGGAAACGAGCGGAGACTTCTCGCTTGAGGAATGCGCCGGCCGCTTCGAGATCCTGAGCAGAACCGGGAACATCTACTTCAGCACCGCGTCGGCCCGGTTGCGCACGGAGAGCCGCGCCGTTCTCGACAGCATCGCCGACATCATCTCGCGGTGCCCCGGCCTGACGGTCGAGGTGTCGGGCCATACCGACAGCGATGGCTCCAACGCCACCAATCAGGTGCTTTCGGAGCGGCGCGCGGCCTCCGTGGTGGACTACCTCGTCACCAACGGCGTCCCGTCCGACCGCATGATCCCGGTCGGCTACGGCGAGGCGCGGCCGATCGTTCCCAATGACAGTTCTGCCAACAAGCAGCGCAACCGCCGGATCGAGTTCGCGCTCTCTCAATAGGCCCGACACGGCCCAAAGACGGCCCCCCCTGCCTATGTGCGGGGGGCGTTTGCGTTTCAATCCGCCTTGGGGGCCTCCGACCGTGCCAGGCGCTCCGCCTTCTTGCGGACAAGGACGCCGCGCAGATCGTGCATTGCCAGGATCAGCCGCTCGGTCACGGCCTCAAGCTCCTCCGGTGATGCCTTCGCCTGGGCCCAATGGGCCGTCAGGTTCAGACGCTCGATGCAGGCTTCCGCATCGTCCTGCGCACGGCGCGCCAACTCCGCCCGCCGCTGCGTCAGCCAATCGGCAATGGCCGCATGGTCGGCATCGGTGAGTTCCCGCGCCCCCTGGGGTTTGACCTCTCCGTTGCGGACGTTCACCACGGCGATCTGGTCCATCTCCAGGCGCCGCGAGCGCGCGCTGTCGTCGATGCGGAAGACGGCGGCACCGTTCTCCCGAATCCGGAAGAAATGCGTGATCTGCGCGTCCTCCATCGCCTAGCCCGGATTCGCCAGGACGCGCAGGAGCGACCCGTTCGTATCGCTGAGCGCGAAGGCCCGCGGGACGTCGGGCCCCCAGTCCTGCCATCCGACAAAGCGCGCCGCGCCGCCCGCCGGCCAGTCCAGCGCCGACCATTCCGCGTAGAGCGCGTCTATATTGTCGACGCGGATGCAGGCGCTGAACCAGCTTGTCGCCGGATCGAGGTCGGGATGCGGGAAGAACTCCACCTGCAGGGGGCCCCGACAGAGGATCATCCAATGCGCATCGCGGTACGCCTCTGTGAAGCCCAGGCTCTGCCAGAAGGCGGCCGTCGCGCTGAAGTCGCGCGCCGGCAGGTTGGCCGTTACACGGTCGCCCGTCACGTCAGTTCCGCGCAGAAGTCCTTGATGCGGCTGCAGGCTTCCGTCAGCGCCTCGTCCGACGTGGCGTAGCTCACCCGAAACGCCGGGCTCAGCCCGAACGCCGCCCCGAAGACAACGGCCACGCCCTTTTCTTCGAGCAGGGCGGTGGCGAACACCTCGTCGTTTTCGATCTTGGTGCCGCCCGCGCTGGTTTTACCGATGCAGCCGCCGATGGTCGGATAGACGTAGAAGGCGCCTTCGGGCACGGGGCAGGTGACGCCTTCGCAGGCGTTGAGCATCTCCACCACCAGATCTCTGCGCCGTTGGAAGATCGCGTTGTTGTCGGGGATGTAGTCCTGCGTGCCGTTCAGCGCTTCGACCGCCGCCCATTGCGAGATCGAGCAGGGGTTGGACGTCGATTGCGACTGGATCTTGCGCATGGCCTTGATCAGCGCTTCGGGCCCCGCGGCATAGCCGATCCGCCAGCCGGTCATGGCATAGGCCTTGGAGACCCCGTTGCAGGTGAGCGTCCGGTCATAGAGGCCGGGCTCCACCTGGGCGGGGGTCACGAACTCGAAATCGCCGTAGACGAGATGCTCGTACATATCGTCGGTCATCACCCAGACATGGGGGTGGCGCATCAGCACGTCGGTCAGCGCCTTCAGCTCGTCACGGGAATAGCCCGCGCCGGTGGGGTTCGACGGCGAGTTGAAGATCAGCCACTTGGTTTTCGGCGTGATCGCGGCTTCCAACTGGTACGGCGTCAGCTTGTAGTTCGTCTGGCTCGAAGTTTCGGCCACCACTGGCTCGCCGCCCGCAAGCAGCACCATATCGGGATAGCTCACCCAATAGGGCGCGGGGATGATCACCTCGTCGCCCGGGTTCAGCGTCGCCATCAGCGCATTGTAGAGGATCTGCTTGCCCCCGGTCCCCACGCTGACCTGCGCGGGCGTGTAATCCAGCCCGTTGTCGCGCTTGAACTTGGCGCAGATCGCCTTCTTGAGTTCCGGGATGCCGTCGGGCGGGGTGTACTTCGTCTTCCCGGCGTCGATCGCGGCCTTCGCGGCGTCCTTGACGTTTTGCGGCGTGTCGAAGTCCGGCTCACCCGCGCCGAGCCCGATCACGTCCCGCCCGGCGGCTTTCAGTTCCGCGGCTTTTGTGGTTACGGCGATGGTGGGCGACGGTTTCACCCTGTCGAGCGTCGCGGAAAGGAAAGTCATGGCCGCCTCCGGTTGTATGACATCGCTCGCAGGCTTAGGCTTGGCACGAAGCCCATTCAAGCCATAACCGTTGGGGAAGCCGTCCGCTGCGCGCGCCCGTCGCAGCCCTTTATTCTGGAGATGTTCAGATGGACACCGCGATCGACATCCAAGACCGTCCTAGTGACGACGATTGGTACAGTGCCGACACTGCCACCTTCGGCGACCGTGTGGCCGGGGCGCGCGAGGCGCTGGGCATTGGACAGCCCGAACTGGCCCGCCGCATCGGCATCAAGGTCAAAACGCTGCGCGACTGGGAGAATGATCTCGCTGAGCCGCGCGCCAACAAGCTGCAGATGCTCGCGGGGATTCTCGGGGTGTCGCTGATGTGGCTCTTGAACGGGGAGGGCGACGGGATCGACCCGCCCGCCGACAATTCTGAAACGCCGGAGGCGATCCGAGATCTGCTACTCGAGTTGCGCGCACTGCACACCGAGATGGACCGCTCCGCGGATCGTCTTGCGCGGGTTGAGAAGCGGTTGCGTCAGATGCTGGCGGAGGCAAGCGAGGCCGGATGACGGGGATCGACGCCGCCCACCCGCCCGCGCCGGAACCCAAAGGGCCGGCCGGAGAGCCGCGCGAGGCGCGCATCAAGCGCCTGCGCATGCGAAGCTGGCGGCGCGGCATCAAGGAGATGGACCTGATCCTGGGCCCCTACGCAGATGCCTGTCTGGAGGGGCTGGAGGACGACGAACTTGCGCTCTACGACGCGCTCCTGTCCGAGAACGATCAGGCGCTTTATGCCTGGGTCACGGGCCGCGAGACGGCACCCTTGCCCCATATGCCGATGATCGCGCGCATCGCCGCGCATGCCGGCGCCCGCTAGTTTTTCGGCGAAGTTGGCGGGAATTTCGCGAACTTCCGACGCGGATTAACGGCTTATTTGCTTCTTCGCGCCACAACCGGCCCCGAGCACAGATGTCGGAGGCGTCGAATGAGCATTCATGATCCGGTGGTCCCGGGACAAAGCAAGGCCTTCATGGCCGGGTATCTGGAGACGCTGGCGTTGGTCGAGCGTTTGCATCGCCTGCTGCTCGATGTGATCAAGGATGAGTTCGAGCGTGTCGGCGTGCTGGAGATCAACGCGGTGCAGGCCCTGCTGCTGTTCAACATCGGCGACAACGAGGTGACGGCGGGGGAGTTGAAGACGCGCGGCTACTACCAGGGCTCGAACGTCTCCTACAATCTCAAGAAGCTGGTCGATATGGGCTATATGCACCACCAGCGGTGCGAGATCGATCGTCGCTCCGTCCGTGTACGGCTGACCGAGAAGGGCCGCCATATCCGCGATGTGGTGTCCGGCCTGTTCGAGCGCCACGCGGATGGCCTTGTGAACCGCGAAATCATCGACATGAAGGGGATGGACGATATCACCACCTCCCTTCGCCGGATGGAGCGTTACTGGTCCGACCAGATACGCTACATCTACTGACGGACCCTCGGGGCAGACCGGTCGACGCGCTTTTGCTTGCCGCGTTCGTCTGAGCGCCCTCCGCGCGCGGCGTCCTCCCGAGTGGCCGAGCTGGCGCACGGCATCCGCAGCGCCCTGCACCCCTTCTATTTGCCGACCTCACGCCCAGTCCTTCAAGGACTCAAGGCAGATGCTCCCTACGACCGGTGCGCGGGGTCACATGCGGGCTGGGGGCCGCCCCTATTTTGCAGACCGTCCACGGCTCCCGGTCGGACCACCGGGCCATAATGCGGGGGCATGGCGTGGGATCGCGAAACCGGATCGCGCCAATGGGCCGTGAAGCCTGTCTAAAGCACCGGGTCGCGAAACCGGGCCGCGGAACCGGGGTCTGCCATCGGGTCGTGACGCCGGGCCACGATGTTGGATCATGACAGTGGCTTGAATTCCTGCATTGCGTCCTTTGAGGGTCGACCCGTCCCCAAGCGAGGCCCTTTAACGCGAAGCGGGCACGGACGCTTTTGCTCAGGAGCGGCTTACACTTGCTGGTCGCAGGGCTGGCGTGTCAAAGGCAAAGGTTGGTGCCCCGCACAGAGCGCCGAGCGTGGGGCTCTGGAGGACCGGCAATCGGCTCCGTCCATCACCGCCCTTGGTCCGAGCTTGTCGACGGTCAACGTTTGCCGATGGCCGAAGCTTGCTGGGGATAGGTGCCCACGGGATGCCAAGGCGCATTCGGGGCAGGTGCCCACCAACGGCCAAACCTCTCAGTCGGCAGATGTTCAGCAGGGGTCAAAGCTGAGCGGTGGCGGGAGCCTACCGGTGGTCGAAGCTCGCCCGTCGCCGGCCTTCACCAGTGGCCGGTGTTCTCCATGCTCAGCCACGGCTCCTGCGGGGGAAGGCTGTCGCCGAGCTGCAGCAGCTCCACCGACACGTTGTCCGGTGACCGCACAAACGCCATGTACCCGTCCCGCGGCGGCCGGTTGATGGTGACACCGGCGTCCATCAGCTCCTGACACTTGGCGTAGATATCCTCCACCCGGTAGGCGAGGTGCCCGAAGTGTCGGCTGTCCGAGGGCAGCCCCTCGTCTCCGTCCCAGTTGTAGGTCAGTTCCAGATCGTGGGTCTGGTCCTCCTGGCCGGGCGCACACATGAACACGTTGGTATAGCGGCCCTTTTCGCTCACGCTGCGCCTGCGCTCCTTCAGCCCCAGCAACTCGTAGAACCGGATGGATGCGTCGAGGTCCTTCACGCGGACCATGGTGTGCAGGTATTCGATCTTCATTGCGTGCCCCTCCTGTGGACCCGGCTGCGTCCGGTCTGAGGGGCGACCCTATCCCAGCCGCCGCCGGACGCAAGACGCGGTGCGCGGCCCGGGGGCCTCCGCCTGCCCAGGGACGCCCGAACAGAGACGCCCAAACGGGGACGCGGCCCCAGCAAGGCCCGCCTAGGGATGCCAGCCTCGACCTGCCCGACTAGAACGCCGACGCAAAGCCCAGGGACAGCCCGAAGCTTTCCCCCTCGAAGCGCGAGATATTGGAGGTGGAGCTGCGCCCGCTGAGAGACACCACCGGCACAAAGCCCATCACGTCGACATGGTGCACATGCATGTTCAGCCGCGCCGACCATTCCGTGTCGTCACGCCCCCCGGGCACGTCGAGAAAGCCGACGGCGTAGCTGTCGTAGATCCGCTCGTTGTAGGCCAGACGGCCGGAAAGCTGCAGTCCCATCATGGGCTCTTCGGTCCAGAACCCGGCGAAGACCTCGTATCCCTCGTATTCCTGGTTCGCATCCTTCGAGGCCACGTTGGTCAGCGACAGCCCCGTGCGCAGCACCACGCCATTGTCGAGCCGGTGAAACAGGCGCGCGGTGACCTCCGTGCCGGTCCGGTCCTCGCGCCCGGTGTCGGAGTTGCGTTGCTCACCCTCGATGCTCAGCCGCAGGCCGGTGCGTCGTCCAAGCTCGACCGTGCGCCCGAAGGTCAGTCGTGCCACCTGATCGAGCGGTTCGCCGCCGTACCACGTCTGTCCCATGGCAATCCGATAGGTATCGGGCCAGGCGCCTGCCGGCTTGGCCACCCGATGGCGCAGTTCCACCTCGGCCACGCCGTACTCGAAGTCCGAACCTTCGGCCCGGGGGGCGATCTCCTTGGCGTCGTCGCTGAGCGTGACGAAGCTGCGATAGCCGTGGAACGCCAGAGTTGTGCGATGGGCGACGCTGTCCGAGATCTCGTAGGACAACGTGCCTGTCAGGCTCGCCTCCACGCCGGACAGCGCCCGCGCCGCGCCGCTCAGAACCCCGACGAAGGGCGAATCGTCGATCACCAGGAACGGGGATTGAGAGCCGCCGTTCACGTTCGAGGACGGGGCGACATCGAAGGCGAGCCTTAGCAACCAGGGGGATTCCCGCCGCACCACACCGAACGCTTCGGCAATGGTCTCGCGTTGCTCGGCCGTATCGGCGGCCTGATAGGCCCGCCGCAGCCAGAACTGCGCGGCGCCGTAGCGGTCCTCCGCCATGGCGCTGGAAGCCACCAGATAGGACGCCTGATATCGCGCCTCGGCGCTGTCGGAGTTGGCGAAGGCGCGCCGCGCGGCGCTACGCCCCTCCTGCGGCCTCCCCAGCGCCGTTTCCGTGGCCGACAGCATCAGGAGCGCCGCGACGTCGTCGGGTTCCGCCTCGGCCATCATCTTCGACAGCCGGTTGGCCAGCGGAACGTTCCCGGTGAGCCAGGCCTGTTCGGCCATGACGCGGGCTTCGCCATAGGTCAGGACGACATCGTCGGCCTGCGTCACTGCTTGCGCCATGACGCCCGAGGGGGCCGCCACAGCACTCAAGGCCGCCCCTAGGAGGACGGCCTTGACACTGGCAAGGAGGCTGCGCTTGGCCCGCGACGGGGTCATTGCGGTGCTATGATCCCTTCGACGTCTCTGAGTTCGCCGCAAACCGGGTCGGAGTTGCTTTCTCCGCAGCGCGGGATCGTCCAGATGCCGCGCTCGGTGGAGAACTGCACATCCTCGAAGGCGGGCGGCGCGCCCGGGTCGTCCGGATCCGGTGGCACCTGGCGGCGAATATGCTCGCTTGCGGAGAACGCGCCGACCATGCCGCTTGCGTTTTCGCCGCCGAAGGTGCCGGCATAGCTGCCGACCGCGCGCGGAGGATCCGCGACCGGGTTCGGTTCCTCTTCGGTGGGCGCCGGTGCCGCGAGCTGCTGGGCCGCGTTGCCGGCGAAGTTCCCGGCTGCGTCGATATCGCCGTCCTGCAGAAGGATGTAGCGCTCGTCGCCCAGGGCCTGACCGTTCGACCATGTGCGGTCGTAGATCACGCCGTTCAGCTTATTGTCCGCGAAGTCCACGTTCATGAAGACCTTGCCGTTGATCGTGCGGCCCTGAAACGGGGTGGCGCCGTCCGGCACGGGCAGCGGGTTGCTCGGGTCGCTGCCGCTGGGATCGAGGCGGAGGTTCTGCTCGGGATCCGCGATGTCGGTGACCGCGGCGTACCGCCCGGCATAGGAGACGAGGCC
Source organism: Pseudomonadota bacterium (assembly GCA_038757905.1). GTDB lineage: Bacteria > Pseudomonadota > Alphaproteobacteria > Rhodobacterales > Rhodobacteraceae > HLUCCA09. The sequence goes on along the minus strand of JBCDGG010000077.1, from coordinate 3,649 downwards.
ATTCACCGTATCGGCGTCGGGCGGCGTGAAATCGCCGTCGCGCTCGAAGAAAATGCCGCCATACTCGATGTCGAACTGGCCGCCCTCGCCGGCTACATAGCCGCGCACGGCGCTGTCGGGCGTCTCGCCTGCAAGCGCAACGAAGATCCGGTCCAGCCGGTCATCCTGCTTGGAGAAGGCGAGGTAACCCGGAAGGTCTTCCGACGGGGCCCGCGTGTAGACCCCTTCCACGGGGCTGTCGTCGAGCGGGAGACCGGTGATGATCAGCTCGTCGTCGCCATCGCCGGGCTCGCCCCGCTCCCAACGGACCGACCCGATGTCGTCCGCGATCTCCTCGGGGATGATCACGCCCTCGGGCGGCGGTTCCACCGGGTTCGTCGGATCTGCCGGTTCATTGCCGTTGACCGGGTTGGGGCTGCCGTCGCCGGAGCATGCCGCAACGGCCGCCACCAGCGCAAACAGAGACGCCTGCTTCCACATGATTTGCCTGCCTTCGGTTGTTCGTATCACTGCTCGGGTTAACCCCGTTTGAGCGCGAGGCTTGCGACACCCAGGTGAAAAGTCAACGATGCCAAAGGGTCGCGTGCGGCTCTTCATGCAAGTGAGGCAAACGCGCCGCACTGGATATGTGCCAGAAGACCCCCGATCTGGTGGTTGGCGCGGAGGGGGCTACCAGATAAGGTAGGGGGCGACTCGAATGTCAGGAGGTTCCCATGCCAATCACCGCCGAGCAGAAGGCCGAGATCGAGGCCGCCCGCGCCACCCCCCAGCCCACGCTCCGCGCGGTGTCGCCGGGGATGGAGGCACATCTCTATTCCGCGCACGAGGTGCTGGACCACGGCTTCATCCGGGTGATCGACTATATGGGCGACGATGCCGCCATCGTGCAGGCCGCCCGCGTCTCCTATGGCGCGGGGACGAAGAAGGCGCGCGACGACAGCGGCCTGATCCGCTACCTGATGCGCCACTGGCACTCCACCCCGTTCGAGATGTGCGAGATCAAGCTGCACGTGAAGCTGCCCGTCTTCGTCGCGCGCCAGTGGATCCGCCACCGCACCGCCAACGTCAACGAATACTCCGCCCGCTATTCGGTGCTGGACAGGGAGTTCTACATCCCTCAGCCCGACGCGCTCGCCGCCCAGTCCCAGGTCAACAACCAGGGGCGAGGGGAGACGCTGGAGGGGGCCGAGGCCGAGCGCGTGCTGGAGATCCTGAAAGGCGACGCCGCCCGCTGCTACGATCATTATGAGGAGATGCTGTCGCAGGACGACCAGCAGGGCCTCGCCCGCGAACTCGCCCGCATGAACCTGCCCGCCAATGTCTATACCCAATGGTATTGGAAGGTGGACCTGCACAACCTCTTCCACTTCCTGCGCCTGCGCGCCGACGCCCACGCCCAATACGAAATCCGCGTCTACGCCGAAGCGATTTGTCAGGTGGTCGCCGACTGGGTCCCCGCCGCCTATGCCGCCTTCGAGGATTACCGCATGGGCGGGGTAAACCTATCGGCCAAGGGGGTGGAGTGCATCCGGCGGATGCTGAAAGGAGAGGACGTCACCCAGGAGACATCCGGCATGTCGAAGGGGGAATGGCGGGAGTTTGTGGGAGTAATTCGATTTGAAGATAAAGAAGGCATATAAGAAAAGCGGAGCAGCTCAGAAGGTTCTAGAAAAAGTATCCTCTCTACGAGTATTGCAGGGTGAGAATTCCTTACGCTTTCCCAAGGGTTTTGAGGAGTACGAGGTTTGGTTAGATGCCCTGGAGACAATGGTCGAAGAGCGCCAGCTCAGCCCAAACCGAAAGAGAGAAATTATTGACGAAGCTTGCAGGCAGGTTCAAGATTTGAGCTTGGATGGATTCCTAGCTGATGTCTGCAGAATTAAGAATATTTATCTTTCTCGAAGAATGAGCCCATACCGTGTTGTCTACCCAATTCTTGGCCCCGCGAACGTGTTTCCGAGAAGGAAAAAAGTTGGTGAGGAGACCATATCCTTCAATCTAAGGCGAAGTACTCGCGCTACCAGCCGCATCATTCGGGAGCGCGAAGAGCTCGGGGCAACATCAGTTCATTTTGAAACCTTTGGCGCGGACCTTGAGGTGGCTACAATCTGTTCGGTTGCTGTCAAAGCGAGAAATGTCGACGAGGCTGAGTTTGTTGCGGACAAGAGGATACGTTTCTATCTAGGCCTGCTTTCATTTGTAACTCTGTACCGTCAAGGCCGCCCGATGCTGCCAATCGTTCCGTTTGATACACCTCTTTGCTCTCACGCTTTGGCTCCGTTCATCACAGTGCACGAGCCGGACGGGCGTTTGGCGGATGGCGGCACCTACTGGTATACCGAAATCAAGCCGTTGCAAAAGTACCGCGGTTTCACTCAGGACGTCATTCCAAAAATTAGAAAGAACGAACGACGCATTCAGGAATGGCTAAGAAAGTCCCCAATGAGAGTTCTTCTCGAGCGGTGCCTTTCTGACTATCACGAAGCATTATCAGAACCCTCATACGTGAATGCGTTCCTGAAGCTTTGGATTCTTCTGGAGAGACTAATGAACGTTGAAAGGGGCGATGCTGAAATTGCGATCAAGCGGCTTGGGTCGCTCTATCCCGATAACAGCGATGCAGTACTTCTCACGCGGCACCTTCTTCACAGGAGAAATGCGGTGGTCCATGACTCGCCCGTGCGGCGGAACGAGTCGTATAGGACAATAGACCTCGTTCGAACTCACATTGAAACTGTCTTTGTGAATATAGCATCAAATCAAGAAGGCTTCACGAGCCTTAACGAGTTTTGGGAGATGGCAGACAATATGCGAGCTGGGGCACAAGCTTGCAAAAAGAGGCTTCGCATCCTTAAGAACGCTGTCGTCCGCCTAGACAAGCTTGCAACCCCTTGATGCTGATTTTGGTCGAGTAGAGGCCTCAGGTCGCCGCGCCATCGTCGGGCCGCCCCCACGGCCCGGCGATTGGGCCCCACCAGCACTCTGCCCGACCAGAGCAATGACGTGTCCCGATAAACCGCCCCGCACAGCCGGCACACGGCCGACCCGCGGCCCGCCGACGGCGCGGCTCGCGCGATGGCGGGAACGGGTCGCGGCGCCCACGGCCCGGCGATTGGGCCCCACCAGCACTCCGCCCGACCGAAGCAATGACGTGGCCCCATAAACCGCCCCGTACAGCCGGCACATCGCCGACCCGCGGCCCGCCGATGACGCGGCTCGCGCGCTGGCGGGAATGGGGCGCGGCGCCCACGGCCTGGCGATTGGGCCCCACAAGCACTCCGCCCGAACAGACCAATGACGTGGCCCCACAGATCGCCCCGCATAGCCGGTACATCGCCGACCCGCGGCCCGCCGATGACGCGGCTCGCGCGCTGGCGGGAATGGGGCGCGGCGCCCATGGTCCGTCGATAGGACCACTGCCCGAGCGTCGTTCGGATCTGGCAACCAGAAAACGCCCCGCTCCCCCACTCGGATCACCGCCTCCACGGCCCGGCGCAACTCGTGCGTCCGCCGTCAAGCGAGCGACCCGGGCGCGCACTCCGTTCCCCAGGGGGCTGGACATCCGGGGCCCGGGCCGTCTGAGATGCCGCCAAAGGGAAGGGAGGGCCCGTGGCGGACGCCTTGGACACGATGCAGGCGCGGCAGGAGG
>JBCDGG010000076.1:0-25115 GCA_038757905.1 Pseudomonadota bacterium | reverse complement strand
GGTGAATCTGTCGGCGATCTGGGGGGGCGATTCCTAAAAGCTTACCTATCTGCCGCGCGCCGAGGAGGCCCCCTTCGCGGTGACCGCCCTGCCCGCCGAGTGCGTGACGGCCAAGCAACCGGCGCGCGCGGGCGGCCCCCGGGGTGCCGGCCCGCGTCCCATGACGGGAGACGCAAATGATCCGCCTTGCCCTTGTCGGGCCCGGCCGTTGGGGCCGCATCCTTGTCGAGGCGGTTCAGAATGTCTCGGAGACGGTGAGTTTCACCAAGGCCATCGCGCGCTCCCCGGCAAAGGCACAGGCATGGTGCGAGCGCCACGGTCTTGACCTCGGCAGCGCGCTTTCCGAGGCCCTCGACGACCCCGAGATCGACGGCGTCGTCCTCGCCACGCCGCATTCGCAGCACGCCGCACAAATCGCCGAGGCTGCAGCCGCGGGCAAGCATGTGTTCTGCGAGAAACCCGTCACGCTGACCCGGCACAGCATCGAAACCGCCATGGAGGCCGTGCGGACCTCAGGTGTGGTGTTCGCGGCCGGGCACAACCGCCGTTTTCTTCCGGCGGTACAGCGCATGAAGGCGATGATTTCGGCCGGCGATCTGGGCACCATCCTTCATATCGAAGGAAATATGAGCGGCCATGTGGGCGCCCGCTATACCCCGGATATGTGGCGCGTCGATCCGACCGAGAGCCCCGCAGGGGGGCTCGCCGGATCCGGCATTCATGTCATCGACGCGATGATCCACCTTCTTGGTCCGATCGCGTCGGTCACGGCCCAAAGCGACAGGCTGGTGCACGAGATCGAACTCGACGACACCACCAGCATGCTGCTGACCTTCCGCAGCCGTGCCACCGGCTATCTCACCGCGATGACGGCCACCGCGCCGATCTTCAGGCTGCAGGTGTTCGGCGAGCGGGGCTGGCTGGAGCTGCGGGGCGAGACCGAACTCGCCTGGACCCCGCTAGAAGGGGTTCGAGAGGTCTGGACGTTTCCCGCGGTTTCCACCGAAAGGCTCCAACTGGAAGCCTTTGCCGATGCGATCCGTCAGGGCGCGCCCTATCCGATTGCGCTCGAGGACGTCATCAATGGCATCGCCGTGTTCGAAGGCGTCTCTACGTCTCTGGCGACCGGCGCACGAGCCGAGGTGTGATTACGTCGGCACGACCTACGCGCAACGTTCTGGGCGCGGTGCTGCTCACGCTCTCCTGGGTGTTCTTCACCACGGAGATGGTGGTCGTTCGCTTTCTGTCGGAGGATCTGTCGATCGCGCAGATCGGTGTGTTCCGTCAGGCGACGCAGGTGATCGCGCTGGCCCCGCTGATCTGGTGGACGCGCGGCGCGGTGCTGCGAACCGACCGCTTGCCCGAGCATGTCGCGCGCGCGCTGTGCAGTTCGGGCGGCATGTTCCTGTTCTACCTTGCCTTCGCGCTGTTGCCGTTGGCGCTGGTGACGACGCTGACTTTTCTGCAGGCGATGTTCGTCATCGTGCTCGCCGCGCTGATGCTGGGAGAGCGCATCGGGCCGCGCCGGATCGGCGCCGTGATCGTGGGGTTTCTGGGTGTTCTGATCGTGATGCGCCCAGGCTTTGCGGTTGTGGAACCGGGGATGCTCGTTGCCCTGGCCGGGGCCTTCGTCGCCTCGTTGCTGATGATCCTGACACGCAGCCTGTCGGCGACCGAGGGCCGGATGACGATCATGATCTATTCCGCCTCGATGGGCCTCGTGTTGATCGCGATCCCCGCGGTGTTCATGTGGCACACGATCCAGCCCCATCACCTGCCGATGCTGCTGCTCGTCGGCGTGGCCGGGACGACCGGCCAGTTCCTGATGGTGGGCGCTTATCAGGTCGCGGAGGCATCGGCGCTCGCGCCTGTCGACTACATCCGCCTGATCTTTGCGGTCGCGGCGGGCTACCTCATTTTCAGCGAGGTGCCGGACTTCTGGACATGGGCGGGGGCCGCCGTGATCCTGGGGGCGGTCGCCTATGCAACGCATCGCGAAAGCCTCGCCGCCGGGGCGGCCCGCCGATCCGCCGCGCCAGACTAGCCGAAGGGAGAACCAGATGACCGAGAAACGCCATCCGACCTACCTGCTCACTCCGGGTCCCCTGACCACTGCCGCCGAGACCAAGGCCGCCATGCTCTATGACAAGAGCCCCAACGGACCGGAGATGGTGCAACTGGTGAAGGACGTGCGGTCCTACCTCGTGGAGCTTGCCAATGGCGGCGACGTCTACGACTGCGTGCCCATGCAGGGCAGCGCGACCTACGGGATCGAAGCGGCGCTGAACTCGCTCGTCGACCGCGACGCGGCCCATGTCCTGGTGGTGGAGAACGGATTCTACGGGCTGCGCCTGCGCGAGGTCATCGCCGCCTGCCGCTATCGCGTCACCTCCCTCGAAGGGCCGATCGTGCCCCCGGTGTCCGGGGCGGATGTCGCAGCTCGACTCGCGGCAGACCCTTCGATCACCCATGTCGCGATCTGTCATTGCGATACCGGGACGGGCATCCTCAACCCCGTCGCCGAGATCGCCGAGGTGTGCAAGGCCCATGGCGTGAAACTGATGATTGACGCCATCGCCTCCTTCGGGGGGTTCGAACTCGACGCGCAGGCGATGGATGTCGAGGCGATCATGATCTCTCCCAACAAGTGCCTCGAAGGGGTGCCCGGCATGGCCTTCGTCATCGCCAAGAAGGAATGCCTGCGGGAGGGGATCGGCCGCGCGCCCTCTGCCGTGCTGGACCTCTCGGCGCAATGGGCGTTCCTGGAGGAGAAAGGGTGGTTCCGCACCACCTATCCGACCCATGTGATGCTCGCCATTGCCAAGGCGGTGGAGGGGCACAGGGCCGAAGGCGGCACCGCCCCGCGCCACGCCCGCTATGTGCGCAACTGGCGCCGTCTGGTGGACGGCCTGCGCCAACGTGGTTTCGCGACCTTTCTGCCCGACGAGCACGCCTCGCCCATCATCGCGACGTTCCACGACCCCGACGATCCGAACTACAGCTTTCCGGCGTTCTACGAGGCGATGGAGCGGCGCGGTTTCATCATCTTCCCCGGCCGCCTGACGTCGGCCGGGACGTTTCGCATCGGAACGATGGGCGATTTGACCGAGGGGGATATCACCCTGATCCTGAACGCCGTGCTCGACTCGATGGCGGAGATCGGCGTGACGCGGTTTACTCCGAAGGAAGACCGCATCATCGCCGCCTAGAGCGTTCCGCGGCGCACTCAATACACCGGTCAGTCCGGGGCTAAAACCTTCGAGCCGAGGGGCCCCTCCGGTAACGTGCGGCTGCGCGCACCTGCGGGATCAGCGCCAGTAATTGTTCGCCCGTGCCACCGTTTGGAAATTCGTCGCAACGACATGCGACACCATCGTCAGGCTGTCCGCGTTGTTGGCGTAGTCGGGCCGCATCCGGCTGCGCGCCGCGTCGTCGGGCTGCGTTTTCTTCACCGCCATTCGGGCCAATTTGATCGCCAGATCGAAGCCGGCTTCGGGCGTTTCAGTTTCTAAGCTGGGTAACCAGGACATGCTTCCTCACTTTTATATCGCGCACGACATATTCGAGATCCTTGTGGCATTTGCGCAGGCGTGTCAATAATTATATCGTGCACGATGCAAATCCCGGAGGGACGCGGTGAACAGGCGGGAACTGCCAACACGAGCGGAGGATATGTTCTGCTATGGGATCTATACGGCGTCCCATGTGGTCAACCGGGCGTACACCCCGCATCTGACCCGCCTTGGCCTGACCTATCCCCAGTACATCACGCTGACGCTTCTCTGGGAGAGGGACGCACAGATGGTGACCGAGATCGCCGCGCAGCTGCGCATGACGACCAGCACGCTCACCCCGCTTCTGAAACGCCTTGAAACGCAGGGGCTGATCGAACGCTGCCAAGACACGCGGGACCGACGGTCGGTCCTGATCCGCCTCTCGCCCCGGGGCCGAGCGCTCCAAAACGAGGCGCCAGACATCACGGCCTGCATGGTCGACGGCACGACGCTGGACGGGGCGGAGTTGCACGAGCTGCAACGCCTGCTGGCGAAGCTCAGCGATGGGCTTGCTTCCAGCTAGGGCGCCCTGGCCTCGGTGAGGGCCGGTCCCTGCGTCGGGGCCCGCGCCCCGTGCCTCATCCGTCGTTCAGGTGGCAGGCCGCCATGCGCCCGGGGGCGATCTTGCGCAGGGTCGGCGCCTCGGCGCGGCAGCGGTCCATCGCGTGCGGGCAGCGGGGGTGAAAGTGGCAGCCTTTCGGGGGGTCTAGGGGCGAGGGCAACTCGCCCTTGATCGGGTGATAGGTCTGGCGGCGACGGTCGATGCGTGGCACGTCCTCCAGCAGGGCTTGGGTGTAGGGGTGGTTCGGGCTCGAGAAGAGCTCCCGGTTCGGGGCGCTCTCCACCACCCGGCCCAGATACATGATCACGATCCGGTCGGCGATGTGATGCACCACCCCCAGGTCATGGCTGATAAACAGATACGTCAGGTCCAGATCTTCGCGCAGATCCATGAACAGGTTCAGGATCTGCGCTTGGATCGACACGTCGAGCGCGGCCACCGCCTCGTCGCAGATCAGAAAGTCCGGCTTCAGCGCGAGCGCCCGGGCGATCCCGATCCGCTGACGCTGCCCGCCGGAGAACTGGTGCGGAAAGCGGCGTTTGACATCGCCGGTCAGCCCAACGCGCGCGAGCATCTCGTCGACATAGGTCTCGATCTCGTTTTGCGAGATCATGCCGTGGAACACCGGCGCCTCCCCGACGATATCGACGACCCGCTTGCGCGGGTTGAGCGACGACATCGGGTCCTGAAAGATCATCTGGATGCGGATGGCGGCGTCCTTCGCCTCCTCCGGGGTCAGTGTCTTGAACTCCTGTCCATTGAACCAGATCGTACCCTCGCTCGGCGGGTAGATCCCCGCGATCACCCGGCCGAGCGTGGACTTTCCGCAGCCGGACTCTCCGATCAGCCCGACGACCTCGCCGCGCCGCACCTCAAGGTCGATGTGGTCGACCGCGTGCACGGTCCGGTCGCTGTAGCTGGCGCCGACAAGGTTCAGGAGCTTCGCGGCAAGGTCGATCGGCTTGGTGAAGCGCTTCGAGATGCCCTCGAGCCGCAAGATCGGGTCCTCTCCGGCCTCTCCTATCGGCGTGTGGTCTGTCTGGGGGGCGTCGAAGGTCACTCTGCCGTCTCCTGCGCCGCCTCGGTCAGCGGATGGTGACAACGCGCGAGATGGCCAGGCGACTGTTCCGTCAGGTCCGGCGCGGAGCGGCATAGAGCACTTGCGCGGGCGCAACGCGGCTGCACCGGGCAGCCCTTGGGCAGGTTCAGCAGCGACGGCGTCATGCCCGGAAACTGTTTCAGGCGCCCGCGGGCTTGCCCGATCTGGGGCACGCTGTCGAGCAGGCCCCGCGTATAGGGATGCGCCGGCCGGTCTAGCACGTCGTCGACCGTGCCCTGCTCCACGATCCGGCCCGCATACATGACGGAGATCGTGTCGGCGAGGCCCGCCACCACCGACAGATCGTGCGTCACCCAGACGATGGCGGTGCCGAACTCGGCGGCCAGGGTCCGGATCTCGGCGAGGATCTGGCCCTGGATCGTCACGTCGAGCGCCGTGGTTGGCTCGTCCGCGATGATGACGGCGGGGCGGTTGAGGAGCGCGATGGCAATGGCCACGCGCTGCCGCATGCCGCCCGACAGCTGATGCGGGTGGGCGCGCAGCCGCTCCTCGGGCGCGGGAATGCCGACCTTGTCCAGCGCCTCCAGCGCCCGCGCCATGGCCGCCTTGTGCGAAACGGTCTCATGGGCGTGGATCGCCTCGGTCATCTGCGTGTCGATCCGCAGCACCGGGTTCAGCGTCATCATCGGATCCTGAAAGATCATCGACACCTGACGCCCGCGGATCTGCTGCAGAGCGCGCCGGTCGAGCCCGACCAGCTCGCTGCCCTCCACCTTGATGGAGCCTTCGACGACGCGCCCGGGCGGATCGACCAGCCCGAGGATCGAGAACCCCGTCACCGTCTTGCCGGAGCCGGATTCGCCGACCAGCCCCATGATCTCGCCGCTGGCGACGGAGAAGCTGACGCCATCGACGGCTTTGACGACGCCGGCCTTGGTGAAAAAGTGGGTCTTGAGGCCCGAGACCTCGAGCGCGGGACGTGGGCTCATGTCTGCAGCCGCGGGTTCAGGACATCGCGAATGCGGTCGCCGACAAGGTTGATCGACACGATGGTGATCAGCAGCGCTATCCCGGGATAGGTCGAGATCCAGTAGCGGCCCGACAGGATGAACTCGAACCCGTTGGCGATCAGCAGGCCGAGGCTCGGCTGGGTGACCGGCATCCCGAGGCCGAGGAACGACAGCGTGGCCTCCAGCGCGATGGCATTGGCCACCTGCACCGTCGCGACGACGATCAGCGGCGCGATGCAATTCGGCATGAGATGGCCGAACATAATCCGACGGTTCGACAGCCCCGCACAACGCGCCGCGTCGATGTATTCGCGCCGACGCTCCACCAGCGCGGCGGAGCGCACCGTCCGGGCAAAATACGCCCATTGCACGGCCACGAGGGCGATGATCACCTTGTCGATCCCCTGCCCCAGAACGGCGAGCATGATCAGCGCGATCAGGATCGCCGGAAAGGACAGCTGGAACTCGATGATGCGGCTGATGATCGTGTCCACACGCCCGCCGAAGAACGCGGCGGTCAGGCCCACGGTCGTTCCCACGCTCAGCGCCACGACACCGGCCACGACGCCGACGCCGAGGCTGATCCGAAGCCCATAGATAATGGCGGAGAACAGATCGCGCCCCTGCCCGTCGGTGCCCAGCCAGTGGATTGTGCCGGTCATCCCGGTCTCTCCCGGCTCCAGACGACTGTCCATCAGGTCGAGATTGACGAGATCGTAGGGGTCCTGCGGGGTCACGTAGGGCGCAAAGATCGCAGCCAGCACGATGATCAGGCAAAGCACCAGTCCGATCATGGCGATGGGGCTTTCGGCGTAGTCCAGCGCGAACTTCGTTAAACCCGTCCGCTCCTTGGCGGGTGCCGTTTCGGGCGCGGAGGCCAGGCCGCTCTCGTCGCTCTCCACGCTCATTCGTCGATCTCCGTCAGGCGGACCCGCGGGTCGATGAAGGAATAGGTGATGTCCACCACCAGGTTGATGACCACGAACATCAGAACTGTCAGCATCAGGTAGGCGACCACGATGGGCCGATCCAAGAGGTTGATCGAATCGATGATCAGCTTGCCCATGCCGGGCCAGGAGAAGATCGTCTCGGTCACGACGGCGAAGGCGATGACCGTGCCCAACTCAAGGCCGAGCACCGTCACGATGGGGATCAGGATGTTGCGGAAGGCATGGACAAAGATCACCCGGCGCACGGGCAACCCCTTGGAATAGGCGAACTTGATATAGTCCTGCTGCAACGTCTCGCGCATCCCGGCGCGGGTGAGCCGGATGACGAGGGCGATCTTGAAGAGGGCGAGGTTCAGCGCGGGCAGAAAGAGGTGTTTCAGCCCGTCCCATGTCAGAAAGCTCACCTCGATCCCGAAGATCGGAACCGTATCGCCGCGCCCGCCCGAGGGCAGCACGCCCCAATGCACGGCAAAGAGCAGGATCAGCATCAGCCCGACCCAGAAGGACGGCAGGCTGAACCCCAGGATCGAACCCGTCATGATCACCTTGGAGAACCACGCATCGGGCCAGTAGCCCGCGACCATGCCGAGCGGGATGCCCAGGATCATCGCCAGAACGAGGGAACTGATGGCCAGCTCCAGCGTCGCGGGCATGGCCTGCAGGATCAGTTGCAGCGCGGGCTCGTCATAGATGAACGAGTTGCCCAGATCGCCCTGCAGGGCGCGGACGACGAACACGCCGTATTGCTCATAGACGGGCCGGTCGAGCCCCAGCTTCTCGATGGTCTGCTGCTTGATCTCCGGCGTGGCATCGGGGTTGATCAGGATCTCGACAGGGTTGCCGATGGCATAGACCCCCAGGAACACGATCAGAGACATCGCGAAGATGATCACGACACCCTGCATCAGCCGGCGGATCAGAAACAGAGTCATACGAGCCCCCCCGCCCGTGGCGCGGCCAGGCCGGGCAATCCGCCCAGCGCTTGACCTTGTAGGCTAAACCTAGTGCGATCCTGCGAGTCGAGCGGCACTGCCGCAATGACTTTTTGCTCAATGCTTCACCGGGTGCACAACTATGCGACTTCAGGGACGATCGGCGATCATTACCGGAGCATCTTCTGGTCTGGGCCGTGCCATGGCCCGCCGGTTCGCCGCCGAAGGGGCTGCCGTCACGGTGGCCGACATCACAACGGCGCCGGTGGAAGGGGGCGAGGCGACGGTCGATTTGATCGTGGGTGCGGGGGGGATGGCCGAGTTCGTGACCTGCGATGTTTCGCAATGGGCCTCGGTCGACGCGGCGGTCGCCGAGCATATCGCGCGCCATGGCCGGCTCGACATCATGGTCAACAACGCCATGACGACGCGCTTTCCGCCGAAGCCCCTTCTGGAGACATCGGAGGAGCAGTGGCACGCCGTCCTCGCCGTCAACCTCACCGGCGTCTTTCACGGCTGCAAGGCTGCGGTTTCGCGCATGATCGCGCAGGATGTCATCGGCGAGACCCGCGGCCGGATCATCAACATCTCTTCACAGCTGGGGATTCGCGCCGCGCCCGGCAACTGCACCTATGGGGTGTCGAAGGCCGGCGTCGACTATCTGACGCGGTCCATCGCGCGCGACTATGCCGAGCGCCGGATCATGGTGAACGCCATCGCGCCAGGCAAGATCCTGACCGGCAAGACAGGGCCCGCCATCGCGCCAGAGGTCATCGCCTTCTCGGAATCGCGCACCCCCTGGCCCCGGCTGGGCACGCCCGACGACGTCGCGGGGGCGGCGCTCTTTCTTGCCAGCGACGAGGCGACCTTCATTCAAGGCGAGACGCTTGCGGTGGACGGAGGCTGGCTCGCCAGTTAAACCCGGGCAGGATCATCAGGAGCGCGGCAATCACCATGAGCAGGGCCAGAACCTCCAGCACGCCGACCTCTTCGCCCAGAATCAATGCCGCAAGGAAGACGCCAAGGGGCGGCACCAGCAGTGTCCCCGTCGATGCGAGCGAGGTGGGCAAGCGCCGCACAACGGCAAACCAGACGGCCTGACAGAAGATCATCGGGATCAGAGCGGAATAGGCGAGCGCCGCTCCCGTCATCGCATCGACTCGCAGCAGACTGGCCGGCTCGCCAAACACCACCGCCGCGGCGATCAGCGGGAACGACGCCAGCAGGAACTGCCATCCGGAAAGGGCGAGCACGCCCATCTCCCATTTCACGGCCTTCACGATGATCGTGGCCACACCCCAGCACATCGCGCCCGCAATCATCAGCAGCCCGCCCGCGAGTTCCTGCCCGACGGCTTCGAGCGCGGGCCAGAGCAGCAACCCCATGGCCCCCATCCCGAGGGCCAGCCCCGCGATCCGCCGGGCCGTGACCGGCTCTTTCAGGAACAGAATGGACAGAAGCGTCGCCCAGAGCGGCATGGTGAAGCCCAGCACGGCGGCGCGCCCCGCCTCCACCCACGCGATGCCGAACCCGGAAAACGCGTTCCACAGCAGGCCCTGAAACAGCGTCAGCCACAGAAGCGGCCGCAGATCCGACCGGCTGATCGCAATCGGCTGTCCAAGGGCATAGGCCACTAGAAGGCACCCCGCGCCGCCGACGAAGACAATCGTGGCACGGAACGTCCACGGCTCGACAGCCGTCAGCCCGATTTTCATCATCGGCCAGTTCAGAGCCCAGAAAAGGGCAAGCAAAACAACGGTGATGACTTGCGCCTTCGGGCTCATCCGCCTCTAATCCCAGGCATGCGCATTCTCATCATTGATCCCCAGTTCGACGCCGAACCCGATGTCGAGCGCGCCGTGATCGGCGATGCCGCCCATCTCGAAGTCTGGCGTACGCTCGATCGGGGGTTTCCGCCAGCCGCAGAATTCGCCGCCTGCGACGCGCTGGTCAACTGCCGCAGCCGTAACACGATCACGCGCAAGACGGTGGCCCATATGGAGCGCTGCCGGATCGTCAGCCAGGCGGGCGTGGGGTTCAACCACATCGACATCGCCGCCTGCGCGGAGCGCGGCATCCCGGTATGCAATGCGCCCGATTACGGCACAGCGGAGGTGGCCGACCACGCGGTGACGCTGGCCATGTGTCTGACCCGCGGGATCGTCGCCTACGATGCCAAGCTGCGGTCCCGCGGAATCGGCTGGGACGCGCGCGTTCAGACAACCGTCCGGCGCACCCGCGGCCTGACCTTCGGGATCGTCGGCCTGGGGCGCATCGGAACGGCGACGGCGCTGCGCGCCCAGGCCTTCGGCTTCCGCATCGCGTTCTACGATCCGTACCTGGCGCCAGGGATCGAGAAATCCTTCGGTTTTATCCGGGCGGAGAGCCTTGCCGAGTTGATGGGGCTGACCGACATCCTGAGTGTGCACACGCCCCTGTCGGCCGAAACGAGCGGTCTGATTGGCACGCAAAGCCTGAGCCACGCCAAACCCGGCATGGTCCTTGTGAACACGTCGCGCGGCGGCACGATGGACCTCGACGCGGTAGAGGTCGCGCTGCGCGACGGGCGGCTGGCGGGTGCGGCGCTCGATGTGTTGCCGAAGGAGCCGATTGACTACACGCACCCCCTGATGGCCGCGTTCGAGGCATCGGAACCGTGGCTGGACGGGCGGTTGATCATCACGCCCCACGCGGCGTTCTTCAGCCCGGATGCGGTGATCGACATGCGCCGGATCGCCATGGAGAATGTCGCGAATTTCCTGCGCACAGGCGTGCTGCGCTCCTGCGTGAACGCGGATCTGCTTGCGGGCGGCAAACCCGGCCGAAGCGGCAGCTTCGTGGAGAACTACACCGACGCGGCGACGGGCGCATGACCCCTAGGTCAGGCGCGGCGCTGGGCCCGAAAGGCAGCGATGGTGTCCTCGTCCGGGGGATAGGTCCCGGCCAGGGGCGCCCCCTCGCGCAGGCGGGCCGCGCAGAACTGCTCCAGTTCCTCCCGTTCCCGGGCCTGTTCCGCCACCTCGGCCAGAACCCCCTGCGGAATGGCGGCCACGCCGTTCCGGTCGCCGATCATCACGTCGCCGGGAAAGATCGCGACGCCGCCGCAGCCGATGGGTTCGTTCAGGGCGGTGATGTGCCGGTGCGAGGTGAAGGGCAGCGCCGCGTCGCCCGCGGCATAGACGGGCAGACCGATCCCTTCGATGGCAGCGCGGTCGTTCACCCCGCCATCCAGCACGATACCCGCCACGCCGCGCACCTGGAACGCGGTGGCGACCATATCGCCCAGCAGCGCCGTCTCCGTCACGCCCGCGGCCTCGCAGACCAACACCTCACCTGCTGCGGCCTCGTCGAAGGCCCGGGCCTGCAGGTTCTCGGCCCGTCCCTCGGCGATAGCGGCGCGCATGTCCTCGCGGATCGGGATCGTGCGCAGCGTCATCGCGGGGCCCACCATCGTCGGCGCCTCCGGCGCCAGCGGCCGCACGCCGCGCAGAAACACATTCTGATACCCCATCCGAAACAGGGTCGACACGACGGCGGGGACGGAGCAGCCCTCCAGCAGAGCACGATGCGTGGCGTCGATCTGGTGGGGCATAGGGCTCTCCCGTGGCTGATGCGATCCGGGAGGCATGATGACCCGATACGGCGCTGACATCAAAGAGCTTTGGCCGCTCGAGGCGGACATGATCTTTCTCAATCATGGGTCCTATGGTGCAGCGCCAAAAGTGGTTCTGCAGGCGCAGGCCGAATGGCGCCGTCAGCTCGAAGCGCAGCCCTGTCAGTTCATCAACGCCGTAGCCCCGGCCGAGATCCGGTCTGCGGCCGGCGCCCTCGCCGCTTTCGTCGGCGCCCGGGCCGAAGACCTCGTCTTTGTGGAGAACACCACCGCGGGGCTCAACGCGGTGCTTCGCTCGCTCACTTTCGCGCCCGGGGACGAGATCGTCATTTCGGACCATATCTACAACGCCACGCGCAACTCTGTCCGCTTCGTGGCGGAGCCCGTGGGCGCGACGATCAAGGTGGCCGAGATCGGTATGCCCGTGACCGGCGCGGCCCAGATTCTCGATGCCATCGTGGGCGCGCTGTCGGACAAGACGCGCCTGCTGGTGGTCGACCATCTTGCCTCGATCACCGCGATCAAGTTCCCCCTGGCGCAGATCGCTGCCGCGGCCCGCGCGCGCGGCGTCCCCATCCTGGTGGATGGTGCCCATGCGCCGGGGATGCTCGATCTCAACGTTCCGGCCCTCGGCGTCGACTGGTATGTCGGCAACTGCCACAAGTGGCTGTGCGCGCCGAAGGGCGCCGCTTTCCTCTGGGCACCATCGGCGCGTCAGGCGGGCCTACATCCCACCGTGATCTCGCACGATCTTGGCAAGGGCTTCACGGCGGAGTTCGACAAGATCGGCACGCGGGATGCCTCGGCATGGCTTTCCGTTCCCGCTGCTCTGGCTTTTCACGCCGAGATCGGCGGGGCCGAGATGCGGGCCCGCTGCCACCGGATCGCCGTGGCCGAAGCGCAGGCCCTGGCCGACCGCTGGGGCACCGAGACGGGCGCACCGCCCGAGATGTTCGGCACCATGGCGACCGTCCGCCTGCCCGGCGGCCTGCCGGCAGATCGCGCGGTGTCCGAGCGGCTCAAGGCGTGGCTTTGGGCCCATCACCGGGCCGAGATCCACATCATGCCCCATTCGGGTGCCTTCTGGACACGGCTTTCGGTGGCCGCCTACACCACAGCGGAGGAGTGCCGCGCCGTTGGCCCCTTGATCGAGGCCGCGATCGAGGCTGAAACCCAGGGAGAAACGGACTAGCGTCCAGCGCGGGACACCCGAGGGGTCGGCGCGACCTGTCGCCGCCGGCTACCGCGCCTCGATGCGTCGGATCAACCGGTCCAACTGCGCTCCGAGACCCTCGGGATCCTCAAGCAGCCGGTCAAATGGAATCGTCCCCAATGCGGGCAGAAGCTCGGCGTAAAGGTCTTGGCGCAGACGCGTCGCGCGGGCGGGCGGATGCGCCAACAGCGCCTCGACAAGGCGCGACATGCGCGCGTCGGTAAAGACCCGATCCCAGGCCGTGCGCTCCGGCCCGAGATCGAACTCCTCCGGTTCGGGGCGCGGCGCAGCGCGGAGTTCGCGCGTGCGCGGCATGTCGACCTCGCCGTCGGCGACGATCACACCATACATCGTCTGCGCCTCAGCAATGCTCACGAAGCCCGCGCGCACATCGCGCAGAACCGCCTCGACGGCGCGCTCGAACGGATCTCCGTAGCCACCGCCGCCCGCGCTCATCAGGGTCACGGTATCGCCGGGCTCCGGTTCAACCATCGAGATCTTGCCAAGCTCCCGCTCGCCCGGGCGCCCCATGTTCAGGACGACGCGCGCCGGGGCGCCGGGCCGCCCGCCCATCAGGCCGAAGGGGCGGAACACATAGCGTTCGAGCCCGCGCCCGAGAACGGCGCTGCCGGGCTTCTCGATCCGCATGGTGAAGATTAGCCCCGTACCGCCGCGCCACTTGCCCGCGCCGCCGGAGCCGGGTCGCAGGCCGTAATGGGTGACGACCGCGCCGACCTCCGCCTCGCTCGCCTCCGTCGGGGTGTTGAAGCAATTGGCGAGGCTTGTATCGCGCCCATCGACGCCGTCCGCGCCCGCGCGCGCGCCGGTACCGCCCACGAGGGATTGCATCACCTGTACGCGCCGCGTGCCGAGCGTGGCATCGTACTCGGCAAGCACGGTGGGCACGACGGTGCCGCCGGACGGGGCCGGGATCAGTTCGGGCACCGCCTGGGCGAGGCACCCGGTGACCACATCGCCGACCCGGATCGCGGGGGCGGAGCGGATGCCCACGGGCGCCGGAAACACCGGGTTCAGCAGATTGCCCTTGGGCACGGACACCGTGAT
The DNA here is from genome assembly GCA_038757905.1 of Pseudomonadota bacterium. Taxonomy (GTDB): domain Bacteria; phylum Pseudomonadota; class Alphaproteobacteria; order Rhodobacterales; family Rhodobacteraceae; genus HLUCCA09. The sequence continues at coordinate 11,156 of JBCDGG010000076.1, read as the reverse complement.
GCCCTCGAAGATCCCGTGGTTCAGCGGAATGGAACGGTCGTAGCTTGCCACGAACTGCATCAGCCGCAGCGTGAGCCAGACATGCCGCGCCCCCCCGGTGGGCACGTTGTAGGCCGCGGGGACCTGCGGGTCGGTGCCTGCGAAATCGAGATGGACCGCGCCGTCGGTAACGGTCATCTCGCAGCGGACGCGGACCGGGATCTTGCTCACGAAGTCGTCGTCGAGATAATCCCAGAACGTATAGGTGCCATCGGGGATCCGCCGCCGCACCTCGGTCGCCTTGGCTTCGGCATAGGCGGCCAGGGCGCCCTGCGCGGCCTCGAACACCTCGACACCGTGCCGCGCGATCAGGTCCGCCACGCGGCGCGCCCCGGTCTCCAGCGCCACCAGCATGGCCTGGATGTCGCCGAGATTGGCATCGGGCATCCGACAGTTGGCCCGATACAGCGTGACGACATCGGCGTTCATCTCGCCCGCTTTCACCAGCTTCAGCGGCGGCAGGATCAGCCCTTCCTGAAAGAGCTCCGTCAGGTCGGGCGCGATGGACGAGGGCACCATCCCACCGATATCGGCGGTGTGCACGAAGGCCCAGCCGCAGGCCACGATGCGCCCGTCGTGGAAATAGGGGCGCAGAAGCTGAAGGTCCGGCATGTGCGACGACAGGCCACCGGACTCGTAAGGGTGGTTGGTGATCACCACATCGCCGTCTTCGAATGGACCGGCGGCGCGCAGGGCCGGGCCAGCGTCGAGATCGAGAAACCCCGACACGCCAAGCGCCGCGGGATAGCCGAAGAACTTGCCCGACGGCGTGGCCAGGGCCGTTCCGAAATCGGCCGCTTCGCGCACATAGGTTGTGCGCGCCGTGCGCGACAGCGCTATCCCCATCTCCTCGGCGGCAGCGCGGAACTGATGGCCGAGGATCTCCAGCGTGACCGGATCGATCTCGGGGGTGTCTGCGCCGTCCCTCATGGTGCCACGGGCGCGACGTCGACCCGCCATGCCACCCCATCGATCACCGCCGGATACCGCTCCATCACGCGCACGTCGTGGCCCGGGATCACCGCGTCCGCACTGCCCGCTACAGAAAGCAGGCGCGCATATCCCGCCAACTCGTCGCCCACATGGAAGGCGGCCGGAAACGGGCGCCCGCCCTCCAGCCCCTCGTAGAACACCGCCGCGTCGGAGGCGACCACCACCGGACCGCGCGAGGTGTCCACCTTCAGCGCCTGAAGCCCCGCGCAATGCCCGCCGATGTGAAGCAGGTCGAGGCCCGGCGCCAGCGCCGCATCCCCCTCGTGCCAAACCAGCCGCTCCGCGAAGATCCGATCCACCATGACCTTCACATCGTCGGCCCCATAGCCCACGCGCAGGTGGCGATGCTTCATCCAAGGCCCCGTGACATAGGCCATTTCGGCCGCCTGCACGTGAAAGGTGGCCTCGCGGAACAGGTGGTGGTTGCCCGCGTGGTCGTAGTGCAGATGAGAGAGCACCACATTGTCGATTGTGGCGGGATCGGTGCCAAGCTGGCGGATGGCCTCGCCCGGGCAAATCAGAAACTCCCGCGCGCGGGCCTTGGCCACATCGGGGGCAAAGCCGGTATCGACGACAATCGCACGCTCGGCATTGCGCACGAGCCAGACGTAGTAGGCCATATCCATCGGGCCGTCATGGGGATCGCCGCCGATGAAGCTCTCGGAGCGCTTCCGCACGGATCTTCCGTATCGGATCGCGTAGATCTCGTAGCTCACAGCGTCAGCCCTCCGTCGATGGTGATCGTGCTGCCGGTCACGTATCCGGCCGTCGGCCCCGCAAGATAGAGCGCGGCCCCGGCGATCTCCTCCGGGGTCGCGATCCGCTGCGCCGGGATCATCCCAAGCTTGGCGTGCCGAAAGCCCGGATCGGCCAGCGCGGCGCGGTTCAGGTCGGTCTCCACGGTGCCGGGCGCGATCAGGTTGACGGTGACGTTCAGCGGCGCCAGCTCCAGCGCCATGGCCCGCGCGAGCATCCGCACCCCGCCCTTGGAGGCAACGTAATGCGCAAGGTGCAGCGTCGGATGATCCTGATTGACCGAGGAGACGAAGATGATCCGGCCGCCGCCCTGTCCGGCCATAACGCGCGCGGCTTCCTGACCGACGGCGAAGGCGCCGCGCAGGTTGACGGCATGGACGCGGTCCCACTCCGCATCGTCGATCTCGAGGAACGGCACGCGGGCCAGGGTCGCGGCGCAATGCACGAGGATGTCGAGCCCGCCCATCGCGGAAGCGGCCTGCTGCACGAGGCGCCGTGCCAATTCGGGATCGGAGAAGTCGCCCTCCAGGACCACCGCATCCCGGCCTATCTCTTCGGCGAGCCGGAGGGCGCCGGCCTCCTGCCCGAAATGGTGGATCGCCACGCGGGACCCGGCCCCGGCCAGCGACCGGACCACGGCGCGACCGATGCCGTCGCTCCCGGCGCCGGTCACCAGGGCGCGTTTGCCGTCCAGTTCCATGCCCCTCCGCACCCAATTGCATTTCCAAAGGCTTGGACGGAGGGTACGCCGAAAGCGATCACGATGAACAGGGATACCACCATGAGCGACGGCGTCACCCTCGATGCGGCCACGCGGGACCTTCTGTTTGCCCTTCCGGTGCCTACGATCACGGCAACTCTGGCCTCCAAGGGCATCGCCAACGGCTTTCTCGCCGGGCTGCGCCCCCTCGATCCCGGCAGGGCGCGGTTCGTGGCCACGGCCTATACCATGCGCGCCCTGCCGGTGCGCGAGGATATGCTGCGCGCGGTGTCCGAAGGCACGGCCCCGAACCTGCACCGGCAAGCGATGCGCGAGGTTTCGGCGGGCCAGGCGATTGTCACCGATTGCGGCGGCGATCCCGGCATCTCGTTCTTCGGTGAGCTGATCTCGACCTACCTCGCGCGCAAGGGGGTGGCTGCCATCGTCACCGACGCCGGGATCGCCGATGTCGCCGATGTCGCGGCCACGGGCCTGCCCGTGTTCTGCCTGGGCTCGGCCCCCATTCCCGGCCCGGCGCGGCGCTTGGTGGCCGATCTCATGCGCCCGGTGAACTGTGCGGGCGTCACCGTCTGCCCGGGCGACGTGCTGGTGGGGGATGACAATGGCGTTGCTGTGATCCCGCGGGCGCTGGCGGGCGACATCGCCCGCGCCGCCGCCGAAAAGGAAGCCCTCGAACGGTTCCTGCTGCAGCGGCTGAAGGACGGTGCCGCGCTCGACGGGACATACCCGCCAGACGCAGCGACACTCGCCGCCTACCGCGCCTCACGCGAGGGCTGAGGCGACGGCGGCTGCCCCGTAGAGATCGCGCGCCGTTTCTTCATCGATCCGGCCGTCGCGCAGATCGGCGCGCAGGGCCTCGGCGCTGCGTTCGGACGGAGGGCCAAAGCCGGCGCCGCCCAGCGTCTCGATCAGCAAGCGGTCTCCGGCGTCCATCCGGCGCGTCGTCTTGGACGGCAGCTCCTCGGCCTCCCCCGACGCGCGGGTCAGGACGGCACGGGTGACGCTGCCGTCCCGTCCGCCATCCGCACCCGGGGCCGGAAAGCGATGGCCGTCGGACCGCAGGGTCATCCCGGTGCCGTCGCGCAGCGCCTCGATTTCGCGCGCTATACCGAGACCGCCGGTATGCCGCCCTGCACCGCCCGAGCCCGCGACCAGAGCGTAGCGCGTGCAGCGCAAGGGATAGGCGTTCTCCAACGCCTCAACCGGAAGATTGGTGGAGTTCACCGTGTGCACATGGACGGCATCCATACCGTCGCGATCCGCCATCGCACCCGCGCCGCCGCCGATCGATTCCGGGTAGACGAACCCCTCGCCCGAGAAAACCACGAGCGACGTCGAATCGTTGCTTGCCGCCATGCGCCGGTCCACCGGCAATGCGGGCAGAAGCGCATCGAAGATCGCCCCCGCGAGGCGGTTCGAGGTCACCGCTCGTGCCGCGACGGCCGCAGGTTCCCGGGGGGACACCACGGTGCCGCCCGGCGCGCGGATCTCCACCGCCTCCAGAAGGCCGCCATTGGCCGCGACGCCGGGATCGATCAAAGCCTTCACGCAATAGGCCACTGTTGCCTCCAGCGAGGACGCGCTGAGGTTCACGGCGCCCTTCGCTTCGGGCCCGGAGCTTGCGAAATCCAGCGTCAGGCGGTCGCCCGTCACGACCGCCGTGACCGTCAGCGGAACCGGATCGGACCCCGCGCCATCGTCATCGAGGTAGCGCGTCGCACTGTAGCGCCCGTCGGTCAGACGACCGAGGCCCGCGCGGATACGCGCGTTGGTATGCGCCAGGATCGCCTCCCCCGCCGCTTCGACCTCTGCCAAGCCGCACTCGTCGATCACGGCTTGCAGCAGCGCGGCGCCCCGGACATTCGCGCCGATCTGCGTCGACAGGTCGAGCCGCCGTTCCATGGGCGCGCGCGTGTTGGATGCGATCAGGTCGATCAGATCGTCGTCGGGCACACCTGCCCGCGCGATGCGGATGGGCGGCAGGCGGATCCCTTCATGAAAGATGTCCGGCGACTGGCCCGAGACGGAGCCCGCAACGGGCCCGCCCACATCGGCATGATGGGCGATGTTACCCACGAAATGGCTGATCCTGCCCTCGGCAAAGACCGGCGTCAGAACCGAGATGTCGGGCAAGTGCGTTCCCCCCGCGAGGTAGGGATCGTTCATCACGAAAGCATCGCCCTCGGCGATCTCCTCCGGAGCGTAGCGCTTCAACAGCGCCCGGAGGCCCCACAGGAGCGAGCCGATATGAATGGGCATGTGGTCCGCCTGCGCGATCAGGCGGCCGGCGCCGTCGAAGATCGCCGTCGAGCAGTCTCGCCGCTCCTTGATGTTGGACGAGAACGCGCCTCGGATCAGGAGCTGACCCACATCCTCTGCCACGGCCAGCAGCCGCTCATGGATGACGCCCATCCGGATTCTGGCAAGCCCGTCGGTGTTGCTCATAACGCTCACCCGCCTCCATGCGTCAGGCTCATCGTACCGTCGTCGAGAACGTGGCACGCCCAGCCCGGGGGAATCACTGTGGTGGAGGTGTCTTCCTCGACGATGCACGGCCCCTCGATCCGCGCACCCGGCGCAAGGGCACTGCGATGCCAGACGGCCGTCTCCCAGTCGGCGCCGTCGAAATAGACCTGCCGCCGCCCGGGCGACCGCCCCGTCGCGGGCGCGGTGGCGGCCATCTTCAAGGCCGGTCGGCAGGAGCGCGCCCGCACCCGGAAGGTGACCGCCTCCACCGGCCGGTCGGGCAGGGAAAACCCCTGGGTCTGGGCATGCCGGTGGTCGAAAGCCACGCGAAGGCCTGCCGGGTGCGACGGGTCGGCCACGGGCACCGCAATCTCGAAGCTCTGCCCCGCATAGCGGCACTCCACTGCGCAGTCGAACGCCTGTTCCGGCTTCGGCACGCCCTCCTGACCAAGCCAAGCTTCGCCCTCCTCGCGCAGCGCGTGAAACGCCGCCGTCAGATCGGCTGCCCCCTCCAGCGGCGTCAGGCGCGTCAGCGAGTAGTCTCTGGCCAGATCGCTCACCAGGATCGCCCGGGCACACAGCGTGCCGGGCGCCATCGGAACGATCATGCGTGCGATCCCGAGGGCCATGGCGACTTCTGCCCCGAGGAGCGGGCCCGCCCCCCCATAGGCCACGAGGCACAGCCGCTCCGGCTCCAACCCGCGGGTGAGAGCGGCGGTGCGAATGGTCCGCGCCATACCGGCGGTGGAAATGGCGAGGATGCCCTGCGCCGCGTCCGGCGCGGACAGACCCAGCGGGTCCCCGACTGCCTGCAGCACTGCGGCCTCCGCCGCGGCGCGGTCGAGGCGCATATCGCTGGTAAGCCCGGCCCCCGCGCCAATGCGCCCGAGAACCAGCGCCGCATCCGTCACCGTTGCCGCCGTGCCGCCGCGCCCATAGGCGGCGGGGCCGGGATCGGCGCCGGCGCTTTCGGGGCCCACCAGAACGGCACCGCCGGGATCGAGCCGGGCGATCGAACCGCCCCCCGATCCGATCACCTCGATATCCACCATCGGCGCCAGGACGGGATGCCCGTCCACCTCGCGCGCCCGGGCCGTGCCCGCCGCCCCATCGGGCAGGATCGCGACATCCGTACTCGTCCCGCCCACATCGAAGGTGACGAGATCGCCCAGGCGATGGCGGGCCAGAACGCGCCCGATGCCGCGCACCCCCGCCGCCGGACCGGACAAGGCGGTGCGCACCGGCACCGCCTTCACCGTCTCCATGTCAACGAGGCCGGCATTCGACGTCACCGTGTAGAGCGGCGCCGCGATGCCCAGCCCGCGCAGCCCCTCTTCCAGCGCCGCGAAGTACCGCCCGGCCCGGGGGCCGACGAACCCGTTGAGCGCGGTCGTCGCGAAGCGCTCGAACTCCCGATACTCCGGCGCGACTTCGTGGGACGCGGTGACGAAGGCCTGGGGCAAGGCCGCGCGCAGCAAGGCCGCGGCGCGTCGCTCGTGCTCCGGCGCCAGATAACCGTGGAGAAAGCACACCGCGACGGCTGGGTACCCCTCCTCCGCCAGCTTCCGGGCAAGGCTTGCGAGTGCGTCTTCGTCGAGCGGGGTCACGACCTGCCCGTCCGCCGCGATCCGTTCGGCGATCTCGTAGCGGTCGCGCCGGGCGGCCAGCGGGGCCGGACGGCCGACACGGTAGTCGTAGACATGCGGACGGGCCTGCCGGCCCAGATCCAGCACATCCCGGAACCCGCGCGTCGTGACCATGGCCAGGCGCGTGCCCTTCCGTTCCAGGATCATGTTCGTGATCACGGTCGTGCCGTGGCCGAAAAAGGCCACATCCACCCCGGTGCGCCCGGCCAGGGCGAGCACCTGCGCCGTCCCCGACAGAATGGCCCGCGCGGGGTCATCCGGGGTGGATCGCTCCTTGTGGTGCCAGATGGCGCCGGTGTCTTCCTCGACGGCCGCGACATCCGTGAAGGTTCCGCCGACGTCGATTCCCAGTCGGATTTGGCTCATCTATCGGTCTGGGCTCTCAGGGAAATCATCGCCGCGCTCATCCAAGGGATGATGACGCGGCGCAGGCAGGTCCGCAAGCCGCACCCGGGCGTGCACCGGGCGTGTCGTCATCGGCCAGCCGTCTGCATGGCGACGCAGCGGACCGGACGAGCGAGGGAAAATGGTGCGCCACTTCCGGACGGGCAGCGCTCTACAGGCGTTGGACAACTCGTTGGTGCCTTGCGGCGTCCCTCGCCGGGCGGTGCGAGCGCCACATGACGATGATCCGCAGGCATAACCTACCTCAGAGATTGGCCGGGGCAGCGCTCCGCCTCGACGCCTCTAGCGCGCGAGTTCGTCGGCGAGCCAGGACAGAAGGCGCTCGGTATCGGGATGCCGGTGCCGCGACTGGCCACAGAAAACCGACAGCTCCGTCGGGCGAGAGGCGAACTCGTCGCACGGCCGCGTAAGCTTGCCCTCGTCGATCAGCGCCTCCGTCGTGCGCCGCCACCCCAGGGCGATCCCCTGCCCGGCGATGGCGGCCTGCAGCGCAACGGGATAGCTGTCGAACGGGATCAGGCGGGGGCGGGTCTGAACCGGGGTGCCGACGGCCGCGAACCAATCCTCCCACTCCATCCAATCCTGCGGAACCACCTGGTGCGACAGAAGCGGATAGGCCAGCACCTCCTCCGGGGTCAGCCGCGTCCGCCCGTCGGGGATCAGCGATGGGGCGCAGACGGGAAAGATGTCGTCGGCCGCAGTGAAGGCCAGCTTGGCCGTGCCGGAGGCGCGGCCCGAGGTCTGCACCGCCACGTCGTAGGTTTCCGTCGCCTCGGTCAGCGGATTGAGCGAACTCACGACCCGCAGTTCCACGTCCGGATGGCGCTCGTGAAACCCGTTCAGCCTTGGCATGAGCCAGTAGAACGCCTCGCACAATTGGCAATGAAGCACCAACTCGCGCGACCGGCGCCCCCCGCGCAGAACCGCGACTTCGGTGGCGATATCCGTCAGAGCCGCCCCGACGACACGCCCCAGCCTGCGCCCCGCTTCTGTCAGGAAGACCGCGCGGTTCCGGCGCTCGAAAAGAGCCGTGCCCATCTCGCGCTCCAGAAGCGCGATCTGCTTGCTCACGGCGGTCTGTGTCATCCCAAGCTCGCGGGCGGCGAGCGAAAAGCTTTCATGCCGTGCTGCGGCCTCAAAGGGCCTGAGGCGCGACAGCGGCGGGAGGGTCAGCGCGGGCCTATCCATTCCATCAGCTCATGCAAATTGTCCAAGAACTCCTTTTTCATGGAGGACAATACATGATCTTCGGGATGGCGCGAGGCATCATTGACATGAGGCGACCCTATGGTTCAGACGCGCGCGAACTCCCGGACGAGACTGGCCGTTCTGGCGATTGTGACGAGCGTCGGGGCGCTGTCGCTTGGGGACGCGCTGATCAAGGGCGTGGGCGTGTCACTGCCGCTGTGGCAGATGTTCGTGCTGCGCTCCGCCCTTACGCTGCCATTGCTCTGGCTCCTTGCGCGGCGGCATGGGCCGGTAATGCCTGCGGCCCCGGGATGGGCCGTTGCCCGCAGCGTGTTGCTGGTGCTGATGTGGCTATCCTACTATGCCTCTCTCGCCCTGATGCCCTTGTCCCTGGCGGCTGCCGTCTACTACGCGGGCCCGCTGTTCATCGTGATCTTCGCCGCGGCGTTGTCGCGCGTCTGGCCGCCGGCGCGGGCGCTCGTCGCGATCGCGTGCGGGTTTGCCGGGGTTCTCCTGATCATCCGGCCGGACCCGTCCGGGCTGAGCGCCGGCACGCTTCTCCCCCTTCTGGCCGCCGTTCTCTATGCCGCGGCCATGGTACTGACAGCCGCCAAGTGCCGGGACGACAATCCCTTCATTCTGGCCTTCCTGTTGAATGCCGCCTTCGTCCTTGCGGGCGCCGGGCTGGGATTGGCCGCGGGCCGCGACGGGTCGCTCGTGCTCGGGCACTGGCAGGCCATCGACACCTCGCTGGCCCTGACGATTGCGGCCCTGGCGGGCCTGTTGCTGATCGGCAGCGTCTGCGCGGCGTATGCCTATCAGAACGGGCCGCCAGCGACCGTTGCGGCGTTCGACTATGCCTATCTCGTCTTTAGCCTCATCTGGGGCGGGCTCTTCTTCGCAGAACTGCCGGATACGCTGGTGCTACTCGGCATTGCGGTGATTGCTGGCGCCGGCTTGCTCGCCCTGCCCTGGCCCGACCGGAGCCCGAAAGAAACGTCGCGTAGCCAGTAGCGCGTCAGGATCGACACCCGCCCTGAAGCCAAAGACGGCAGGGGGGTGATGGCCCGTGCGCCAGGGGGTTTCGCGATGCGAGGATGCACGGAGGCTTGATATGGCATCATCAATGATATTGTTGTTTCCGCAACATATGGGGGCTATGGTGGCATTGCCCCGGGACTCGCGTTCTTCCCGGGTTACCCCGCGGGCCGGGGCCAGCGATATCTGCGTGGGGGGCACGAAAGCCACGCGCCAGGCAGGAGGACCCCGCAATGGGACCCTTTCCGCACGAAGCGCCGAAAGCAAAAATCGACGAAACGAACATCGCCGGCACCGACGGCTTCGAGTTTGTGGAGTTCGCCCACCCCGTCCCGGGCGGGCTCGAAGATCTCTTTACGAAGATGGGCTATGTCGAAGTGGCCCGGCACAGGTCCAAGGACATCTCTGTCTACCGCCAGGGCCGGATCAACTACGTGGTCAACCGTGAGCCCGGCACCCATGCCGCCCGGTTCGTGCAGGATCATGGCCCCTGCGCGCCGGCCATGGCCTGGCGGGTGGTCGACGCCCAGCACGCACTGAAATGCGCGCGCGATTATGGCGCGGCGGAGTATACCGGCAATGACAAGTCATTGGACGTGCCGGCCGTGGTCGGCATCGGCGGCTCGCTTCTCTATTTCGTCGAGGACTACGATCAGGGGAAGTCGCCCTACGACGCAGAGTTCGAGTGGCTGGGCGAGCGCGATCCAACCCCTCAGGGCGCGGGCTTTTACTACCTCGATCACCTCACGCACAACGTGATGCAAGGCAACATGGACACCTGGTACAGGTTCTATGCGATGGCGTTCAACTTCACGGAGATCAAGTTCTTCGACATCAAGGGAAAGATGACCGGCCTCACCAGCCGCGCGCTGACATCGCCCTGCGGCAAGATCCGCATCCCGATCAACGAAAGCTCCGACGATCAGAGCCAGATCGAGGAGTATCTCAAGCAGTACAAGGGCGAAGGTATCCAGCACATCGCCGTCGGCACCGAGGATATCTACGTTGCCACGGACACCATCGCCACGGCTGGGATCGAGTTCATGCCGCCGCCACCGGACACTTACTACGCCAACTCGGTCGCCCGCGTGAAAGGCCACGAGGAGCCGATAGAGCGCATGAAGAAGCACGGCATCCTGATCGACGGCGAGGGCGTGGTCGGGGGCGGGCAGACGCGCATCCTGCTGCAGGTCTTCTCGCAAACGGTCATCGGCCCGATCTTCTTCGAGTTCATCCAGCGCAAGGGAGACGACGGCTTCGGCGAAGGCAACTTCAAGGCGCTGTTCGAATCCATCGAACAGGATCAGATCCAGCGCGGCGTCCTGAAGGCGGAGGGCTGAGCGATGAACAGGCCGGAAGCCGAGTTCGTGATCGCCAAGAGTCGCGCCAAGTACAACGAAGGCTACATGCCCGGGTTCGGAAACGACTTCGAGACCGAGGCCGTGGACGGTGCCCTGCCCATCGGCCAGAACTCGCCGCAGCGATGCCCGTACGGGCTATATGCCGAGCAATTGTCCGGCACGCCCTTCACGGCACCGCGGGCGACCAACGAGCGGACGTGGCTCTACCGTATGCGTCCGACGGTCCAGCACGTGTCCGACACCGCGCCCGTTGCCTATCCGCATTTTCGCTCGGCACCCACGGCCGGCGAAAGCGATCTGCCGCTGGCGCCGATGCGGTGGGACCCGGCCCCGATCCCCGACGATGCAGGCACCTGGCCGGACGGCATACGCACCATCGCCACCGGCGGCGACGTGCTGACCCAGGTGGGCTATGCGATCCACACCTATGCCGTGACCGAAAGCATGCACACCGAGGTGTTCTACAACGCCGACGGCGAGATGCTGATCGTGCCGGAGATCGGCCGCCTGCGCTTCTTCACCGAGATGGGGGTGATCGACGCC